>CACXUB010000039.1:0-453 GCA_902770735.1 uncultured Bacteroidota bacterium | reverse complement strand
CAACATCCCCGGCGAGAAGGTCACGGTGGCTGAATTCCTCCAGAAAATCGCCGAACACTATGGCGTGGAATGGGAACCGACCACCCAGCGGCCCTCCGTCCTGGACGAGAACGTCCCGTATCTGGCCTGCGACCGCCTTCTGAACGCCGCCGTGTTCAAATCGATTAGTCCCTGCGTGTATGCGTTGCTAGAGTCAATCAAATTCGAGTAGTAGTCAGAAAGTCCGTTGCTGTAGTTTGTCAAGTCGTTTCCGTATGAATTAGCCAGATTCTTGTATAAATCGGCCTTCGTGTCATAGGCTTTCTGTTTTTCTTCCTGGTTGGCCTTCCATTCGTTCAAGGATTTATCCCTGTCGTTCATATACCTATCGAAAGCCTTGTCGTATTCTTCGCTTGCAATCGCTTGAGATTTGGCGTTCAATGCGTCCAAATAATCAGAACTGAACATGTTGCC
>CACXUB010000038.1 GCA_902770735.1 uncultured Bacteroidota bacterium | reverse complement strand
ACTTAGACTTAAACTTAGACTTAGACTTAAACTTAAACTTAGACTTAGACTTAGACTTAGACTTAGACTATGACTTTCGCGAACACTATTCCCTATTCCCTAAACTCTAAACTCTAAACTCTAAACTATAAACTATTAACCTCCTAACCTCCTAACCTCCTAACCGTTTTTTACGCTGCAATTGAAAATTTATGTTATTTTTGCAGGTTTTATTAAAGTGACAAAGATTGTAAATAACATTTTGATATTGAACATAATATGAAAAAGATTCTCTCTTTTGCGATTTCGATGGCTGCATTGTTTGGCGGCTTTTTGTGCGCCCAGAACAGCGATCCCGTGTTGATGACGGTGGGCAACGAGCAGGTCACGAAGTCCGAGTTTGTCAAAGCTTACCAGAAGAACAGCTCTTTGAGCGAGGCCACGGAGGCCGATTTGCGCGAATATCTTCAGCTCTACCAGGACTATCGGATGAAAGTCCAGGAGGCCAAAGCCATGCAGTTGGACACTGCCAAGGTGTTCCAGCGGGAGTGGGAAGCCTACAAGGGACAGTATGCGCAGCAGTATCTCATTGACACAGAGGTTAGTGACCAGCTGTTGCAGGAGACGGTCGAGCGTGCGCGCTATCACGTGCGCGCCTCGCACATCTTGATTCGTGTTGCGCCGGATGCGTCGCCCAAGGACACGCTCGCCGCGTACCATAAAATCATGAAAATCAGGGATGAAATCGTGAATGGACTCGATTTCAACGAGGCGGCCGTGCGGTATTCCGAGGATGAGTCGGCGCGTGATTTCGTGAATCCGCAGAACAACCGGAAACAGCCCGGCAATCGCGGCGAACTGGGCTATTTCTCCGTCTTGGAGATGATTTATCCCTTCGAGAACGCCGCCTATTCCATTCAGGTGGGCCAGGTTTCCATGCCGGTGCGCACCCAGTACGGTTACCATTTGGTCTATCTGCAAGACAAGATTCCGGCAATTGCGAAACTGTATGTGTCCCAGATATTTGTGAGAGATTCCAACGCTCTCAACCCGAAGGCCGACCATCAGGTGGCGATGAAAAAATGCGCACAGATCAAGCAGGAATTCCAGCAGGGCGTCTCCTTTGACGCGCTTGCCGCCAAATACTCCGAAGACATGGCCACCAAGGACAACGGCGGCCGTATGGAGCCGTTCGTGCCCAACCGCCGTCCCGGAAACTATGTCTCCGCCGCCATCAATCTCAAGTCCGGCCAGATTTCCGAACCGGTGCCTTCCGCCATGGGATGGCACATCCTGCGCCTCGACTCTCTGATCTACACCACGGTGAACGACGAGTTCGAGTATATGATCAAGAACCGCCTCGGCCGCGACGCGCGTTCCAAGAGAAGCAAAGAGTCGCTCGTGGAAAAGCTTAAAATAGAGTATAACTACAAGGAGAAAGGCCGTAAGGCGGCGATGAATTTCTTCAAAAAGAACCTGACAGAGAACTATTTCCAGAGCAAGCATGTCGCCATCGATTCGTTGGCGGGCATCGAAAAGCTGAAGCCGATGTGCACGTTCGCCGACCAGACGCTGACGGCCCGCGATTTCGGCAAATACCTCTCCCGCTACCAGGGTGCCCAACTGAGCACCTCCATGGCGAACTTCTTGGAACAGATCTATCCTAACTTTGTGAGTGAGAATATGTTGCGTTATGAAACCACACAACTTATGACCAAATACCCCGAGTATCGCGATGTGGTGAACGAGGTCTATGATGGACTTTTGATCTACGAGGTCAATTCCCGCATGGTGTGGAATGCAGCCATTCAGGACACGGTCGGCGCGGAACGCTTCTATGAGAAAATCAAGACGCAGTTCCCCACTGGCGACCCGGCCAATCCCTACAAACCGTTCGAAGAGGTGCGTGCGCTTGTCATCAGCCAATATCAGGACTTCTTGGAGAAAGAATGGGTGGCAGAACTGCACAAAAAGTACCCCGTGAAGCTGAACGAGGATGTTTTCCGGACTATTTTGAAGAAATAACGTGAAACGTCTCGCCGCCATTTTCTGCCTTGCGCTTGTTGTCCTCGCGTCGTGCCACCGGAAGGAGGACCCCGTGGTGGCGCAGGTGTATCAGTATAAACTGTATGCCTCCGAAATCCGCACCGCCATGCCGGTGGGGTTGTCGCAGGATGACAGCCTTGTGCTCGTGCGCGACTTCATCGACAGCTGGGTGAAGGAAAAGTTAGTGCTTCACGAAGCCGAGAAGAAACTCTCCCCGCGTGAGAAAAATTTCGACAAAGAGATGTCTGATTACCGTAATGCGTTGATAATTAACAAGTATTACGACAAACTTTGGATGGGCGACACGGCAGACAACTCCATTTCGGAGCAGGAAATCAGCGCGTTTGCCCGTAGCCTCGACAGCCGATACACGGTGGAAAAGGAGATTGTGCGTGTCAATTACGTCAAAATGCCTACCAGTTCTGCGGAACTTCCTCAAGTCAAAGCCATCCTTTTTGATGAGAACCGTCGAAAAGAGGAGAAAGAGTCGCTTGTGGCGATGCTCGGGGACACCATCGAATATCTGCTCGACGACGACGCCTGGCTCTATCTTGACGACCTTCAGAACGAAGTCTCTTTCGAGATTGACGCGCAGAAGGCTGCCGAACGGGGAAATGTGCTGCACATCGAAAAGGCTGTCGGTGACCAGACCGTCCTGCTGGCGATCCTCGATTACCGTTCGCAACGTTCTGTGAATGAGACGAAAGAGGAACGAGCCGCCGCCGGTATGCTCCTGATGAACCAACGAAAAGCCCAGTTCATCAACCAGTATGTGCAGGAACTCTACGACAAGGCCGTCAAAGCCGGCAAAATCGTGCAGTAATGTGCAGTTAGCGGTTAGTAGTTAGCAGTTAGTAGTTGCACACTGGCGAGAAACGGATACTGGAAACGGGAGTCTCGCGACTTTGGGCTAATTACTCTAAACCTTAAACCCTAACCCCTAAACTTCTAACCCTCTAACCCTCTAACCCTCTAACCCTCTAACCCCTAAACCTCTAAACCCTAAACTTATCAAACTGAAATATGAAGATCTACAACAAATCAGCCAACCCGCTGCCGGCGTATGCGTCCAAAAATGCCGCCGGTATGGATTTGCGTGCGGACTTGAAGGAACCTGTCGTTTTGCAGCCGCTGGAACGCCGGCTCATCCCGACGGGCCTGTTCATTGAATTGCCTGCGGATTGCGAGGCGCAGGTGCGGCCCCGAAGCGGCCTTGCGCTCAAGCACGGCATCACGGTGCTCAACAGTCCCGGCACCATCGACGCGGACTATCGCGGCGAGGTCGGTGTGATTTTGGTCAACCTGTCGCAGGAACCCTTTGAGATCCAGCCCGGTGAGCGTATCGCCCAGCTGGTCGTCGCGAAATTCCAGCAGGAGGAGATTACAGAGGTGGCCTCGCTGGAGGAACTGTCGGACACGGAACGCGGCGCCGGGGGGTTCGGGCATAGTGGGAAGAAGTAGGGAATAGGGAGTAGTGAATAGTGAATAGTGAATAGTGAATAGTGAATAGTGAATAGTGAATAGTGAGTAGGGAGTAGTGAATAGTGAATAGGGAATAGGGGATAGGAATGTATTTTGAGAAAATATTGAATATGAGAAAATTAGTGTTGTTTTGGGTGTTGTTGGGGGTGAGTGTGGCGTTGTGTGCGCAACCGGCGAAGAAGACGCGGAATGCGGCCTCGAACTCCAAGGAGGCGGTGACGGAACGGAAGATTTCGAGCCGCTTCAACATGGGGTTGCGGGCCTACTATACCGCCCAGTATGACGAAGCGGTGCAGATCTTTTCCGGCATTCTTTCGGACGCGCCCAAGCATGCTCCTTCATACTACATGCTTTCTCGGGTTTATACGGGGCAACAGCGGTATGTGGAGGCGGAAAGCGCTTGTCAACAGGCTGTTAAGCTGGACAAAAACAATATTTGGTACCAAGTGGCTCTCGCGGAGGCATACCTTACCAATGAGAATTTCAAGGCGGCGCTTCCGATTTGGGAGAAGGTGTGCCATGAATTTCCCGACAATCTCGGGTATCTTTTCGCCCTGGCCCGTTGCTACGAGAAAACCGGCAATGCCGCCAAGTCCGAGGAGATTCTTGAGCAGCTTGCGCATCTGAAGGGTGAAAAGTACGACTCGGCCGAACCGGTCGAGCCCGCCGATCCCTCTTCTGGCAGCAAGGTGAAGGGAATTGCGCTCTTGCGGGCGAAGGACTATGCCGAAGCCGTTGTCACGTTGGAACAGGCATTGCGCGAAGACGACACGGATTACGATGTCTGGGCAGCTTATACGGAAGCGGTTTCCAAGTCTGGACAATGGCGTAAACTGATTGACAAAGAGGAAGATATGACCATTTTGTTCCCTCAGTCTGCGGCGCTTCTGGCGGCACTCGCGGACGCTTTCCTGCATGAGGGTCAGGATGAAAAGGCGGTGGAGTACTACAAGCAGGCCCTCGCTTTTTCCTACGATGCGGAGCTCACAAAAGCCATCCGCAAGGGACTTGTTGACGCATACACGCGCCTGGGCGACACGGACAGCGCCGCCCGCTACCGTTAACCTTCCCGCCGTACATTTTGCAGGATGGAACCTGCTTTTTTTCGGGACAATTTATGTAAAAATTATGTACCTTTGCGGCCTGTTTGCTTATACAGGCAAGGGAAAATCTATGCATATCCTTTTGGGTTCAAAAGGATTTAGATTTCAGGCTGTTAGCGTACAGCTGTCCCTGTGTTCCCTTTCGTGGCGCGCCATGAAAGGAATAATTGAATTTGCCTGTTTTAAGCGAGTTTTTCTGCTCGTTTTCGGAATAAAAGACAACAAAAATTGGAGCCGCAAATCGCCAATACAAAATGTTCGGAGAATATCCTCCGCTGGTATGCCTTCAAGGTCTTCTACAACCGGGTTCCGGATGTGGATGAGGAGATGCGGGAAGATGGCGTGGAAACCTTTTTCCCAGTGGTCAGAACCTACAACATGGTGGATGGGAACGCGGTGCCGGTCGTGAAACCGGCGATTTCGTCGCTGATTTTCGTCCGTTGTACAGAGGAATCAGTCATGGCGTGGCAGAAAAAGCTCTCGGGGCGGGTGATGCTCTACAGTCATGTCACTGACGGCGTGCGCCGCCCGTCGCCCATCGATGAGGAAGAAATGCGCGTCTTCCGGTTGGCGACCTCCGTGGAAGACGACCGGCTCGAATACCTCGACGTGGGCAGCATCGACTACCGCAAGGGACAGAAGGTCAGGGTCACTGGCGGCCCGTACAAGGACTGCGTCGGCTACATCAAGCGTGTCAAGGGCAACCGCCGCCTGCTCGTCTCCGTCGAAGGCATTGCGCTTGTCGCCACCTCCTACATCCCCTCGGAGTTCTTGGAAAAAATTTAATGGTTTAGCGTTTAAGGTTTAATGAAAATCGCGATAATATGAATATTTCCGTAGCAGGAACCGGCTATGTTGGTTTGAGTATTGCCACTTTGCTGGCGCAGCGTCACAATATCACCGCCGTGGACATCGTGCCCGAGCGCGTGGAGATGGTCAACAACAGGAAGTCGCCCATTCAGGACGAGTACATAGAGGATTACCTGGCGCACAAGCCGTTGCAGCTTCGCGCCACGATGGACTGGGAGTCCGGTTATGCGGATGCCGAGTTCGTGGTCATCGCCGCCCCGACGAACTATGACAGCGCGAAGAATTTCTTCGACACCTCTGCCGTGGAGGATGTGATCGGCAAGGTGTTGCAGGTCAACCCGTCGGCCACGATGGTCATCAAGAGCACCATCCCGGTGGGCTATACCGCTGGCGTGCGGCAGAAGTTCGCCAAGGACGGCCGTCTGCCCGACATCCTGTTCGCTCCCGAGTTCCTGCGCGAGAGCAAGGCCCTTTACGACAACCTCTATCCTTCCCGCATCATTGTCGGTTACGACAAGTCGAACCCGCATTTGGAAGAGCGGGCGCACCGTTTCGCCGAAATCATCAGGGAAGCGGCTCTCAAAGAGGATGTGCCGGTGCTGTTCATGGGCACCACCGAGGCCGAGGCCGTGAAGCTCTTCGCTAACACTTACTTGGCGCTGCGGGTCAGCTATTTCAACGAGCTGGATACGTATGCGGAGATGAAAGGTCTTGACACACAAGATATTATCAACGGTGTCTGCTTGGATCCGCGCATCGGGACACACTACAACAACCCGAGTTTCGGCTACGGCGGCTACTGTCTGCCGAAGGACACCAAGCAGCTGCTGGCTAACTACGCTGACGTGCCGCAGAACATGATGTCGGCCATCGTGGAGAGCAACCGCACGCGCAAGGATTTCATCGCCGACCAGGTGTTGCGGAAAGCGGGTTATTATGACTATTTCAACCGTGGTGATTTTCGTGCCGAGGATGAAAAAGACTGTGTGATAGGTGTTTATCGGCTCACGATGAAGTCAAACAGCGACAATTTCCGGCAGAGCAGCATCCAGGGCGTGATGAAGCGGGTGAAGGCCAAGGGCGCGAAGGTCATCATCTACGAGCCCACGCTCAAGGACGGCAGCACATTCTTCGGCAGCCTGGTGGTCAACGACCTTGCCGAGTTCAAGCGCCAGTCGCACGCCATCATCGCCAACCGCTACGACGCCTGCCTCGACGACGTGGCCGGGAAGGTGTACACGAGAGACATCTTCAAACGTGATTAACCGATAACCGTTATAGATATGAAAGGAATCGTACTTGCCGGAGGCTCCGGCACCAGATTGTATCCCATTACCAAGGGCGTGAGCAAGCAGCTGCTGCCCATTTATGACAAACCGATGGTCTATTATCCGATTTCCGCGCTGATGTTGGCCGGAATCCGGGACATCCTGATCATCTCCACCCCGTACGACCTGCCGGGCTTCCGGCGGCTGTTGGGCGACGGCTCCGACTACGGCGTGCGTTTCGAGTATGCCGAGCAGCCGAGTCCGGACGGGCTGGCGCAGGCGTTCATCATCGGCGAAAAGTTCATCGGCGACGATTCCGCCTGTCTCGTGCTGGGCGACAACATCTTCTACGGCAACGGCTTCACCCGGTTGCTGAAGGAGGCCGTGCGCACCGCCGAGGAGGAGCGCAAGGCCACCGTCTTCGGCTACTGGGTCGCCGACCCCGAACGCTATGGCGTGGCCGAGTTCGACAAAGAGGGCAACTGCATCAGCATTGAGGAGAAACCGAAGCAGCCCAAGAGCAACTACGCGGTGGTCGGGCTTTACTTCTACCCCAACAAGGTGGTGGAGGTGGCCAAGAACATCAAGCCCTCGGCGCGCGGCGAACTGGAAATCACCACGGTGAACCAGCGTTTCCTCGAAGACGGCGAACTGAAGGTGCAGACCCTCGGGCGCGGCTTCGCGTGGCTCGACACGGGCACGCACGACTCCCTGAGCGAGGCTTCCACTTTCGTGGAGGTCATCGAGAAGCGCACTGGGCTGAAAATCGCCTGTCTGGAGGGCATCGCCTACCGGCAGGGGTGGATTTCCGCTGAGAAGATGCGAGAGCTGGCCCAACCGATGGCCAAGAACCAGTACGGACAGTATTTGCTGCGGCTGGTTGACGAAGACAAATGATGACACGATAAAACAACGAAGCGATGGCATATCAAGACATTAAATTTCCGGAAGGCACGCTGTTTTTGGTGACAGGCGGTGCGGGTTTTATTGGTTCCAACCTGTGCGAGGCGATTCTGAAACTCGGCGGCAGGGTGCGTTGTCTGGACGACCTCAGCACCGGCAAACAGCACAATGTGGACATTTTCAGGGACTACCTGAACTATGAGTTTTTCCGTGGCGACGTGAAAGACTTGGACACGTGCATGAAGGCCTGCGACGGGGTGGACTACGTGCTGCATCAGGCGGCGTGGGGAAGTGTCCCGCGCAGCATCGAGATGCCGCTGTTCTACTCCTTGAACAACATCCAGGGCACGCTGAACATGCTGGAGGCGGCTCGCCGGAACGGTGTCAAGACTTTCGTCTATGCTTCGTCGAGCTCCGTGTATGGCGATGAGGCGCATCTGCCCAAGGAGGAAGGTGTGGAAGGCAATTTGCTGAGCCCGTACGCCGTGACCAAGCGTTGCGATGAGGAGTGGGCGAAGCAATACACCCGTCATTACGGCTTGAAAACCATCGGCTTGCGTTATTTCAACGTGTTCGGGAAGCGTCAGGATCCCAACGGGGCGTATGCGGCGGTGATTCCCAAGTTCATCCGGATGTTGCTTCACGGCGAGCAGCCCGTTATCCACGGCGACGGTCGCCAGAGCCGTGACTTCACCTACGTGGAGAACGTGATCGAGGCCAACCTCAAGGCGTGTCTCGCCCCCGACGAGGCTTCCGGCGAGGCTTTCAACATCGCGTATGGCGGCCGCGAGTACCTGATCGACATTTACGAGACGTTGGTGAAGGCGCTCGGCAAGGATGTCCCGCCCACGTTCGGACCGGAGCGCCCTGGCGACATCAAGCACTCCAACGCCGACATCAGCAAGGCGCAGCGTCTGCTCGGCTACCATCCCGAGTACGACTTCGCCCGCGGCATCGCCGAAACCATCGACTGGTACTGCGAAAATCTTATTTAATTGCGAAAATGCTTATTTAATTTCGAAAAATCGCGAAAGAATCGAAAAAAATACGAAAACTATAGATTAAAATAAGATTAAAATAAGATAAAAATCAAGAAAACAATCAAGAAAACAATCAAGAAAACAATCAAGAAAACAATCAAGAAAACAATGAGTAATATAGTATTTCCTAAAGAATCATATAAAATAAATGGAGCAATTTATGAAGTCCATAAGCGACTTGGAATTGGTTTGTTGGAAAAGGTCTATCAAGAGGCGTTTGAGAGAGAACTAAAATATCAAAATATCCCCTTTGAACGCGAGAAACATTACGATTTATTCTATCGAGGAGAGAAGTTGGATGCATGCTATGTCGCCGATTTCGTATGTTTTGACAAAGTAATTGTCGAGCTTAAATCGGTTTCAGAACTTACAAATGCACATAAAGCACAGGTGAGAAACTATCTTGGCATTACAGGTTATAAGTTGGGCCTCCTTGTCAACTTTAATCAAGAATATGTGACCCCCGTCCGTATCTTGAACAGCGCAGCCATTTGATATTTTTCGCACATTTTCGCTGTTTTTGTTTATTTCGCAATTATTTTATTCGCAATTTTTTATTCGCAATTAATTTTTATTATGAAAGATACCAAAATTTGTGTAATCGGCCTCGGATATGTGGGTTTGCCCCTGGCGCGGCTCTTCTCCACGAAATACCCCACCGTGGGATTTGACATGAACCCCCGTCGCGTCGAAGCGCTCATGGCCGGGCACGACAGCACCCTCGAGGTCGCCGACGACCTGCTGCAGGACGCCATCCAGAACCATGGGTTCGTCTGCACCAGCGACATCGAGCGCATCCGCGACTGCAACTTCTACGTCGTGGCGGTGCCCACGCCCGTGGATTCCGACAACAACCCCGACCTCACCCCGCTCGTGGGGGCGAGCACGACCGTCGGCAAGGTGATCGCCAAGGGTGACGTGGTCGTCTATGAATCGACGGTTTACCCGGGGGTCACCGAGGACGACTGCATCCCCGTGGTGGAGAACGTCTCCGGGCTGCGGCTGAACGAGGACTTCTACGCCGGCTACTCGCCCGAGCGCATCAACCCGGGCGACAAGCAGCACACGGTGGAGCATATCAAGAAGGTGACCTCCGGCAGCACGCCCGAGATAGGGGAGTACGTCAACGAGGTCTATGCCTCCGTGATCACCGCCGGCACGCACCTCGCCCCGTCCATCAAGGTGGCGGAGGCGGCCAAGGTGATTGAGAACAGCCAGCGCGACATCAACATCGCCTTCGTGAACGAGCTCTCCAAGATCTTCAACCGGATGGGCATCGACACGTTGGACGTGTTGGAGGCGGCGGGCACGAAGTGGAACTTCCTGCCGTTCCGTCCCGGGTTGGTGGGCGGCCACTGCATCGGGGTGGATCCCTACTATTTGGCGCAGTGCGCGAAACGTTACGGTTACAATCCCGAGATCATCCTCGCCGGCCGCCGTATGAACGACGGCATGGGCGAGTACGTGGCCACCGAGACGGTGAAGTTGATGCTCAAGAAGGGCATCCAGGTGCTGCGGTCGCACATCCTGATTCTCGGCTTCACCTTCAAGGAGAACTGTCCCGATGTGCGCAACACCAAGGTCATCGACATCTACCGTGCCTTGAAGGAATACAATGTGGAAATTACGGTCTATGACCCGTGGGCGAACCCCGACATCGTGCGGAAGGAGTACGGCATCGAGGTGGTGAACGAGCTGCCGCAGGAGCGGTTCGACGCGGCCGTCGCCGCCGTGGCGCACAGGAAGTTCGAGGGTCTCGACGTCGCCGCCTTGTTGAAGCCCGCACATGTCATTTTCGACGTGAAGGGCACACTGGAGCGGGGAATTGTGGACGGAAGGTTGTAACGGTTAACGGTTAAAGGTTCGCTATAACAGCTAACTACAAAGTGTCGGCATGGGACTGAAACGGAAATTATCCTCGATAGGGAGTGCGAACGCCAAAACGCTGACGAAGAACTTCTCGGCGTTGGCGGTGCTGCAGGCAATGAGGTACCTGATTCCCTTCATCGTGCTGCCGTACGTGACCCCCATCATCGGGGCGGAGCATTACGGCGAAATCGCTATCGCATACGCCATCGCGTTGATTTTCCAGACGATAGTCAACTTCAGCTTCGACTTCATCGGGGCCCGCGATGTCGCCCGCAACCGCGAGGACATGGACAAGGTGTCCGACATCGTGTCCACCATTCTGTGTGCCCGTGTCGTCCTCTATTTGGTGGCGTTCCTGATTCTCGGGGGCATTGTCCTGGCAGTCCCGAAGTTCAGGGAAATATGGCTGCTGATCCTGATTTCCGTCCTTACGGCTTTCTTCTCGATGAACGTGTCGGAATGGTTTTTCCAGGGCATTGAGAAGATGGAGCACATCACCATTGTGAATGTGATCTCGCGGGTGGTCTTTTTGGCGCTCATCTTTTTGTTTATCAAGGAACGCGAGGATTATCTGCTTTACCCGCTCTTCAACATGGTCGGCTTTGTGATCGCTTCCCTGTATTCCATCGTGATGATTACGCGGAAATACAAATGCCAACTGAAGGTGCCTGCGCTTTCGAAGATTCTGAATAGTTTCAAAATCGGCAAGGATCTGTTTGTCAATCAAGTGTGTATGAGTTTCTGTGTCAATTTGCCCAATATCCTGCTGGGAACGATTTCCGGCTCGACGGCTGCGGGACTTTACGATGCCGCCGGCAAATTGCACAATGCTGGCAAGCACACCATCGATGTGCTGAACCGCACGTTTTTCCCGTTCCTGTCGCGCCGCATGGACAAGCACAACAGTTACCGTCACATCAATTTCGCGTTCTCGCTGCTGTTGGCGTTGCTGTTGTTCGCTTTTGCGCCGTTCTTGATCCGCCTGCTCTTTTCCGAGGAATTCTTGCCCGCGATTCACTTGTTGCGGATACTTTCCGTCTCAGTCTTTTTCACGGGTATCAGCAGTGCTTACGGCGTGAATTATCTGCTGCTGGTCGGGAAGGAGAAACTTTTGCGGAACATCACCCTGACGGTCACCCTGATAGGGGTCGTGCTGTTTGTCGTGATGACCTATATGTTCAACACTACCGGAGCGGCGGTGGCCGTGGTCTTGGTCAACGCCGGTTTCGCGATATCCTATTTCATTGCGGCACGCCGCTGCCCGTCCCCTAACGAACAAATTAAGTCATGAGTATAGCTCTCGTTGTTTTGATCTCTGTCGCTGTGTTGGTTTTCACGGCGATAAAAACTGACCGATTGTCGGCAGTGCTGCTGTCGTTGGCATTTTTGTTGCGACTGCTGGTTTTCATTGCCGACTATTACCATCTGGCGCCCATTCCGTTCTCCGGGAGTGACACGGAGGATTTCCATGTCGCCACGCTCGCGTATGTTGCTGGCGACGGGCCGATAAAAACCAACTACACTTACGTCTTGGCGTTCTTTTACCGGATTTTCGGCGCCGGCGGCCGGATGATGGCCCAGTTCTTCAATGTTTTGCTGTCGTATGGGACGGTCGTGTTGCTGTATGCCACCCTTCGTTGGCTGAAAGTGAACCGCAAGTTGATTTTGGCTGCGGTCGCTGTCCTTTCCTTTATGCCCGCAATAGTTTGTCTGTCAAGTGTTTTGCTGCGCGAGGCATGGGTGCAGTTCTTCCTGATGCTTTCGGCGTGTGTCTTTATCCATTGGTATAAGAGGGGTGGAGTGGGGGCCGTCGCGTTGTGTCTGGCTGCCACCTACGCCTCCATGATCATGCATGCCGGAAGTGTGGGCGCGCTGCCCATCTATGTGCTGGGCTTTTTGTTCCTGCGCACATGGAAGACGGAAGGCGTCAAACCGTATCTCTTCACGGTCGTCGTCATCGCCTTTTTCTTGGCGTTGCTTCCGATCTTCCCGGAGCTGCTGCTGGCCAAGTTCGCCAGCGCCCTTTCGAACTTGCTGCTCATCCTGACACACGGTCACGGCGGCGTTTTCGACTTCGGTTCAGCGGCCGAGAACGGTGCTTTCGACATCAAACCGGTGGAGTCCGGGTCTGCTTACCTGTTGTGGATGAGGTATTTGTCCTTCCCGGTGAAAATGCTGCTGTCGCCGTTGAAGATGATCTACTTGCTCATTTCTCCGATGCCGTGGGATTGGCGGAACCTCACAGACGCGATGGTTTTCTTCGCCGACAGCTTAGTCTATCTGGTACTGGCGGTCATGATGTTCCGGCGTCCGTTGCTGACTAAAACCTCGCAGGCGAAACGGTTCCTGATATACGTGATATTCTCGTTGACGTTCGTTTTTGCCGTGGGCACTTTCAGTGTGGGAACGGCGATTCGTCACCGTGCCAAGTATGTGGCCGTCATGATGCTGGCCGCCGCCGCTTCCAAAACCCCGATTGAGAAGCAGATTTTAATCCCTGAAAAGAAGAAAGAAGAATGAACGGAAGAGCCTTTTTTGAGAAATTCGACGGTCTGATTCGCTTTTGGGCAAAAATGGTGTCGTTGTTGCCAGGGCGTCTCGTCGCCTGGAAGTTCCATCGTTGCAACGGTCGGGGAGGTGTCGCGGTGCTGAGACGTTACATGTTCCTGAAGGCGTCCGCCAAAAAAGTGGGCAAAAACGTCTGCGTGATGGATCACGTGTATCTGCACCATTGGAAAAACCTGGAGGTCGGCGACAATGTCTCCATCCACGAGCAGTGCAACATCAATGCGTATGGCGGTGTGCGCATCGGCGACAACGTCTCTATCGCGCATGGGACTTCCATTGTGAGTTTCAACCATACGTGGGCTGACGAGAATGTGCCCATCAAGTACAACCCTTCGGAACCGCTGCCCGTGGTCATCGGCAACGATGTGTGGGTCGGTTGTGGCGTGCGCATCCTCGGCGGCGTGACCATCGGCGACCGTTCGGTGATTGCCGCCGGAGCCGTGGTGACCCGTGACTGCGAGCCCAACGCCGTGTATGCCGGCGTGCCCGCGCGACTGGTGAAACGTATCTGAACTTTTTGTAATCCAATGTCTAACAATATGAACGTCCTGATCTTGGCGAACAGCATCGTCGGTCTTTTCTCTTTTCGCAAAGAGGTTGTCGGCGCGTTGGTGGCGGAAGGCTACCGCGTGTGGATCGCCTGTCCGCGGGAGGAGGGCGAGAAATCGGATTATTTCCGAAACTTGGGTTGTGAGTTGGTGGACACGCCGGTGGATCGCCGGGGTACGAACCCGTTCCGCGATTTCGGGCTGTTCCGGCAATACCGGCGTCTGATCCGACAGGTGAAGCCCGTCGCGGTGCTGACCTACACCATCAAGCCGAATGTTTACGGTGGGGTGGCGGCACGCTGGGCGCATGTCCCGCAGTTGGCGAATATCACGGGTTTGGGCACGGCTGTCGAGAATCCGGGCCTGTTGAGCAAAATCACGGTCGCGATGTACCGTTTCGGCCTGAAACGAGCGAAAACGGTTTTCTACCAGAACACCTCGATACAGACGTTTTGCCGGAAAAATAAAATCGGTAGCTGCGGGGTGTTGCTGCCGGGAAGCGGTGTGAATCTCGAATGGCACGCATTGCAGCCGTATCCGCCGCAAGAGAGTCCGGTGCGCTTCCTATTCATCAGCCGTGTGATGCGCGACAAGGGCATTGAGGAGCTGCTGGCAGCCGCCGAGGCTGTCAGGAAGAAATATCCGCAGGCCGAGTTTCACATTCTCGGTCCGTGCGAGGACGGGTACGAGGCGCGGTTGCGCGAATTTTGCGACAGGGGAGTGGTGATATGGCACGGCAGCGTGCCTGATGTGCGTCCGTACATGCGCGAGGCGTGGTGCACGGTGCATCCCTCTTATCACGAAGGCATGGCCAACGTGCTGCTGGAATCGGCGGCGGCGGGCAGACCGGTGATCACCACCGACGTTCCCGGTTGTTGGGAAGCGGTTGACGAGGGTGTCAGCGGACTTTTGTGCCCCGCGAAAGATGCCGGCGCGCTCGCGGATGCCGTGGAGCGTTTCATCCTTATGCCTTACGACGAAAAAGTGCGGATGGGCCTTGCGGGGCGCGAGAAGGTGCAGCGCGAATTCGACCGCGGGATTGTCGTGAAAGCATACTTGGCGGCTTTGTCGGAGAATTAATCGAATTTTGAGGAAGGAAAGATGTATAAACGGTATTTGAAGCGGATTTTGGACCTGTTTTTGGCCTTCGTCGCCTTGGTACTGGTCGGCTGGCTGCTGTTGCTGGCGGCTTTGTTCCTGCATTTCGCGAACAAAGGCGCGGGGGCGTTCTTCTTGCAGGAGCGGCCCGGCAAGGACGGCAGAATCTTCAAAATCATCAAGTT
>CACXUB010000037.1:15301-31237 GCA_902770735.1 uncultured Bacteroidota bacterium | reverse complement strand
GCAAAGATTCGGCACTCGGTCGGTGCCGCACAGATCAATCGAGCTTCAGCACCGCCAAGAAGGCTGACTGAGGAACCTCGACGTTACCGATCTGACGCATACGCTTCTTACCCTTCTTCTGCTTCTCCAACAGCTTGCGCTTACGGGTGATGTCACCGCCGTAACACTTGGCCGTCACGTCCTTACGCACCTGCTTGACAGTTTCACGAGCGATGATTTTCGTGCCGATGGCCGCCTGGATGGCGATGTCGAACTGCTGACGCGGAATCAACTCCTTGAGCTTCTCGCAGATACGACGCCCAAACGGGTAAGCATTATCGACATGGATTAACGCGGAAAGGGCGTCCACGGAGTCGCCGTTAAGCAGGATGTCAAGCTTCACGAGATGCGCGGGCTTGTAGTCGGTGATGTGGTAATCGAAGGAGGCATACCCCTTGGAAATGCTCTTGAGCTTGTCGTAGAAGTCAAACACGATTTCGCCTAACGGCAAATCGAAGGTCAGCTCCACACGGTTGGCAGCCACATACATTTGGTTGACCAACGTGCCGCGCTTGTCGATGCAAAGCTTGATGACCGGTCCGATGTAGTCATCCTTGGTGATGATTTGGGCGCGGATATACGGTTCCTCCACATGATCGATTTCGTTGGGGGCTGGCATTCCCGACGGATTATAGACATCCATCCATTGTTTCTTGGTAGTCAGCACTTTATACGAGACGTTCGGCACAGTGGCGATGACATCCTGGTCGAACTCACGATCGAGACGCTCCTGGATGATCTCCATGTGCAGTAGTCCGAGGAAACCGCAGCGGAAGCCGAAGCCCAAAGCCAATGACGATTCAGGAACGAAGGTCAGGGAGGCGTCGTTGAGCTGCAGTTTTTCGAGGGAAGCGCGGAGCTCCTCGTATTGGTCGGCTTCGGTGGGGTAAATACCGGCGAACAGCATCGGTTTCACCTCCTGGAAGCCCTCGATGGCCGTTTCGCAGGGGTTTTCGACGTGCGTGATGGTATCGCCGACCTTCACCTCCGTGGAGGTTTTGATGCCGGTGATGAGGTAGCCCACGTCGCCGGCGGACAGCACATCCTTGGGCACACGGTCCATCTTCAGAATACCGATTTCGTCGGCATCGTATTCGTGTTTGGTGGCGAAAAACTTCACCAAGTCGTGGGTACGGATGGTGCCGTTGAAGATACGGAAATAGGCGATGATGCCGCGGAAGGAGTTGAAGATGGAGTCGAAGATGAGCGCCTGCAGCGGGGCCTCGGGGTCGCCTTTCGGCGCGGGGATGCGCTCGATGATGGCCTCCAAGATCTGCTCCACGCCCTGTCCCGTCTTGCCGCTCGCCTCGATGATGTCATCGACATCACAACCGAGCATGTCCACAATCTGATCCTTGACCTCCTCGGGCATGGCGGCGGGCATGTCCATCTTGTTGATGACCGGGATGATTTCCAAGTCGTTGTCAATAGCTTGATAAAGGTTCGAAATCGTCTGAGCCTGAACACCTTGCGTGGCATCCACAAGCAGCAACGCACCCTCGCACGCGGCGATGGAACGCGACACCTCGTAGGAAAAGTCCACGTGACCTGGCGTATCGATCAAGTTGAGAATGTACTTCTCTCCTTTGTACATATACTCCATCTGGATGGCGTGGCTCTTGATGGTGATACCGCGCTCACGCTCCAAGTCCATGTCGTCCAGAACCTGGTTCTGGAATTCACGGTCGTTGACGGTCTTGGTATATTGCAACAAACGGTCGGCCAAGGTGCTCTTGCCGTGGTCAATATGGGCGATGATGCAGAAGTTCCTTATGTTTTTCATCTGATTCTTTTTGGGTAGTAGTTCTATTATGGAATTAAAGGTTTGAGATTTGAGACTTGGGACTTAAGACTAGTCTAAAGTCCTACGTCTAAAGTCCCAACTTGTGTCCCATTTTCGCCTGTTTGGTCTTCAGATAACCCTCGTTGATCTTGTTGGGTTTTATGATGATGGGCAGTGTTTCGGAGATTTGGATGCCGTGGGCGGAGAGACCGACGCGCTTGGCGGGGTTGTTGGTGATGAGGCGGACGTTGGTGGCCTTGAGGTCGCGGAGGATCTGCGCCCCCACGCCGTAGTCGCGCTCGTCGGCCTTGAAGCCGAGTTCGAGGTTGGCCTCCACGGTGTCGCGGCCGAGTTCCTGCAAATGATAGGCTCTCAGCTTGTTGATGAGCCCGATGCCACGACCTTCCTGGCTCATGTAGAGCACCAAGCCCTTGCCTTCCTTATCGACCATCTCCATGGCGCGGTGCAGTTGTTCGCCGCAGTCGCACTTGCAGGAGCCGAAGATATCGCCGGTGGCGCAGGAGGAGTGCACGCGCACCATCACGGGTTCGCCGTCTTCCCAGTCGCCCTTCTTGAGGGCCAAGTGGGTGGCGCCGTTGTTGAGTTGCGTGTAGGCAATCAGCTGAAAATCACCCCATTGCGTTGGCAATTTAACTTCTTGTTCCCTGCGGATCAGGGTCTCCTTCTCCAGACGGTAGGCAATCAGTTTCTCGATACTGGTGATGGTAATGCCGTATTCCTCAGCCACTTTCAGCAGTTCGGGAAGACGGGCCATCGTGCCGTCGGGGTTGATGATTTCGATGAGGGCGCCCACGGGTTCGAGGCCGGCGAGTTTCAGCAGATCGACGGTTCCTTCGGTGTGACCGGCGCGGACCAGCACACCGCCGTCACGGGCACGCAAGGGGTTCACGTGTCCCGGGCGACCGAAATCGGTGGCCTTCATCGACTTGTCAGCCAGCGCGTTGATAGAGGCGGCGCGGTCGTGCATGGAGACGCCCGTCGTGCAACCATGGCCCAGAAGGTCAACGGTCACGGTAAAGGGGGTCTCGTGTATGGACGTGTTGTTGGAGACCTGCATCTCGAGGTCGAGCTCGCGGCAGCGTTCGGCGGTCATGGGCACGCAAAGCACACCGCGACCGCGCGAGAGCATGAAGTTCACCTTGTCGGCGTCTATATGTTGCGCGGCGATGATAAAATCGCCCTCGTTCTCACGCTCTTCATCGTCAACCAGAATGACGAATTTTCCAGCCTTCAAATCCTCAATGGCCTGTTCAATTGACTGTAATTTCGATTCTTGCATATTAAATTTCGCTATATTCAGAAAATCGGCAAAGATACGAAATTTTTCGACGTGGAGGCGGGAACACCCACCGGAATTTTCAGACGGCGGGGGCTATCTTCGCCATCACCTCAACAAATTAAGCGAAAAACAGATTGCACACGCCTCCGAGACGAACTCAATGGAGCACGGTGGCGAGAATGTCCAAAGATTCGATCTTGCGGATCTGTTCGTTGTGCATCTGAAAATAGGCCACCAGCCCCTTTAACAGGGCGTTGCGGACGCCGCGCGTGACCGGCACGGGGTCGTCGCTGTTGAGCAACAAGTGGAGGTATTCACTCTGCTGACGGCTCAGAAACCCGGCATCTTCCATGTAGAACGATTGGAAATGGCACTCCTGCAACGAAAAATAGGGAGCATCCTCGGAAAAATTGTCCTCCGGTTCATAACCCATCACCCGACTGAGGCGCAACAGGAACCTCAACGGAAGCTCGGCCATGCTGCCCTTCGACTCATGCACCTTCGCAATTTCCTCCTGCAGAAAATCGAACAGTACCTCGTCCTGTCCTGAATCCATCAGCAATTTGTATAGTATCTCATTGTAAAACAACAAGATGGAACTTTTCGCAGGATCGTAGTACATCTGCGCGGAACTCCTTCTCGGTGTGATATCCTTCAAATACTTCAACGAACTTTTGCTATGATCGTCGTAGGAGATGTCCATCATGGCCAACGGCGAGAAATAGGATGCCGCGAACCTGCTGTTTTTCCGGTAGGCACTCTTCACGATAAACGACTGGTTGCCTTGCTGCTGCGTGAAAATCTTCACAATCAGCGAGGTGTCGCCGTATTTGGTGGCATGCATCACAATTCCCGGAGTCGAAACGATCATTTTAACGTTGACGATTGGTTTTGGTTTTGATTTTGACCATAGGGCTCGCTGCGCTCTCCCTATGCTTACGCGTGTCGGGCCTGCAGCCCTTTTGGAATATTTTTAAATCACTATTCACTAATCACTATTCCCTAATCACTATTCCCTAATCCCTACTCCCTCTAATTAACAAACAAAAACTTCGTGACAATCTTCTCATTCCCTTCTTCGTCGGAGGCCATCACGTAATAGACGCCGGTGGCGGGACGGTTGCCGTAATGGTCTTTGCAGTACCACACCAGCTGTCCGCCGTCGCTGTAGCCCTGCCACACCAAGTTTCCTTTGCTGTCCGTGATCTTACACAACGAATTGGTTTTCAATCCATTGACAGCCACCGCTCCGGTATAGCCGTGCGGCACGGGATTCGGATAGACCGGCAGTTCTTCATACGTCTTGAACCCACCGGTGGACGTCCCTTTGTAGCTGACAAGTCCCTTTGCAGTGGCGAAAAACACTTCGCCGGTAAACTGGTTGACCTCTATATCCACTATTTGATTGGAAAACAGCGGATTATCTTCTGCGGTGAAGTGCATTAACTGTTCCTGGCCGTTCTCGCTCATCAGAAAAACGCCGGCCTTGCTGGTACCTATCCATTTCCGGTTGGCACCATCCACCGCGATAGCCGTAACTTCTTCAAATTCAAGCAAGACAGAAACATATCCATCCTGTTCCAATAGGATATTTCTCGGGAATACATTGCCGTCGAACACCTTGCTCGGGTAGTAAATCACCTTCACACCCTTGTCGGTGCCGATCCAGATTTCGCCATCCAGGTCTTCGGCCATGCAATAGACCGTGGAAGACTGGACCTCGGCGGCAGCGTTCATATCGATACGGGCGAGACGGTCGTCGCCAGGGTTGTCGTACGTGCCATTGTCGGTGAAGGCGATGAGATGGTAGCGCACACCGTCGCGGGGGAAGTTCACCCATTTGTAACCGCGCGAATCGATGAGGAGATGTTCGGCCACGATGCCGTCAGAGGAGGAGGAGACGACCCCGCTGGTGATGTTGTAGGAATGCCACGTGCCATCGGGCTCCATCATCTTCAGCATATTCTGACAGCTGCTGTTCGTGAGCCAGAGATTGCCCTTTTTGTCGTACTGCAGCCCGGAAACCTGGACTCTGTCCGCCACCGACCGCTCCAGAGGGGAGTTCTTCTCGTTGTAGTGCGCCACCGGCCGTTGCTCCTGACAGATGAAGACGCCGTTGTTCCACGAGGCCACCGCCCATTCCGACTCATTCTTCGGGTTGATGGCAATCCCGTTCAGGTCGTACGTGGTGCGCGCCGTGTCATACGAGAGGAAGTCGAACGCATTGAACTGCCACTCCTGGTTTTGGAACCAACTGACGGCAGGGTAATAAAAGCCGGGCGCGTAGGACGAGGAAGCCTTGCGCGAGCCGTGCACCACCGCCACAATCCCGTTTTGCGACACCACCTGCTCCACGTAATCCCTATAAGGGCCCGAGGCACGGAAAAAATGGTGCGTGAAATAGGTCATATTGTTCTGTACCAGCCCGAAAACATTATCTGCAGCCCAAATGTTGTCCCCGTCCAAAATCGCCCCGCGGGCGTCCGGATACCGGTTGCCGTCATACCAATACGTGAAAAAAAGCCTCTCCACATCGCCGTTCAGCAGCTCCACCACATCCCAATCGCAGACCAGGAGCGTGTCGTGCCACTTCGACATGCAGCGCGTTGACGTATAGGCTTTCTCCGTTGGTGTCCAGATTCCGTTCGTGCGCACATAAAGCGTATCTTTTTCGTTTTCAGCCACTTCCGGCACACGGATGGCGAACATTTTTTCACCCATGCCTGTCAAGAGAGAGACATTCCAACCATTTTCCTTCTGCCATTGGGAGAAGTCGTTGATTACCGGCGAATTGCGTTGAATGCTGAACACGCCTTCGGTTGTGGAGACAAACATCCGCTGTCCCGCCATGGCCACGTCCGTGGGGGTGTACGCCTCCCCTAAACGTTTGGTGAACCACGTGTCCTTGACCATAAACTCGTCCATGTCGAAAATCACGATGCCGAAAGGATAGACCAGATAGAGATTCCCGTCGATCGAGCGGCACGATTGCACCCGTTTGGAACCGCTCAGCGACTTGTTCTTCACATCCTGCACATTCACCAGCTTGTCGTCGCGGATGATGTCGATATTGCCGTTGTTATAGCAGATGACCAGCGCATCGGAATAATCGTCGTGAAAGATCTTCACGATTTCGATGTCGGAAAGCCCGTCCGCCTTCGACCAAGAGGTGATGTCGGGATGCTCTTCGTAAATGGTGTTCTTATCCAGCAGCAGCAATCCGTTGTCCGTGGCGGCGTAAATCGTTGACGCATCAGAAGCCACGGAGATGAATTTGTTCACGGCGATATGCGAGCTGAAACTTCCGATGGCCGTCTGCGCGAAAAGCGAAACACCACACAAAACAATGATTGTCAGTAAGATAATGCGTTTCATAAAGCAGTATTTCGGTATAAGTTGGACTTTTTGAGGTTATAAGCGGGAATAAGGGATGTCAGCAAACTGATCACCAGAATAGTAAGCAGAACCAGCAGAATATCGGTGAAACGGATTTGCACCGGGTAGTAAGGGATGATGTAATGGGCGCCGCCACCGCCAAGTTTCACAATATGGAACGTTTGCTGAAGGAAGCAGATGATGGCTCCGAGCAGCGTGCCGGCCAGTCCGCCCAAGGCGGAGACCAGCAGTCCCTCATAGATGAACACTCTTTGAATCAATGATTTAGAAGCGCCCATACTGAAGAGCACGGCCGTGTCCGTTTTCTTTTCCAAAATCAGCATGCCCAACGCACCGATGATGTTGAAAGCGGCCAAAATCAGAATGAACGCCAAAATAAGGTAGATGATCAGCTTTTCCGACTTCATCGTCTTGTAAAGCGAATCCTCCTGCTCGAATTTATCCTTGACACGGTATTTCTCACCGACAATTTCAGCGATCTGTGCCTTGCATTTGTCGATATTGGCCCCCTCGCGCAGCTGGATTTCCACAGACGTGGCCTCGCCCCTGTAATCCATAAGATCCCGTACAAAATCTATAGGACAGAAGATGAAATTCTCATCGTAGCTGGTGTTGGTACTGATCACACCGCTCGGCATAACGCTATGGGTGTTAAAAGCATCCGCCGGATTCGAGAAGTTCTTTTTCATCCTTTTCGGATAATAGATGTTCACGAGTTTATAGCTGAGCAAGTTAATCTCCAACTTGCCGGCGGTACCGGTACCCATTACGGCGCAAGGTTGCTGTATTTTCCACAACGCCGTGTCACCATCCACCAACATATTCTCAAAATGATTGTCTTTGAAATAGTTACCGGGGATTCCCTTGATGTAAAGCAGTTCCTGCCGATTGTCGTAGTTCGCCAACGCCATATCGCATACAATTTCATTAACCACCTTTACATCAGGCATTTCCAACAATTTCTCCTTAGGAAAACTGTCCATCGGGAACGATTTTCCTTCGTTCAGGGTAATCTCGAAATCAGAGTGAAGGGCATTGAACCAGCCGCCGATGATGTCGGACATGCCGTTGAAGACGGAAAGCACAACCACGAGCGCAGCGGTACTCACCATGATGCCGATCATGGAGATTCCCGATATGACGTTGATGATATTGTGCTCTTTTTTGGAGAAAAGATAACGCCATGCCAGGAAAAGAGCCGACTTATGTGCTTTCCAGGCCACTATTTTTTCAGAAGTTCGTCGATGCGTTCCAGATAGTCAAGCGTGTCGTCAAGGAAGAACTCCAACGCCGGCACCACACGCAGCTGGTTGCGCACCTGCTGTCCGAGGCGGTAGCGGATATCCTTTGTATTTTCCTTTATCAGATTGATAATCACTTCTTTATCCGCCGTATTGTAAATACTGAGGTAGGCGCGGGCAATGGAAAGGTCGGAGGTCACCGTCACTTTTGTCACGGTAATCATGCATTTGTAAATATTCCGGCTGTCGGCCAAGAAGATGTTGGCCAATTCCCGTTGCAGCATAGCCGAAATTTTCTGTTGTCTTGTCGTATTCATCGTCTAAAATTTAAGACGGCAAAGATACATTTTTTTTAGGCAACAGGCAACAGCACGGGACTATTCTGAATCGCGGATATGCACATCCATCTGGTTGAACGGGATTTCCAGTCCTTCCGCCTGGAATGCGTTGTAAATCCCCTCGTTGAGCGAATAGAGGGTTTTCCAGTAGTTCTCGGGGAGGGTCCATGCATAGAGACGCATGTTGAGCGAGCTGTCCCCGAAGTTCTCCAGCGTGGCCAGCGGTGCCTTTGGTTCTTGGAGTACCAGCGGGTTTTCGGCCGCCACGCGCAGCATCACCTCCTTGGCTTTCTCCACCGACATGCCGTAGGCCAAACCCACATCGATGGCCACGCGCCGTTGCGGCAGATTGAAATGGTTGACCAGCGACTTGGTGGCCAGTTCGGTGTTCGGCACGATGATTTTGCGGGCATCATACGTGCGAAGCGTGGTGTTGAAAATCTGGATGCTCTCCACAAATCCGGCGTAGGAGCCCTGCTCGATATAATCACCTACCTTGAACGGCTTGAGCAGCAAGATTATAACTCCTCCGGCGAAGTTCTGGAGCGTGCCCTGCAGTCCCATGCCGATGGCCACACCCGCCGCGCCGAGGATGGCGATGAAGGAGGTCATCTGGATGCCCATGATACCCATCGCGGTCAGCACTAGCAGCACC
Source organism: uncultured Bacteroidota bacterium (assembly GCA_902770735.1). Classification (GTDB taxonomy): domain Bacteria; phylum Bacteroidota; class Bacteroidia; order Bacteroidales; family WCHB1-69; genus F23-D06. Next base: position 22,485 of record CACXUB010000037.1, on the reverse strand, counting down.
TTCAAGATGATGTCGATCAGCGAGTGCAGGAATTCTTGCAGCGACGGGTCCACCTTGTGACGTTCGTAAGCCCGCTTCATCATCTTGTTCAGCAAGTTGATGAGCTTCCAACCCACAAACAGCACAATTGCCGCCACAACCAGCTTCGGCACATACTGAAACACGACATCGTTCAAAAACTGCTTCGCACCGACGGCGAAGGAATCCCATGTGGTGAGGTCTTTATCCATGTTGCAAATTTTGGCTTTTGGCTATACTTAATCGAATTTGTACCCTACCCCAATAGACAGCACATTGTCAGGATTTTTAACTTGAATCTCATTATCGCTGCGGAGGTAAAAATCTAAGGTATGGTGTTTGTTGATACTGTATTCCACCCCGACGGTAGAGCGGAGGTTATCGATGATATTGTCGCCGGGCTTGTAGAGTCGCCACCAGAACTCCTCCGACAAATAGAGTTTCACGGGCTGATGCGGCACCGACCAGGTCACCTGCAACCGGTTACGCATGTACGTTTTCGGGTTGAAACGGTAGTCACCGCGCCGTTCATCGCGGAAAGTCGCCTGCACCATGGCGCGATAGGCGATTTTCCAGTCCCCGAACCTCGGCGCAACGGTCAGGAAGCCTTTCACCCGATGACGGTTGTCGAACAGCTGGTCGTCACGGTCATGATAGTTCAGGAAATTGTACGCCACCCCGATTTTAATGCGCTTCTTCCAAAACGTGTAATCGGTCCCGACGCCGACTTTGGCACGGTCGTAATGGGTGAAATTGTGGTCGAAACGCAACTCTCCCTCCAAATCAACATGCCAGCCTTTGAGGATTTTGTACGAATACTCCACCCCCGCGACACCGCCCGTCTCAAACTTCTGGGCGTAAGTTCCACGGCACGCCAATAGAACCAACAGGAACAATATCGCATGTCGCCTACGCATCTTTTACTTGATGTATTCGTACTCCCTTACCGACAGCAGGACACCTTTGGGGTTGTAGTTGAGCTGCCGTTTCTTAGTGCCGTCGGCATTGTACTCGATCTTGTGGATTCGATAAGGCTTATTGTGATCATCATAGACCACCTCGCGCACCACGCGGTCGTTCGCGTCATATTCGTAGGTAACCCTCGTCTGCAAGCCCGAAGCGTTGTATTCCATCTCCTCCTGTTTCCGGCCCTTTGCGTCATATTTAGTGACATGGTCCAGATATTTGGTACCCTTCACCGGAGTTTTCCACGTTTTGACCGTCATGTTCTTCCGCTGTTCCTTTTTCTCGGAAGATTGCCCGAAGGAGACTGATATACAAAGCAGTACACTGGTCAACAACAAGATTATTTTTTTCATTTTTTCAGTTTTATTCAATGTCAAATTGGATTGTTTTTCCTTTCTAAGGTTCAAAAGAAGAAATTTTTGGATTCAACGGAGGCAGTCCTTTTTGCACCGGCCAGCCGCCGCGCATCAGGGATTCAAATTCACCTTGAACGTGTCCGGGAACCAGAATATCTGATCCGTTTCGGTAACGGAAATGTTTTTGGACACCACATTGGGGACTTCATCCTCGTCCTCTCCGAATGTGAACACGGTATATACGCCGGGGGACAGTTTCTGGAAAGCGAAGACGCCGTCCAGACCCACGCGCACGTCGTCGCAGGCGAAGTCTTCACCCTGCCGCTGGATATACATGCGCTGTCCGTAAGCCCAACCTTGGGAAATCACGTTGCCGTTCTTGTCGATGTAATACGCCCAGACGCATCCCTTGACGATGGAGGTGCCGTAAGCCTTGCCGTCGTGGATGTAGATGTCGGGGACGGTTGTCGTCTGGCCACGCTTCACCTCAACGGTTTGCGCCACCGCCTGTCGTTCGCCGTTCGCCAACGACGAATAGGCATAGACGGTGTACGTGCCGGGGCGCAGATAGTCGAACCGGTAAAAGCCGGTGTGGTCGGTCTCCGCGTCATCACCATAGAACTGTTGGGTGCCGTAAACGAGGAAGACGTCTTCCTTGGCGGCCAGCACCGTGTCGGTATCGAGATTGTAGTTGTCATCGGGGTGCAGCACCATATAGACGGTGCCTTCGATGGAGCCGGTGCCGCCGGAGCCTTCGCCCGTATTGCAAGAGACTGCCGCGAAAGAGAGGAGCACAAACAGGAGCAGTCGGGAACAGATTTTGATGAATTTCATATTGTCCGATTCAAAATTGGCTGCAAAGATACATTTTTTGACAAAGCATGAGAAAAGAAAAAAAATTAAACCAATTCAATAAAATCGTATCTTTGCCGTTTGAATTAAAAAATCTTAAAATGAAAAAAATCATCGCTTTAGCCATCATGCTTCTGGGCTCTGTCCTCATTTTCTCGGCGTGCGACACGCAGCATCGTTGTGCCGCCTACGGCCACTATTCCTACAACATGCCGGCCGACACCCCCGACAACAACCTGAACTAATCCGTCCTTCCCATGCGGAAAACGGGCATTTTTCGACGACTCTGCCAGAAAGCGCTGCCAACCCTGCTGTTGGCGGCTGCTTGCATGTTGTCTTTCGCCCAAAACGTCGGGGAATACTACCATGATGTGACCGACAAGGAGTGGAACCTCCAAGTTTTCGCGCACACCGCAGGCTTCGGTGTGGGATTCCAGCACGGCCGCACCCCCGACCTCTTCAACAAACACTTCTGGGAAGTGCAGTTCATGACCAACAAGCACCCGAAGTCGGTGCGCTCCATCAACGCCTTCTATGAAAACGTGCGTCCGATCCGCTACGGACAGCTCTACACGCTGTTTTTCCTGCAGGGCGGTTACGGCTACCAACGCACCCTCCACCTGAAGCCCTACTGGGGCGGCGTGCAGATCCGCTACTCCCTGTCGGCCGGTCCCGCCATCGGCATCGGCATCCCCAACTACGTGGAAGTGCTCAACTACAACACCGGCTTCGCCGAAATCGTGCGCTACGACCCCGAGAAACACAACCTCAACAACATCCTCGGCGGCGCACGGCTCTTCTCCGGCATCATGGAGACCATCTTCCGGCCGGGATTCTACGCCAAAACCGGCCTTGTCTTCGACTTCGCCAAAAGCGACTACAAACTCAACGCCCTCGAAGTCGGGCTACAGGTGCAAATGGTCTTCCCCTTCATCCAGCAGATGGCCTTCAACCCCGCCAAAAAAGTTTACCTCACCGGATATCTGACCTACAATTTCGGCAAGAAGAAAGGCAGAAACCGGTAATCTTTTCTCAGAATTATGAAAAAAAACATCATACTCATCCTTTTAATCCCGGTTTTCGGGCTTTTCACGCGCCTGTCCGCGCAAAACGACTTTGAAATCGTCAAGAACGTCGATATCTTCATCAGCGTGCTCAACGAGCTGAACGACAAGTACGCCGACGAAATCTCGCCCGGCGAGCTCACGCAGACCGCCATCAAGGCCATGCTGCTGAGCCTCGACCCCTACACCGTCTATTTCAACGAAGGGGAGATCGAGACCTACCGCATGATGAACGCCGGCGAGTCGGGCGATGTGGATGTCACACTGAAAAACATTGACAAACAACCGGTTATCGTCGAAATGATAGGCGACGGTCCCTCTTCGAAAGCCGGACTGCGCGTCGGCGACCGCATCCTCAAAATCAACGGACAGTCGTCGGAGAACCGCGACATCGATGCCCTGATTCTCGCCATGCGCGGACAACCCGGCAGCACCTACACCGTCGATGTTTTCCGCCCGACAGACGGCAAAAACCTGACTTTCAAAGTAAAACGGGAAAAGGTGAAACAGCCCAACATCCCCTACTCCGGTATCCTCGGCGACAAAGTGGGCTACATCAAGCTCAACCAGTTCCTCGAAAACGCCGGGCAGGAGGTCTTCGACGCCTACAAACAACTTAAAGAGGAGGGCATGGAGTACCTCATCCTCGACCTGCGCGACAACGGCGGCGGTCTTCTCGGCGAAGCCGTCAACATCATCGACATCTTTGTAGGCAAAGACGTCACCGTGGTGGAAACCAAAGGCAAAATCGAGGAGATGAACCGTTTCTACAAGACCCAAAACGTCGCCGCCGACCCCGACATCCCGATCGTGGTGCTGGTCAACGAGCACAGCGCCTCCGCCTCGGAGATCGTCTCCGGCACGCTGCAGGACCTCGACCGCGCCGTCATCGTGGGCAAGAAATCCTTCGGCAAAGGACTGGTGCAGAAAGTCTATCCCATGGACTACAACACCAGCATGAAAGTCACGGTGTCGAAATACTACATTCCCAGCGGCCGTTGCGTGCAGAACATCGAATATTTCGACCGCGACACCACCAAAGGCGGATACAAAATTCCTGATTCATTGGCTGTTGCATACAAAACCAAGAACGGGCGCACCGTTTATGACAAGGGCGGCGTGGAACCCGACGTGGCCGTACCGGACGAGGAAATCCCTGACATCCTGACCGCGCTCATCGAGGAACAGGCCATCTTCGACTTCGCCAACGACTACCGCGCGAAACACGAAACCATCGCCGAAGCGGAGAAATTCGTCGTCGATGACGCCCTCTACAACGAATTCCTGAAATTCCTCCAAACGAAAAAATACGCCTGCACCACCGCTTTGGAGACAAAACTGGAGGAACTGAAGACCGCCGCCGAAGAGGACCATTCGTTCGCCGACATCCAAAGTGCCTACAACCAGCTGAAATCCCAAATCGAGAAACTCAAGACGCAAGACCTCAACACCCACAAGGCCCAAATCGAGCGCGCCCTCACGCAGGAAATCGTGTCACGCTACTACTTCAGCACCGGCAAGCTCGTCAACAGCCTGCACCACGACAGCTACATCGAAGCCGCCAAAGAGGTCCTGCTGAACTCCAGCCGTTACAACGCCATCCTGTCGCCGAAGAAATAGGAGATGCGCCGCGCCGACTTCCACCGCCGTTTCTATCTGCTCGGCACCGTCGCGCTGGCCGTGTCAATGCCGCTGTCGCACTTTGTGATGGGGCTGGCCTCCTTCCTGCTGTTCCTCAACTGGATTGCCGAATGGAACTGGAGCGAGAAAAAAGAGCGGTTGAAAGCAAACCGCCAGGGGCTCTGGTTCGCCGCCTTCTACCTCGTCTATGCCATCGGGCTGGTCCATGTCACCGATTGGAGCGCGGCCGGAAAAGAGATGCTCGGAAAACTGCCCTTCTTGCTCTCCCCTATCGTCGTTATCACATCTAAACAATTCAACAGCAAAGAGTTACGCTATATTTTCAGCGCATTCGTTTTGGCCACCCTATTCGCCTGCTGTTGGAATTTCGTTTACGCACATACCCACACGCTCGGCAACACCCGTGAGATGTCCCGCTTCATCGACCACATCCGCTTCAGCCTTTGCGTGGTGATGTCCATTGTCTTCTGCGTCCATTACGCGATACACTTTTCGGAAGAAAATCCAAAATGGCGATACATCTACTTGATTACAAGCATATTCCTACTCGGATACCTGCTCTATTCCCAAACGCTCTCCGGCATCCTGACCATAGCGACAATCTCTTTGTGTTATATCGTATATCTTGTTGTAAATCAAAAGAATAACAAGTTGAAATGGACATTGGGAGGAGCATTGGGTATATTTTTGGCGGTTACCGTTGCCTACACCCTATATATCACATACGATTATTTCCACGTAAAAGACCCTTTGCCCGACCGCGGCGCGCAAACCGCCTCCGGAAACCCCTACTCTTTTGACGACAATCCGATGGTGGAAAACGGTTACGGCATCGGTAACTACGTCTGTGAGAAGGAGTTGCAGACAGCCTGGGCGATGCGCTCCGACACGGCTTACAACGAACTGACTGCCGTCACACTGGTCAGATACCTCAACTCGCTCGGCATGAGGAAAGACTCCGCCGCCGTGATGAGACTCAGCGACAACGACATCCGGAACATCGAGAACAAGAAGGCCAACGTCTATTATGCCCGGAACGCCAGTCTGCGCCGAGCGTTGTACGAGACCTACTTCGGAATCACGCTCTACGAAAGATACGGCATCATCAACGAATCGTCGCTGTTGGAGCGGCTGGAACTGTGGCGCACCACCTGGGAGCTCATCCGCGAGAACTGGCTCTTCGGGGTCGGCATCGGGCAGCAACGCGAAGTCCTGGAGCACTCCCCTATCGCCGACAAAAAGAAAAACCGCGGCAGCCACAACCAGTATCTCACCTTTTGGCTCGCCGCCGGCATCATCCCGATGCTCTATTTCTGCTTCCTGCTGATCTATCCGTTCGCGGCCATGCGCAAACGGGTCACATTCGTCTATTTTGCGCTCATCCTGCTGCTGGCCCTGTCGATGTTTGTGGAGGACACCCTCAACGCGCAGACCGGCCGTATGATGTTCACGGTTTTCGTGCCCCTGCTGCTGTTCAACGCGAAGACAGACAACAGCGAGGCCATTCCCAATTGAAAAAAAATGTACTTTTGCCGATCATTAATCACCAAAAATCTTCACACTTATGGGAAAAATCAACGATCTGAAAGACCAAGCACTTGCCACGCTGAGAGGCAAATGGGGCTCCTTCGTGGGACTCACGTTCATCTATCTGCTGATCTATTCGCTGTTCTGCTTTTTGTCCATGTTCGGGACCATTTTTGAGGGCAGTTCGTTTACCGGACTGGCCGCTGTGTTCTCCTTCATCGGACTCATCGTGGCGGTTCTGCTTATCCCGATAAGCTACGGCTACATGGTGGCCTACCTGCATGCCTCGCGGCAGGACCTCCCCGCTGATATCGGCGACCTGTTCTACGGCTTCCGCAAAGAGCAATTCGCTCATGTGCTGGGCACCTACATCCTGTTGGGACTTGTCGTCATGGCCGCCACGGTTCCATACATCGCCTTTATCGGCATTATGGACGGACTCGAAAAGCTCGAGGGTCACTGGGGTTTCACCATGTTCATGGCGTTGTTGCTGATGATTCCGGTATATGTGGTCGCGCTTGCCTATGCCTTGGTGCCTTTCCTCCTTCGCGATGAGCCGGAACTCTCTGCCAGAGAAACACTTACCAAGAGCCGCATGATGATGCAAGGGCACAAGGGCGAACTTTTCATACTGATGCTGAGCTTCATCGGCTGGAGCATTCTCTGCATGTTCACGTTCGGAATCGGCTACCTGTGGCTCGCCCCGTACATGTGCATGACCTTCACCAAATACTACGAGCAACTCCGCGCGGAAAACGAG
>CACXUB010000037.1:0-15229 GCA_902770735.1 uncultured Bacteroidota bacterium | reverse complement strand
AGCTCCCCTCTCACGCACACACCGGCTTCGGCAGCATCGTCGCGCAGTGGTCGATGATGTCGTTTGCGACCTCGAAACCGGCGTCGCAGACCTTTTTGCTTTCCACACCGTCGTAGCCCATGGACAAATGCAGAACATCGTATCCGTAATTCATAAATCGCAGCAGTTTGCCGTCGCGTTTTGCTGCAGCTTCACGATACTTGTCTATTGAGGGGCGACCCTTACCCTTGCGCAGATGAAAGACCGATTCAAGTGCAATAAGACAACCGTTCCATAGTATATTGCCGGCAGTCCTGACGTACTTGTTGTCTGTGTAGGATTTCGTTTCCGGATCATACTTGGCTTTCCCGATGGTTTCTTCTGCGTTGGCCACGTATCTTCTGGCCTCCGCGATGGGATCCGAGATTTGATTGTTTTTCATGTTTTTTCTGGTTTTAGTGATTAATAAAAACAAAGCGGCAAAGATACACTTTTTTCGATACACCCCGCCAGAATGTTAATATTTTTTTGAATGTTACTTTTTATGCAATTAACTGAATGTTATCTGCACGAAACAACATGAAAGTTGCACTCTGCATTCTGCGCTGCGCCCCTATAAGGTAGAAAACACCACCTTCACCGGCGCTTCCCACTCTCCCATCATCGCTTTGAACTTCTTCACGTTTTTGGCGGAAATGCCCTCTTTGGGCAGACTTAACGTCCTTGTAATCATTACCGTATTACCGCCCACCACAACATCAATCAGGAGTTTGGCGCCCTCGACGGTGATTTCTTTGTGTGAGGTTTTCGTCAGACAACGGGCGTTAGCGGGCAATTTGACGGTGTAACCGTATTTCTCGCTCGATTCTTTTGTGTCCACATCGTATTTGCGGTCGTTGTGGATGTTCACGGAACGGACTTCAGTACCGTATTCGCCGTCGTCGATGGTCATTTCGTAATATTTGCCAGAGAGCTGCGAAACAGACACTTTTGTGTCGCCGCTTCCATGCACTTGCAGATATTTCATTTTTGGCGACTCCACTTTATACTGTTGCATTTCCACCACCGGATCATCCAATTTTCCGCTTTGAATCGTGATTTCGGCCGCTCTTTCCACGGAAATGGGCTGTGCTGTCACATTCTCTATTTTTCCATCCTGAAGGATGAGGATGGCGGGCGCGAAGTAAGCGTCCAAACTGAGTTCTTCGGGCTCGTCAGCCGAAATATAGTCGGCATGTCCAAGACGAGATATGCGCACAACTGTCTTCAAATCAGCCACTAACGAGTTCCCCACAAACGCCAATTGTGCATCGTTCCCCAAACTTTGCAACACCCCCGCCAACAGGATGTTCTTCTCGATCGACAACGCGCAGTTGCTCTCCCACACCTGCTTCGGCGAGGCGAACATATAGTTTAACACACTGGCGTCCAAATGGTTGGTTTGGATGTTGTCGTGGATATAATCCCTGACGTACAATATCTTGTCCATGACGTTCATCTCATCCGTGAAGCGACTTTTGAAGAAATCCGTAATCTTCTGATTGTCAAACTTCTGCATTGAGTTTTGCTGTGTCATCTTGCCGACCAAATTCTCCACATTGTCCATTGTGAAGAACGTCAGCGAAGCATACACACTCGGGAAGAGATACTCGTCGGTGGGACGCTCCGGCAGATTTGAAAAAGTATAGACCGTGGTGACGAAATCCTTGTCTGTGGTTTCCGTCTTCGTGTAAACGAGATTCTCCCCGTTGAGCTGGAATTTCGCGGGCTTGTAGTCGGGTGCGGTCACGCTGACCACATACTTCTCCACCGGCACCTCCTCCTGCAAATCGACCTTCTCCAGCAGTTCCTGGAAGAAGAAGTTCTTGGAGCGGATGGTGTAGTCGAGGACGATGACGGCGTCGTACTCCAGCGCCGTGTGCGTCACCACCATCGTGCGGATGCCGTTGAACCGCTCGCACTTCGTGCAGCCATCCGGCAACATCGGGTTGAAGGCGTTTTCGGGGGTCTCCACCTTGCTGCCGTCTTTGCGGATGGTGTAGGCCTCGTTGATGATGAGCTCCTGGAAATCAGGGTTGTAGGTGATGAACGTCTCCCCGAAATGGTCGAAGGTCATCCGCGTGAAGATCTGCAGCTCCGTGCGCTTGCGGAACTCCGTGGAACCATCCGTGTTCAACGTGTAACTCTCGGAAATGAGTTTATATACGGCGTCCTTTTCGGGGGCCTTGGCCATGACGGTTGACATGGCGCATATTGCGATGATTATGAATATGTATCTTTTCATTTTTTTGTTTATTTTTTTGTTATTGCTGCTTCCGCAGTCCGGAGCAGTCTCCTGTGTCAACCCCCACACTGCGCTTCGCTTGTGTGGGGTTATTAGCACTTCGTGCGTTTTGTCTTACCCCCTGCCCTTCGGGCATCCCCCCTAAAGGGGGGAATGGTGCTTCGACCGAGACATTTTCGTTAACTGCTAACTACTAACTGCTAACTGCTAACTGCTAACTGCTGACTACTTGATGAACACCACGGGATTCTCCATATACCCCCGTTGGCACTGCACGGCTTTGCGGAAGGCGGGCCATTCGGAAGCGTCATAGACGCGCTTGCCGAGGGAGATGGTTTCGTTGAAGGTCACCATGTTGTAGCCGACGGTGTAACCGCCTTTGAACGAGATGGATGGCGTGACGAACTGCTGGACCTGGGGCGCGCTCACGCGGGTGTAGCCCGACGGCACCTTCATCGTTTCACTGATGGCGACGTAGCGGGAGCAGCGGTCGGTGAAGGGATAGTCGCGCTTTTCGAGACTCGTGTTGTAGTAGAGGTGGCGCATGGCGAAGGTGTAGAAACCGTTGGCCAAGAACGGCGTGGCAATGACCTCGTTGTCGGTAACGACCGCGTAATCAGGGATCTCGAACTTATAGGTTATCTTTACCGGCTGCTTGAGGTAGTCGTCCTCGCTGGTGTATTTCACGCTCTTGAGCTTCGCGTTGGGATACTCCTGGTAGAAACGCTCCTCCACACTTCTACGCCACTCCGTGCGGAAGCCGTAGAAGACACCGCGCACGGTGCGGTCGCTCTGCCGGTCGGCGGTGATGGTGACCGTGCCCTTCAGCGAACCTTTCTTGGTGACCTGCGTGCTGGCGGTCATCCGGACGTAATGGTTTTTCGGATCGGAAACGGGCGTGAGTCCCAACTTCGCGCCTTTGGGCAGTCCCATCAGGTAGTTCTGCTGCTGTTCCGCGCTGGACCAGAGCTCACCCCTCACGCCCGGCACCCACGTGGGATCGAGGAGCTGGTAGTTGCCGTTGCGCCGCTGCACCACCGTGATGCAGTGGTTGAACTGGTCGGCGGGGATGTCCTCGATGCGCTCGCCAGCCATCGTCATCGCCGCGTATGCCTTGAAGCCGGCCGCCCGCAACATGCCGATGAGCATCCCGGCCTTGTCCTTGCAGACGCCGCAACGGTCGCGGAAGGTCATCTCGCACTTGTGGAGCGTGAACCCCTCGCCCTCGCCCATCGAGATGCCGGAGTAGCGGATGTTGTCGGCCACCCAGTGCGTGAGAATGTCCAAGCTGTCGTTCTCGGTCTTCGCCGGTATCAGCAACTCGTTGACCTTCTGCTGGATTTCCGGCGTGGCCTCGAAACTGCCGAAATCCTCGTTCACGCCGTAGAACCACATCGACTTGGCCTCCCAGTCTTTCGCGGTGGTGACGATGACTTTCGGCTCGATGTCGTTGTTCGCCACGGTGTAGCGCGGGGTTTTCAGCGGGAAATAGTCTTTGTTCTCGAAAGTGAAGAGGGTTCGGTCGCCGTCCTTCTTCGTCTTCACGCTGACGTTGCCGTTATAGATCTTGTACTGCAAGTTCTTGCTCGTCAGCACACTGACTTGATAGACTTTCTCCTGTATGGGCTGGCTGCCCCAGAAGGGGACGATGTCGTAGAAGTGGCCGCGCATGGGCGGGATGTACTTCGCGTCGGGGTCATCGCCCTGCAGCAGCGCGTAGGTGAAGCCTTTCTTGTAGGTGAGAAGCTCCACCTCGTCGCCGGGTTCGAGGCGGCCGAGGGCGACCATCTTCTGCCGCGCGCCCCAGTAAATCATGTGAGCCGGCGCGGGGTAGTCGCACACCATAAAGTCGGGGTGTTCCTCCGTGCCGTCGTGGCGATAGACAATTACGTCGCGGATCTCGCAGTAGGCCGACAGCGGGTCGTAATCGACGATGACGGTGTTATAGTCGCGCCCACCGGCATCGCTCAAGATCCGGTAACGCTGGTGGTTGACATAATGGCTGAGGCCGTTCTCCTCCATGCGCACGGTCATGCTGTCGTAGAGGGTCACACGGTCGTAGCCGACGTAGGGGTCGGTCTCCTGCGCGGTGGCTGCCATGCCGAGGCACAGCAGCAGGGTGGTGAGTAGGGTTCTTATGTTCATAGTATTGGTTTTTCTTTATTGTTGATTCCGCAGTCCGGACCTGTCTGCCTTATCAAGCCCCACACTGCGCTGCGCTTGTGTGGGGTTATAAGCGCTTCACGCGTCTTGCCACTCCGGGGCGGCTTTTTACCCCCCTGCCCTGCGGGCATCCCCCCTAAAGGGGGGAATGGTCCTTCGACCGTATTATTCTACATTCATCATTCTACATTCTACATTAAATAATGTCTTTTTCTTCGATGAGGTTGTTCAGTATCGCATACACCGTCAACGCGGCGACGGATTTGATGCCGGTTTTGCGGACGATGTTCTTGCGGTGGGTGATGACGGTGTGGACGGAGATGTTGAGTTGATCGGCTATTTCATTGTTTTTCAATCCTTTGGAGAGGCAGACGAGCACATCCTTCTCGCGGTCGGAGAGCGGGGCGGTGTCGGACTCGTCGTCGTCGGACTGGACCGAGCGAGCCACCTGGTTAAGGGTCGATTTGATGCGCTGGATGTCGTCGTTGAGCTCGATGACGCCGGCGAACTGGCGCTGGTGCTGGGATTCGAGGTAGGCGGTGACGAGCCCGACGACACGCAGGTTCGGCAGCTGGTCGAACTCGGCGCGAAGCGTGGCACGTTTGGCGTAATCGAACAGCAACGGATTGATTATCAGAATATCCGGACGCAAGGCGTTGATTCTGGCATACAGGGAGCTCAAATTATCCGTTGAAAAGACAACCTCCGCGTCCGGCAGCTCCTCCAAAAGGCGCTCCAGCCCGATACGCAACATGGTGGAAGGTTCGGCAATGACAATCTTATTCATGGCGCTTGGATTCTAACAGTTGGATGTATGGCAGCAAGATACGATCCTCCATCATCGAATGCTTCGCGATGTCGTTGGACAAGGCATACATATCGAGAAGCATATCGACGCGCTCCACGGGGGAGATTTCGGCGGGGATATACTTCAGCAACAGGTTGGAGAGGTCGTTGAGCGTGTCCTCGATGTCGTCGTGCTGCTGATGGAAGGTGCTTTTCTGGTAGGTCGCGGAGGCGGCGGCTTCCTGTTCGGAGAGGATCTGCCGCAAATAGGGGAACAGCACCTCCTCCTCGTAACGGAAATGCTTCTCCATCTCCTTGCGGAACTCGGCGTAGAAGTTGGTGATCAGCGTGCTGTACTTTTTGTCCATCGGCTCTAACAACGCATTGAGATGGTGCTCGATGTGCGGCAGCTTGTTCTCCAAATAGTCTTTGTGGGAACAGGTAAGGTATTGCAGAATGTCAGACATCCGGCACTGCTGCAGCTCGGTGGCCGTCGGGAAATAATCGTCCTGACAATAGACCCGGCTGATGAGCATGAAAAGAGCCTCGGAGACATGGTGTTCCGCGCAGAGCTGCCCGATGCTCTTCTCCCCGAAACCGAGCGGGATTCCGAGTCGTGGCAATACTGTTAAAAGACTGTGATACTGATTGATAGCATCCGCCATCTTCATTTTAGGCGACAAATGCGGAGGGGTGTTTGAGGTAGTATTCATCACATTTTTTTTCTTTGCGCAAAAATACTATTTTTTACTATTTTTGCACGTTGGATTTTTGAATGCTTTAAAAGCGATAACCATGATATATCTTGACGAGCATATTGAATCGATTGATGTGGTGGCGGTCCTTGCCGAAGTGTCCGAACAGCGGCGGGAGCTGGCTATGCGTTTCCTGCGCGAGAGCAGCCGCCAGCAATCCTTGGCAGCATATCTGCTACTGAAAAAAGGGCTGCGGATGGAGTACGGAATCCAGGAAAATCCCATTTTAGCCTTCACAGCCGACGGGAAACCGTTCATCGAGAACCGTCCTGACATCCATTTCAACCTCAGCCATTCGAAAACAGTTGCCCTCTGCGCCATCAGCGAACAGCCCGTGGGCGCGGACGTGGAAGTCTTACGCCATGTCAGTGCTCAGCTGATTGACTACACCATGAATGAGGAGGAACGGGCGTGGATCCAAAACTCACGAAATCCTGATGAGGCCTTCATGACACTTTGGACAAGGAAAGAGGCTGTGCTGAAGCTCACTGGCGAAGGCATTCGTAAAGACCTGAAAAACGTGTTGGATGGTAATACCTTATGTCAGATTGAAACCGTTTCTGCGAGAAACTACATATACTCCATCGCGAGATTCAAGTAAAACACGTCAAACCATTTGTTTATGAAACGAAATCTCCTCCTCGCAACCCTAACGCTGACAGTGCTGTCGCTGGCAGCCCAGAACAGCGTCACGGTGACGTTCACCTGCCGGACCACCGACAGCCTCTACGTGCCGCCCGACTATATCGTGGTGGAGAATCTGGACCGCGAGTGGACGGAGACCATCCCATTCCCCGACACGGTCTATCAGCTGTTGGTGGGAACGGGGATATCCGACTATTCCGAGAGTTTCGGTCTGGCCGTGTCGCCGAATCCGTTCGACGGGGTGAGCGCTGTGAATTGTAACCTGCCTATGACGGGCGACGTGACGGTAACCGTGACGGACCTGACCGGCCGCACCATCGTGACGAGACGGGCTGAAATACAGCATCCTGACTGCTATGGTCTTCTTATAAGTCTTTCTCGACCAGGTGTTTATCTGACAAGCATACGGCAGGCGGGAAAAACAGCCACAGCCAAGTTGGTGAATACCGGCTACGGCAGTAAGGACGCCGTTGAACTGAACGGCATTGCGAAGGAGGTATCGAAAACGCGGCAGGCGGGGGCATCATCCAAAGCCAGTTCCACCCATCCGTTCCAGATAGGCGACCAAATGCGCTATGTGGCGTATGCTTCCGACAACCCCAGCCATGACACGGTGCTGTTTCAGAACGGGAGCGACACCGTGACATTGGTGTTTGACCCGTTCCCGGAGTTAGGCGACTCCCTCCCCTGTCCGGGTACGCCCACAGTGACCGATTACGACGGGAATGTTTACAGCACGGTGAAAATCGGCACCCAGTGCTGGATGCGGGAGAACCTCCGCGTCACGCACTACGCGGACGGGACGGAAATACCTCTCGGGGATGAGTTTGCCAGCTTCACCGACCCGCTTTATTTCAACCATCCGGCCGGCAGTTTGACGCTCGCTGAGCGAGGCTACCTGTATAATTTTCCGGCGGTGATGCACGGCGACTCCTCCAGTTGGGCAATTCCCTCCGGCGTTCAGGGCATCTGCCCCGACGGGTGGCACGTGCCCAGCCTTTTGGAATGGGGCGTGCTCATCGAATATTTGGGCAGCCAGGACGAGTATAACTGCAACAACTACGGATCCTATATCGGGAAGTCCGTCGCGGCGAAAACAAACTGGCCGGAGAGCCCTTACACCTGCTGTGTCGGCCACTATCCAAACACCAACAACACCACGGGATTTTCCGCACTGTCGGCTGGCTACTGCCTCGGCTCTTCATTTGACAATGCCGGCGCCTTTTTCAGCACTTGCACCTTTATTAACTCGACTGTGGGACGGGCGGCTTACACCTTGTCCTACAACAGCGTAAGTTTGAATTACGCCACCTTGGGCGAACAACTCGGGCTGTCCGTGCGCTGTCTCCGTAATTAAACCCCTTCGAATCAAGCAAATCTTCGACATTTTATCCAAATCCGTCATGACCCCGCAAAAAGACAAATACCAATTCGCAAAAAAGGAGATCCTGCAAATCCTCATCGCTATTTTCGCGTTGATTTCGGTCAGTATGGTTTACTATTTCCATATTCGGAAGGAAGCGTTGCATACGGCACAGATGCGCGCCCAAGCCACCTTGAAAAACAGCGAAAGGGTTATCACCTCCCGCATGGGGAAGATTGAAATCGCCGTGAACGCCATGCGATCCATGGCAGAATACGCTCTTGACGACCCCGACGCGATGTATGATATCGCCAATTCTATTGTGGAGTCCAACAACCGTATCTTGGGTGCGGGCATTGCCTTCAAGGCGGACTACTACCCCGAGAAAGGGCACTGGCATGAAACATACGTCGGGTACCAGAAAGGCAATGACACGCTCGTCTCGAAACAGTTGGGCAGCGAGGAACACGACTACTTCCAAATGGACTGGTTCAAACACGGGATGAGCTCCAAAGAGGGATTCTGGAGCAACCCCTATTTCGACAACGCAGGTGGAAAAACCTACGTGGTCTCCTACTGTTGCCCCGTCTTCGACAGCGCGGACGAAGTGGTGGGGGTGATCTGCGCGGATGTCTCCTTCGACACCCTCGCGAAGATTATTCAAGGAGTGACGCTGTATCCACACAGTTACTGCACTTTGATTGCCGGTGACGGCTCCTTGCTGGTGCCACCGCCGGCATCCGCCAAAAAAGGGGGCAAAAGTCACGTGTTCTCGGAAGGAATCGACGACAAAAACATGACCCTGACCATCACCATTCCTGACTCCGACATGTACAAGCGACTCCGGGAATCAAGCCTCTTCTTCGCCTTCATGGCCTTGACGGGTATCTTTTCCATCATCTTCATCGCCTATCGTTTAGTACGGAATTTGCTGAAACTGCACGAAATACAAATCAAAGAGCAGCATATCGAAGACGAACTTGCCATTGCGAGCAACATCCAGCGGGCGCTGTTGCCGTCCGACGTGTTGCCCCAACCGGTCAAAAACATCGATATCAAGGGGTTGCAGATTCCGGCCAAGTTCGTGGGCGGTGACTTGTACGACTACTACATCCGCGACAACAAGCTGCTGTTCTGCGTCGGCGATGTCTCCGGCAAGGGAGTTCCCGCCGCGTTGCTGATGGCCATCGCGCACAGTCTGTTCCGCATGCTGTCAGCCCGCGACGACCGTCCGGAACAAATCATGGAGGCGCTGAACACCGCCATCAGCGACAACAATCCCGACATCATGTTCATCACGATGTTCCTGGGTATCATGGATTTATCCACAGGAGAGATCCGTTATTGCAATGCCGGGCACAATCCTCCGATCGTCATCAGGAACGGTCACGCGGAGTTTTTGGGCACCGAGCCGTCCTTGCTCTTGGGCGTGGATCCTACCGCGCAATATTCAGCAAATGAGTTGACGATGTCCCCAGGCGACACGTTCTTCCTTTACACCGACGGTTTGACAGAGGCGGAGAACATCCAGGAGGAACTCTTCGGGGAGCGCAGGTCGCTGGAAACCATCGCCACATTCAACACCCTGACGGCAGAGGAGCAGGTGGAGCGGATGCGGCAGGCGGTAAAAAAGTTCGCGGACCAGGCCGAGCAGAGCGACGACCTCACCCTGCTGTCCATCCGTTTTACAAAAACCGGCAACACGCTGTGCATGAGCAACAACATTGAAGAACTCAATAAGCTGGAGCCTTTCTTAAACGAATTTTTCGAGCGTGAGAATCTCGACCTGTCGATTTTGCCGCAGATAAACCTCGCGCTGGAGGAGGCGGCGACCAATGTCATCATGTACGCCTACCCCGAAGGCGAAAAGGGCACGGCGGAACTCTCCGTGGAGGTTGCCGACGGGTTGATCTGCGCCACCCTCACCGACAGTGGCACTCCCTTCAACCCGCTGCAACAGCAAGAAGCCAACCTCAACGTTTCACTGGAGGAACGTCAAATCGGCGGCTTAGGCATACACCTCATCAAAGAGATCATGGATGAAGTGGAGTACGCGCATGAGGATGGGAGAAATGTGCTGAGGATGAAGAAAAGGCTGTAGAAAAAGAGTAGTACAAACATTCAGCCAATTCAAAGAAAAACTTTATCTTTGCAAGTCTTTTTTGCTATTTGCATTAAGTAGGCATAATTAACTGAAAAACAATATTTTAATATGGATATTAACATTGTAAACGAAGGCAATACCATCACCGCCGTGTTTGACGGTCGTTTGGACACCGTTGCCGCCCAACAGGTTGCGGACACCCTCGACCCGCTGTTGCAACAAGCGGACAGCAATATCATCCTCGACTGTGAAAAAATGCCGTTCATCAGCAGTTCCGGACTGCGTATCTTTTTGAAAATCAGAAAAAAAGTGGCTGCAAAGGGCGGAAAGATGTGCTTGAAGCACGTCTGTCCCGATGTGCAGCAGGTCTTCAAGATGACCAAATTGGACGACATTTTCGAGATTGTTGAGTAGCGATGGTCTATCTCAACGACCACGTGGATGCACTCGACCTCGACCTCGCGCTGACGCGGGTGTCGGCGCAAAGGCGCGAGCAGGC
This sequence comes from uncultured Bacteroidota bacterium, assembly GCA_902770735.1. Classification (GTDB taxonomy): domain Bacteria; phylum Bacteroidota; class Bacteroidia; order Bacteroidales; family WCHB1-69; genus F23-D06. Next base: position 4,651 of record CACXUB010000037.1, on the reverse strand, counting down.
GCTGAAGTTCCGGCATGAAAACGGACGCCGCCTGTCACTCGCCGTCTATCTCCTGTTGATGGACGGTCTTCGCGACGAATACGGCATCCAGACCCCTCCGGTGTTCGACTATACGGCTGAGGGAAAGCCTTTTATCCTTGGCCGTCCCGACATCCATTTCAGCTTCAGCCATTCCGGCAACGTGGCTCTGTGCGCGCTCAGCGACCAACCCGTGGGCGCGGACGTGGAAGTCCCCCGCAAGATCTCGTCCTCGCTGATTGCCTACACGATGAACGACCTTGAGCAGGAACAAATCAACGCCTCGACGGATCCCGCAATGCAATTCCTCTATTTCTGGACTCGCAAGGAAGCGCTGCTCAAACTCACCGGCGAAGGAATCCGAAACGACATGAAAAATGTCCTTTCGGAAGCGGAAAGGTATCATTTTGAAACCATCAAAACAAACAATTATCTCTTTTCCATTGTAAAACACCGTGAATAGTTTTTAGGACAGTCATAAACCAAACAAGAGAATGTATGCATGATTTTCACCACAAAATTATCCGATGGATATTGGCTGTTTTCGCTATCCTGGCAACTGTTGTGTTGCAAGCCCAAATAGAAATAGTCGATTATGAAATCCCGCCCACCCCGGACAATGAGTTCACGATTGACGCGAAACTGAACACCCGTGGAGAGCTCCGTGTCGGCGGTTTCGATCCCGAGGAAGAAGAGGAGGGCAAATTCCCGAAAGCCCAATTCATCATGGGCCAATACCGGATCAACCTCGGATACAAGCGCTCCGACTGGTTCGAAATGAGACTCTCGCCGCAATTCTCCGGAATCTGGGGGCAGGCCGGTGGAAGCCTGAGCCTTGCCGAGGGCTGGTTCTCGATGCGCCACAAAAAGACCGGGCTTTTCGCCAAAATCGGCCGGCAGGTGCTGGAATACGACGACGAGCGTATCTTGGGTTACGATGACTGGACGATGACCGCGCCCACCCACGACGTGCTGAAGTTCGGCTTCGAGGGCTACGGCCACAAAGTGCACGCGCTCCTTGCTTACAACCAGAATAGCGACAATGTGTCCGCCGGAACCAGCTATTATGCCGGTGGTATTCAGCCTTATAAAACCATGCAGACGCTTTGGTATCACTATACCACCCCAAAATCAATTTTTGAGTTTTCATTACTCGGCATGAACGTCGGCATGCAGAGTATGATACCGGAAAAGCCGGACAAAACCTTCTACCAACAGCTATTCGGCACCTATATGGTCCTGAAACCCAGCATTGTAAGGTTGGAGGGCGCCTTCTACTACCAATTGGGCAGGGAGGAACACGGCATCCCATTGAACGCCTATATGGGAAGCGCGAAACTCAAGGTTACTCCGAACGACATCTACAACCTCTATGTCGGTTATGACTACATGAGTGGCGACAAGTACTTTGCTGTTCCGGCGGAAGGGAACCTCGGCATGGTCCACCACGATGTGATTCGGGGTTTCTGTCCCATCTTCGGTTCGCACCATGAGTTTTATGGCGCCATGGACTTCTTCTATGTGGACAGCTATGTGGGCGGATTCACCCCTGGTTTGCAAAATCTCTACACCGGCGGTTCCGTCAGTCCTGTAAAGGGTCTGAACATCAACGCCGCTTACCACTTCTTCGCCATCGCCACCAACCTCGAAAATATGAAAAAGCCGTTGGGACATGAGGTCGAGTTGTCGCTCAACTACTCCTTTGCGAAATTCGTCAGAGTGGGAGCCGGCTACTCCTATATGCGCGGCACCGAAACGATGGAACGACTCCAGCATGTCTCCGAAAACCGCCAGCTGCATTGGGGTTGGGTGATGATCTCCGTCACCCCTACCCTTTTCACCACCCAATGGAACGACAAAAAGAAACAATAATTCCAAAAGGGCTGAAAGCCCGACACGTGTCAACCCAAGGTGAATCTTGATATAGAAAGAAAAAAACAAAAACAATATGAAAAAATCATCACCGTTGTCCCAATCGCAAATAGGCATTTACGCCGAGTGCATGGATCATGAAAACGAAGTGTTTTACAACCTCCCGTTTCTTTTCGTCTTTGACGGCAGTCTCGATGCCGACCGTTTGTGTCGCGCCATTGAGACGACGATAAAGGCACACCCCACTTTTTTCACCCGCATTGAGTTAAGTGATGAGGGAGAACCTTTGCAAACCATTGACACGGATGAGGTTTCAAGTTTCAGGTTTCAGGTTTCAAGTTTTACGGACATTGAGACAGAGAAGCGAGAGTTTATCCAGCCTTTCAAACTCATTGGCGGCAGGCTGTTTCATACCAAAGTGATGCGCGACGAGGAACATATTTATTGGCTCTTCGACATGCACCATATCATCAGCGACGGCACTTCGTACAACATTATCATTTCCGATGTGGAGACGGCATACAACGGCGGCACGCTTGCCCCCGAGGAGATGTCGATGCAGGAATTCGCCCTTGCCGAAGTTGAGATGCGCAAAACGCCTGCTTTCGAGGAAGGCAAACAGTGGTATGCCCAAAACTTCGATTGCGGCGACACGTACACCCAGCTTATGCCCGACTTGGAGATTCCTGAACACACGGATGCCCATAAACTCCGCATTCTCGACACCGACATGGATCGGGTGGATGCCTTCTGCAAGGCCAACGGCATCAAGAAAAGCACTTTCTTCACGTCGGCCTACTCCTTCCTGCTGGCCAAGTACAACAACGAGCATGAATCGCTGTTCGCCACGGTCTTCAACGGCCGTACCGAACGGAAACTCCAACATTCCGTTGGCATGACCGTGAAGACGCTGCCCGTTTATGCCAAGTTCACGGATGAGACCACCGTGCTTGACTTCCTGAAAGCCGGCGAGGAACAGATGGTCGGCTGCCGCAAGCACAACCTCTATTCCTATACCGACATGATGACGGACCTTAACCTGCAAATCAACACCACATTTGCGTGGCACGGCCTCATGCTTGATTACACCGAACTGATGGGCAAACCGATGGAGGCCATACAGCTCCGCAAGCACAACGAAGGAGTGTCGCTTTATCTGATGGCATTCTATGTCGGCAAAAAATATCATATCAGAGCGGAATACAGCTCCAACGAATACTCCGAGACGCTGATTGACCAATTTATGGAGAGTTATGAGGCGGTTTTGGAGGGCTTCCTGAGCCAAACCCACTTGCGCGACATTGATATCTGCACCAAGAGCCAATGCGACCTGCTCGACAGTTTCAACGAGACCGACAATCCTTACGATGACACGCAGACCATCGTATCGCTGTTCCGCCGTCAAGCCAAAGCTACGCCCGACAAGACGGCTGTGGTCTTCAAGGACAAGCGGTTTACATACGCTGAGGTGGATGAAATCAGTGACCGCATTGCAAGCTATATCGCATCGAAAGGATTAGGACTTGAGGATGTGGTGGCCATTCTGATAGCCCGTTCGGAATGGATGGCCATCGCCTCGCTGGGTGTGCTGAAGGCAGGATGCGCTTATCAGCCGTTGGACCCCACCTATCCCAAGGAGCGCCTGAGCTTCATGATGCAAGATACGGCTTCCAAACTGTTGATCGCCGACGAGGAACTCTGTTCCATCTTGGATGAATACAAGGGTGACGTGTTGCTCACCAAAGACATTAAGAACCTGACGGATTCCAAGGAACTTGCTGGGCCCAAGCCCGAGAGTCTCTTTACGCTAATCTACACCAGTGGCTCTACGGGTGTACCCAAGGGATGTCAACTCGAACATCGGAACATGGTGGCATTCAGCCACATGCACCAACATGCCCTGCATGTAGAAGCGGACAGTCGCATAGGAGCGTATGCTAGCTTCGGTTTCGATGCTTGTTTGCTTGAATTATGGCCGCCGCTCATTGTGGGTGCCACCGTCTATATCATTCCTGAAGAGATCCGTCTTGACCTCATCGCGCTCAACGACTATTTTGAGCAAAACGGCATCACCCATACGTTCATGACGACGCAGGTGGCCCGTTCTTTTGTCAACGATATCGCCAATCACTCCTTGAAGGCCTTTATCACCGGCGGTGAGAAACTGGCGGATGTCACGCCTCCTCCCTATTTGCTCTTGAACGGCTATGGTCCTTCAGAGAGTATCTGTTATGTAACGGCATTTGCTGTCAAGGAGAAATTGCAGAACATCCCCATCGGAAAGGCAGTGGAGAATATGCATTTGTACATCATGGATGCGTACGGGCACAGGTTACCTGTAGGCGCTGCCGGCGAGTTATGGGTCAATGGGCCTCAGGTGGGACGCGGCTATCTGAATCGTCCGGAGAAGACCGCCGAGGCTTTCGTGGAGACGCCCTGGGGTCGCTGCTACCGCACCGGCGACATCGTGCGCTACCTACCTGATGGAAACATCCAGTTTGTAGGCCGCCGCGACGCACAAGTGAAGATTCGCGGTTTCCGCATCGAACTCACGGAAGTCGAGGCCATCATCCGCCAATACCCAGGCATCAAGGATGTCACCGTGCAAGCCTTTGACGAAGAGAGCGGCGGCAAGTTCTTAGCAGCTTATATCGTTGCAGACGAGCAGATTGACGTCGAAGCCCTTAACAACTTCATCATGGAAGAGAAACCGCCTTACATGGTGCCTGCTGTGACGATGCAAATCGACCGCATTCCGCTC
>CACXUB010000036.1:7014-25493 GCA_902770735.1 uncultured Bacteroidota bacterium | reverse complement strand
GTGCCCGAGAAACCCGGGATGATGCCGAGACCGACTTCCGGCTGGCCGAATTTGGCGCGGTTGGAGGCGAGACGTATGTCGCACGCGAGAGCCAGCTCGCAGCCGCCGCCGAGGGCGAAACCGTTCACCGCCGCGATGACGGGTATCGGCAACGTTTCGATTTTACGGAACACGCTGGCCCCGAAAGCCCCGAAATGCTCTCCCTCCTCCGGACCGAGCGGTTGCATCTCCGAAATGTCCGCGCCCGCCACGAACGACTTCTCCCCGTCACCGGTGATGATCAGCACACGGATGTCGGGATCAAGGTTCGACAGGAAATCGTCCATCTCTTTCAAGATGCTGGAGTTTAATGCGTTGAGTGACTTTGGCGCGGAAATGGTCAAGGTGCAAATGGATTCCGCGGATCCTATTTTCAAAAATTCGTAGTCTTTCATTATGGCTTGATTTTACGAGGGGCAAAGATACAAAAAAAGTGCCTTTCGGCACTTTCTTTTTTAACGTTTTTTCTTTCCGGTGTTCACGGGGCCTGATGGCTCGTTTTTCGCCTCTTTTTTCTTGGCTGTCAAGTATCTCTTGAACTCGTATTCCTTGTTGTAGAGGTCTTGCAGGTGGCGCGGGCTCAAAATCGCTTTGTATTTCTTGTGGTATGTGGTTTCGAGATTGAGCAGGTTCTTGCGCAATTCGAACTTCTGGTCCTGAAGGTAGGTGATCTGCTGGTCGGTCAGCTTGTCGATGATCTCCTTGTTCGTGCCGGGCGCTCCTAATTTGATGCCCTGCTTTTCCAGATTCTTGCGGTAGGTGTCCATCGCTTTCATCTCCGCAACCAGGAATTCCTCATACACCTTCCAGAAGGTTTGGGACTCTTTGCCGGTCAGTGCGACATGTTCCTGCATGTATGTGACGCGTTCCTTGATGATAGCACTGCTGTTCGTCCCTTGGGCGAAAAGTACCGTTACGGCGCCTGTCGCCACCATGATCAATGTCATCCAAAGTTTTCTCATGATATGCTTTCTTTTTGATTAGTATTCTACATATTGATAGTAATCCAGCATTGCCAGCTCCTCGCTGTAGTAGTCGGAGGCGACGGTTTCCAGAGCCTCTTCCTCCGCGACAGTGGCCGCCAGCTGTTGTGTCTGGGTGATCTCCTTGTCGTTTCCGGGGGCGTTGACGGTGAAGAAAACACCGACGGCAATGGCTAACACAGCCACCGCTGCGACGGCGGAAGAAATAATGGTTCTTTTCTTATGTTGCTGACGCTTAATGTTTTCCATAACTCTGCCAGGCAACTCTTCGAAATAATTATCAGGAATCTGATAATGTTCAGTCTTGTCTATATTATCTAAATCGAACATAACGCTAAAAAAATTATAGTCCTATGACTACGCGATGTCTAAAAGGTTAAACGCTCGGAAATATTTTTTTTGATTTTCTCTGCGGCGAAATGGTACGATGCCTTCAATGCGCTTTCGGACGTGTCGAAGATTTTGGACATCTCGGCGTACGGGGTCTCGTCGTAGTAGCGCATGGTGAACACGGCGCGTTGTTTCGGCGGCAGCTTGGCGATCTCCTCCTGCATGAACTGCTCGATCTGTCCCGGCGTGACGGTGCTGAAGTCATCGTGCGTCTTCAGGAGAAAATCGTTGTAGGTGTCGTCGTCCAAGTTCAGAAGACGCTTCTTCTTCTCGATGAAGGTTAGGGCCTCGTTAACGCAAATTCTTGTTATCCAAGTTTTTAAACTCGAATCGCCTCTGAATTTATCGAGGTTTTTCCAGATTTTGATGCACACGTTCTGGGTCACGTCGTCCGCGTCATCGTGGATAGTCACGATGCGGCGCGCGTTGTAATAGATGTGCTTCTGATACTTCTTCAACAGCATCTCGAAGGCTTTCTCCCGGGTCTTGTTATTACTGAAGAGCGACAGGATGAATTCGTCGGTGATTTCCGGCATTGTAGTGGTTTTAGGTTATTTACGACTTACAGCTTTTTTGCAGGCTTCCACGATGTGTTCTTTGTCCAGGCCGAAATGCGCCATCAGCTCGTCGGGGGTGCCGCTTTCGCCGAAGTGGTCGTCCACGCCGATCATCTCCACGGGGACGGGGTGGTTGCGGCTCAGGCACTGGCAGACGGAGTCGCCCATGCCGCCGTTGAGGAAATGTTCCTCGGCGGTGACGGCGCAGCCGGTCTTGCGTACGCTGTTCAGAACGGTTTCCACGTCCAACGGCTTGATGGTGGCGATGTCGATGACTTCGGCGGAGATGCCCTGCTCGGCCAGCAGGTCAGCGGCCTGCAGCGCCGGGAACACCAGGTGCCCCGTGGCGAAAAGGGTCACGTCCGCGCCTTCGCGCATGATTTCCGCCTTGCCGATGACGAACGGCTTGTTCTCCTCCGTGAAGTTGGGCACGGCCGGGCGTCCGAAACGGATATAGACGGGACCGTTGTACTCGGCCGCCGCGATGGTCGCCATCTTGGTCTGGTTATAGTCGCAGGGACTGAGAACCACCATGTTGGGGAGCATCTTCATCAGTCCGAGATCCTCCATCATCTGGTGGGTGGCGCCGTCCTCGCCGACGGTAATGCCGGAGTGCGAGGCGCCGATCTTGACGTTCAGGTTCGAATAGGCCACCGTCATGCGGATCTGGTCGTAGACGCGTCCGGAAATGAAACCGGCGAACGCGCTGGCGAACGGCACCTTGCCGCTCAGCGCCAGACCGGCGGAGATGCCGATCATGTTGGCCTCCGCGATGCCGCACTGGATGAAACGCTCCGGATAGGCCGCCTTGAAGTCGCCCATCTTCACGCTTCCCGTGACGTCAGCCGTCAGTGCGAAAATATTCTCGTTATGTTGCGCGGCTTCCATCAGGCCGGCGCCGAACCCGGAACGGGTGTCTTTCTTTGCATAATTCTCTATATTCTCCATGCCAAAAATTTTCGGCAAAAATACGAAATTTGAGAAAAGAGAGTTATCTTTGCCGCATTATTTTGCGTATTATTTTTTGATGAAGAAAAAGCTGCTTTTGTTTCTCACCATCCTCGCCTTCTCTTCTGCCGCCCATTTGTCGGCGCAGAGGCCGGTTTCTTGGCGGGTGAAACATCTGACGGCCGACTCGCTCACCCTTCGCATAGATACGCTCTCGGTAAACCCGCAAATATTTCATATCCAGGGCGTTAACAAATCTCAATATCGTCTCGACCCACTCACAGCCACGCTTTACCTCCTCGATTCAAACCTGTTGGGACAGCGTCTTTTCCTCGAGTATGAGGTCTATTCATTGGATTTTTCGAAGCCGATGGCGCATAAGTCTTCGCAAAGTATCGAACCGCACCGGGTGCAGCACGAGTTTCTCGAATATCCCGTCCCGACGCTCGATGATGTGTTGAACAGCAGTGAGTTATACACGAACGGGTCGATTTCGCGCGGTGTTTCGGTGGGCAACAACCAAGACCTTGTCCTCAACTCGTCGCTGAATCTGCAGATTTCCGGCAAAATCTCGGAGGACGTTGAGGTTATGGCCTCCATCTCCGACCGGAACATTCCCATCCAGCCCGAAGGCAATACACAGGTCTTGCAAGATATCAGCAGTATTTTCATTACGTTGAAAATCAAGGAGATGGCGACGGTTAATGCGGGTGATGTGGTATGGCGTGCCGACAGCGGGAAGTTCCTGCGGGTCTCTCGCAACATGTTGGGTATGAACGCATTGGTGCAATCGCAGCCCTCCCCGCGGCTGAAGATGTTGAACCAGGCAGGCGGCGGCATGGCGAAAGGAAAGTTTGCGCGGCAGACGCTGGCGGTGCAGACCGGCGTGCAGGGCCCGTACAAACTCTACGGTGCCGACGGGGAAATCGCCATCGTCATCGTGGCTGGGTCGGAACGCGTATATCTTGACGGACAGTTACTTACGCGCGGCGCGGAGAATGACTACACGGTCGATTACAACACGGCGGAAATTTCCTTCACCCCGAAAATCCTTGTGACAGCGGAGAAACGTTTCATCGTGGAATACGAGTATTCCAATCGTCATTACTCTCGTTATAATTTGTTTACCCACAATGAGTTGGAGATTTCTGGAAAACATCCCTTGCGTCTTTATGTCGATCTTTTCCACGAACAAGATCTGAAAAATCACTCCATTCAGCCGGAGCTGACGGCCCAAAACATGCGTTTCCTTTCCGAACTGGGGGATGCCGGTGGCAACGCTTTTTTCCCGTTCTTCGACTCGGTCGCTTTTTCGCCGGATCGTGTTCTCTATGAAAAGATTGATACTATATACAATAATATTTTATATTCAATATTTAAATATTCATCTGATAAAGACAAGGTTTTGTATTCGCCCGACTTTACCTACATGGGGGCGGGACGGGGCAATTACAAACTGGTGAGCAGTACGGCGAACGGCCGTGTCTTTGCTTGGGTGGCTCCCGAGGACGGGGTTCCGCAAGGGGATTACGAAGCCGTGCTGCAACTTACAGCCCCTGTTTCGCAACAAATGGCGGTGGTCGGTGTGGATTTTTCCGCCCGGCAGAACACCCGCATTCAAACCGAGGTTGCCTTGTCACATTATGACAAAAACACTTTCTCGAAAAAGGATCGAAATGATGATGTTGGATTTGCTTATTTGTTAAATATCAGCGATATAGAGCGTTTCGCATCCAAACGAGACACGTTGCCGTGGCTGTTGGAAACCCGTGCCCGGATGCAGTTCCTGCAGAAGAATTTCACTCCGTTCGAGTCGTTTCGAGAGGTGGAGTTCGCCCGAAATTACAACCTTTCCTCCGATTACGCTGTTGCCCGTTCGGAATGGATGGTCACGGCGGGTGTCTCCTTGCAGAAGCCTCAGCGCCATCGCCTCCGCTACGACTTGAACTTCTTCGACCGGGCGGATGAAGTGATGGCCTTGCGCAACGAGCTGAAAACGGACGATAATTGGCGGAATTGGCGGCTGCAGACTCGTTCGAGCTTCCTGATTTCCCGCGATTCGGTGCAGAAGAGCCGTTATTTTGTTTCCCGTCTGCAATTGTCCAAACCCTTGAAACACGTTGTCTTTGATGTGGATAACTTGCTGGAATACAATATTTTTAGAACGAAAAATACCGATTCGCTGCGGATGAACAGTTTCGCCTTCAACGAGCTGAATGTGTCGATGCAGAGTGCGGAGAAGGCGGTTCATCGTTTTGGGGTAGGGTACAAGAATCGTGTGGAATTCGCTCCGGAGGATCTGCTAATGCGCACCCACCTGCTCGTTCACGAGGTGAAGGCGCAATACAAGTTCGCGCAGATCAAGAACCAGTCTTTTTCGTTGAATGCCACCTACCGCAACCAGTCGCTGTTCGACTCGGCGGGCGCTCGCTCCCCGGAACACTATTTCGTTGGAAACGTGCAATATACCGGTCGTTTTCTTCGCAATGCTTTGATTATCAATACGTATTATGAATCCGGGAGCGGTATGGAGTTGAAGAAGACGTTCACGTTCATCCGGGTGGCGAAAGGACAGGGCACGCATGTCTGGAACGACTACAACGGCAACGGTATCGAGGAATTGGACGAGTTTGAGGTGACGCCGTATCCTGATGAAGCCGAGTACGTCAAGGTTTGGATTGCCGGCACCGAGTACGTGAACGCATGGCAGAGCCAGTGGACACAGAGCTTCCAGCTGCGCCCTGCCGCGGCCTGGAACGGCAAAACGGGCTTCCGCAAGTTCCTCGCCCGGTTTTCCGATGTGCTGACCCTCAACGCCTCCTTGAAACACAAGACCCGAATGTTCCTGCCGTTTGCACGGTCGGGGGAGGATACCAACTTGGTGGCGAACCGGCTGAATCTCGCCAACACGTTCTCCTTCAACACCAGCAACTCGCCTTTTGCTTTCGATTTTGTGGTTCAAAAGAACACCAATACGCAGTTCCTGTATTATGGACTTGAGACAAATAGTGTTGATTATCAAGAGCTTGTACTGAAAAGCACCCCAATCCCGCAGCTTTACTTGCAAACTGCTCTTTTGCACAAGAATACCCGAAACAGTTCCACTTGTTTCACCACGCGGGATTATTTGGTGGAGACTCTTTCGGCGGAACAGGAGTTCAGGTTGCAGTTCCAGAACCGTTTCACCGCCTCGCTGAAGGGGCGGTATGCGCATAAGGTGAACCGTCAGGGGTCGGAGCTGGTGGATCAAGGGAATGCGGAGGTTTCGTTCCTGTATCGCATGTTGAATCGCGGAACAATCTCTTTGTCAGCCGAATATGTTAATCTTAAGGGCGATGTGGGGCAGAATTCCACGGTTTCCTATTTTATGTTGGATGGGTTGTCCATAGGTCAGAATTTCCTTTGGACGGCTACCGCTCAAATCTCTGTGAGTCAGTTCCTCCAGATGGCTTTGCAGTATCAGGGCCGTGCCATGCAGGGGCATGCAGTCATTCATACCGGCAGTGTGACTTTGAACGCTTTGTTTTAACTAAAATGTTGTTTGATAATAGGATACAGTAAATTTTTATTGTAAATATTTGATTTACAGTGTTTTGTTGATAAGTTTAGTTTTATTTTGGAGAAATTGTTTTTTTTAGGTCAAACGATTTAAAAAATATGCTATTTTTGTCACTTCAAAAAAAATGCAATGAAGTGTATTGTGTAACTTTTTGAATTGAGGGGGAGTATATATACTGAAAAAACGAATTCAGGACATCAAAAAGGTTGCGTAATACATTGATTGTTAGTAGATTAATGTATAAAACAATTCATAGGTGATATGAGGAAACATATACAAAAAATTGGTCTGTTGGTGCTCGTGGCAATGGCTTCGATGATGTCAGGTTTTGCCCAAGATGATGCGCAATTTACCTTTTTCCCGTGGGTGACGTCCTATTACAACGCCGGCGGAATAGGGGAGCAGCATAACACGTTGTGTTTCACGGCGGACTACAACAACAAATATTTGGCTTGGGGCGACGCGTCGGCTATCAATAACGACTCTCTTTTCCACTCCGCCCCTCAGGATTTCCTCTTCAGCATTGAATCTTACCTTAAAAAGTTGCATGGTTCTCTCGGCGTGACGCTTGTCCACGACAGAATCGGCATTTACAGCAACACAGGTGTCAAGTTGGGCTATGCATACAAGTTGCGTCTTGGTGGCGGACATTTGGGCATCGGTGCGCAGGTTTCCTTGTTTAACCAGGCGATTAAGCCCGATCCGCTGCATCCTCTTCAGGAAGGCGACCCCTTGTTGCAGATGCTTTCGGAATCCACATTGGATCTGGACTTCAATTTCGGTGTGCTCTATAAAACAGAGCAATGGTATGTGGGTGTCGGTTGGACGCAGATGGCCGCGTTGTTCGACAAACAACAGGTGCTGCGCGTGTCCGGTGAGTATGGTCCGCGTCGCTCCTCCCAACTGTATTTGCACGGCGGTTACACATGGGTGCTGCCCGCCAATCCGAACTGGGAGTTGATCCCGCAGGCACTCGTGAAGACGGATTTCAAGACTTACCAGTGGGAGATTCTCGCGCTGGCACGCTACAACGGTGTCTATTGGGGCGGTCTCGGTTATCGTTTCCAAGATGCGGTTTCCCTCGCGTTCGGCGCACGCCCCTTCTACAATTCCTCCAACATCTATCTGAAAGGACTTGACCTCGGCGTTTCTTACAGCTTCACCACCAACTCCCTCGGTTACAAGAAGCACCGCAGCTTCGGTGATGTGGAGGTTGTGGTCCGCTACTGCTTCGATGTTTACAAGCCTGAAATCTTCTCCGGCTACGGCAACTCAAGATATATTTACAAGAACAGATACTAAAATTAACAACACTGCGTTAATAACAATAATTGGATAATTAAAATTTGAAAAATATGAAACGGGTAATCATTTTTCTTGCAGCGGCATTCGTGTTACTGGTGTCGTGTCAAAACGGCGGCGACGGCCAGCTCGTCGGCGTGAAGGACCGTCCGGAATTCTCCGATTTGGAGCCCTACGGGATGATCTATGTTCCCACCGGCCATTATCTGATGGGCGGCGGTGACCAGGACGTCCCCTTCGCCCTCACCCAGCAGTCCAAAAACGTGACGGTGGCGGCATTCTGGATGGACGAGACGGAAATCACGAACAACGAGTACCGTCAGTTCGTTTATTGGGTGCGTGACTCCATCGCCCACACGCTCCTCGGCGACGCCGAAATCACCGAAGCCGAGAAATACGGCCACTATCTGAAATACGACAAGGGTGAAAACGAGGGCGAAATCATCGAGCCCAAGTTGATCAACTGGAAAGAGAAGATTCCGTGGGATTCTGACAACGAAGAGGTGCAGTCCGCCCTTTCCCCGCTGTTCAGCAAGCTCAACACCCGCTTCTACCACTATGCCTCAAAACGCACGAACGTCTCCATGCTCAATTTCGAGTATTGGTGGATCGATTACCGCAACTACCAGAATCCCAAGAACCCGGACGAGTTCGGTGCTTCCCACAAGGAGTTCGACAAGGAGGGCAACGATTTTGGCGGTATCTACGCGAATCGTCCCAGCAGTATGGGCAACGGCTGGCAGCGTTTCATCAAACATGAGGTGGTGAACATCTACCCCGACACGCTGTGCTGGGCGCACGACTTCGTGTATTCCTACAACGAGCCGATGATCCTGAGCTATTTCGACAACCCGCAATACGACAATTACCCGGTCGTGGGCGTGAGCTGGCGTCAGGCAAAGGCTTTCTCCTTCTGGAGAACCCAGTTGCGCAACACTTGGCTGGCCGGCAAGGACTACGCTTTCGAGAAAGAGTTCCGTCTTCCCCTCGAGGCTGAGTGGGAATGGGCGGCTCGTGGCGGCGACGCCCTCGTCACCTACCCGTGGGGCGGTCCCTACACGACCAACCGCAACGGCTGCTTCCTGAGCAACTTCAAACCGCAACGCGGTAACTATATCGCTGACGACAACTTCTACCCGAGCATCGTCGCCCACTACCATCCCAATGATTGGGGTTTGTTCGACATGAGCGGCAACGTGGCCGAATGGTGTGAGGACGCTTTCGACGAGTCCGCCACCAACTTCACCCACGACATGAACCCGGCATACGTCTATTACGCCACCAAGGACGACTCCCCGGTGAAGAAGAGAAAAGTCATCCGCGGCGGCTCCTGGAAGGACGTCAGCTATTATACCACCGTCTATGCGAGAACCTACGAATATCAGGATACTTGTAAATCCTACGTCGGTTTCCGTAACGTGCAGTCCTACATGGGCCGCAACAGGGGAGACAACAACAGCAAGAGCGCTTCCCACGTTTACTAAAATCAAAATTCGGAAATATAATTATCAAAATAAATCATTAACTTAAAAAAATCAAACAAATGAGTAAGATTGATCAATTAGTCAGATCGAAAGGTTACAAGAACTTCATGGCAAAGTTGTATGGCTGGGGTGCTGCAGTCGTCATTTTGGGTGCTTTGTTCAAAATCTTGCACTGGCCCGGCGCTAACATCATGCTTATGGCAGGTATGTTCACCGAGTCCATCATCTTCTTCTTCTCCGCTTTCGAACCGCTTCATGTGGAGTACAACTGGGCACTGGTTTATCCCGAACTGGCCACCGGCACCGACATTGAGCTCGAAGAGACTGAAAAGAAGTCCCGTCGCGAGAAAAAACAACAAGTGAAGAACGACGCTCTTTCCACCACCCAAGCTCTCGACAAGATGCTTGAAGAAGCTAAGATCGGACCCGAGCTGATGGAAAGCCTCGCTTCCGGTATGCGCAACTTGAGCGACAACGCCCACAAACTGGCCGGTGTCTCCGATGCAGTCGTCTCCACCGACAACTACACCAGCAACCTGCAGAAAGCATCCGAGTCTGTGCGTAACCTGACGCTGAAATACGATAAGGTGGCCGCAAACCTCGAAACCGATGGCGGCGCTACCGCTGCTTACATTGAAAGCGTGAAGAGAGCTACCACCGCAGTCTCCCAACTGGCTGCCGCTTACGATCAGACTGCCAAGTCCATGGCTCAGACCAGCGACTTCAAGGCCGAAATGGATAAATTGACCGCCAATATCTCCAAATTGAGTAGCGTTTACGGCAACATGCTCGCCGCTATGAAGTAATTTTCACTGATTTCATTAACCAAAATCACTAACTAAAATTCAATTGAGATATGGGTGCAACAAATTGTCCGGAAACCCCGAGACAGAAAATGATTCAGATGATGTACCTGGTGTACACCGCCATGTTGGCGTTGAACGTCTCTGCCGAGATTCTGAACGCCTTCGTGGTCGTGGATGACACTTTGGTCACCTCTACGAATATCGCCGCCAACCAGAACGCCAACGACTACCAGTGGTTGCTCGGTCAGAAGACCATCCTTGGCGCAAAGGTTGAAGATGCCTACAACAAGTCTCAGATCCTGAAAAAGGAGTCTGACGCTATGGTGAAATATATCGAAAAGATGCGTAACGAACTCATCTTCGCCGTCGATGGCGACTCTTTGGTCGAGAAAGACGGTAAGATGGTGGCAAAATCTGTGGCGGACATTGTCAAAAAAGACAATTTCGACATTCCAACGGACTACATGATCAACAACGGTCATGCCAAGGAACTGAAGGAACAGATTAAGAAGTACAAAGCCAATATCCTGAAACTGGCGAAACCCGAAGACCAGAAGCGCCTCGAAGAAGCCCTCGGCCTGAATGTGGATGCCACGTACACGAAAGATATGAATACGGTCAGTTGGGAAGAACACAACTTCGACCATATCATCTCCTCCGCATCTGCCACTTTGCTGAACAAGATTATCGGTGAGGTGAAAAACGCTGAGTCTGTGATGCTCAACTACCTGAAGGCATCCATCAGCGCCGACGACTTCAAGTTCGACAAGGTGACTGGCCGCGCCATCCCGAAATCCCAAATGGTGTTCTCCGGCGACCCGTATGAAGCCGACATCATCGTGGCTGCTTACGACAGCAAGACGAACCCCGAGGTTTGGTATAAAATGGGTGCGGACACCCTCACGGAAGAAGGTATTGGTGGTGCTACCAAGCTGGAAGGCGAGAACGGTCTCGTGAAGCTGAAAATCGGTACCGGTGGTACTGGCGAACAGAAATACGCCGGCTTGATCAAGATTATCGGACCCAACGGTGAACCGAAATTCTATGGATTCAGAGATAAATACACAGTGCTGACGCCTTCTGCGACCATCGCTGCCGACAAGATGAACGTGCTTTATGCCGGTATCGCCAACCCGGTGTCAGTCTCCGGTCCCGTGGCTGCCGACAAACTGAGCGTGTCGTTCCCTGGCTGTAATGCAAAGTCCACTGGCGCTGGTAAGTATGACGTGTCAGTTCCCGAGTCCATGGTCGGCAAGACCGTGACAGCTACCGTTGCTGCTCGCGTGGGCGAGTCCACCAAAACTCTCGGCTCCACTGTGTTCCGTGTGAAACGTGTCCCGACCCCGCGTGCTGTCCTCGGTGCCAACATCCGCGGCGGCAAGCAGCCGAAGCAGCTGCTCCTCTCCAACCCGATGATCCGCGCCACGATGGGTGAAGACTTCGTGTACGACTTGCACTGGTCCGTCACCTCATTCCAGGTGGTTCTGGTCGTTAAAGGTATGGAGGACGCGCCTATCGCTTGTCAGGGCGGTTCTCTGAACGACAGAGCCAAGGCTGCCATCCAAAAGGCTCCCGCCGGCACGGTCGTTTATTTCCAGGGCATCAAGGCCTCTTCCCAGGCTGGCTCTCGTACTTTGGACGATTTCGCCGTTCGTATCCGATAATAACTGAAAAAAAGATATAATTATGAAAAAGTTTGCATTAATCGCAGTAATGTTGTTCGCTGCCAGTTTCGCATTCGCACAGTATGACGAAGAGGAAGGCAGCACCCTGGAACAACCTGTACGTCCTCCCGTGGAGATCCCTTGGGAACAGGTCAACACCGGTGATTTCACCGATATAGTCAACTATCCGCCTGTGCGCCAAGCTGACGTGATGTACTATTGGACTATTTGGCGCATCATCGACCTGAGAGAGAAGGTCAACCACCCGCTGTATTTCCCCGCTGAAACACACGGCACGTGGAGAAGCCTCGCCCAGACGATTTTCGATGCCATCGATGTCCAAAATCCCGACAAGACGGAAGATGTGCTTCCGATCTACTCCGACGAGATGTGTACGATGCCGGTGCCCCGCTCGGATCTCCCGAGTATGTTGACACAGGAAGTCTCCCAACCCGTAATCGACCCCGAGACGGGCGAGGTGATCGACAATCAGACGATTTACATCAACTTCGAACCCAAGGAGATTATCCAGTATCGAATCAAAGAGGTTTGGTATTTCGACAAACAGTACTCCACTTTCAGAGTTCAGATTCTTGAACTCGAGCCGATCATCGAATACGAACGTATCAACACTTCGACCAATTATGATCCTAACGATGAAGGAGATGAAAATGCAGTGCTCGCGGAGAAAACGAAGAAACGTTTCGGTTACATTTATTACAACGAACTTCGTCCTTTCCTCGCAAAACAGGAAGTCTTCAATGTGAAGAACCAAGCTGCACGTCTTTCTTTCGACGACCTGATCACTTGGAAGCGCGATTTCTCCAGCCTTATTTACAAGGAATCCAATGTCTATAACCGTGACATTGAGGATTATATCGCCAATTCACGTGACCAACGTATCGAGTCTGAGCGCATTACCGACAAGCTGCGCCAGTTCGAGAACGACCTTTGGGAGTTTTAATGTAGAGCAACTTTTTCATAATTTTCGAAAAAAACGGACGCGTAAGTGTCCGTTTTTTTTATTTTTGCGCAAAACGATTGTATGATTCTGATTTCTGGAAATTCGGCTTTTTTGGAGGACGCTATGTCGCGGAAACTTACGGACATGCGATGCGGTGAGGTGGTCCGGACAGATGTTGAATCTTTACCGGCTGCTTTGTCAGACAGGTGCCGGGATATTGAAACCTTGTACCATTTCGTCGGCAGAAATGCCGCGCATGATGCTGCGTTCGGATTGGATTATCTGCAATGGCTGTGGAGTACTGCGGCGCAAAAGGCTGTTCCGCTGATGTTGGCGCTTTGGAAGTTCGAATCCGACGATTCGCTGAATCCTCTTGTCGGTCAATTTGCGGAGTGGGTCCGGAAACAGTACAGGAAGCCGCCGTTCCATTTTATTTGTGCGCTCGGGGAGGTGTATGGCGGCGAGGAGATGGACTCGCTCATGCACCGCTTTTGCCGCGACATTATGCGTGACGGGTATGCAACTGTGCGCAGGTAAGTCTGCGATGATGGCTCGTCGGTGGAGCGGGAGACAGACTTCGTGTATGTCACGGATGTGCTCAGGGTGCTGTATTGGTTGTCCCGCCATCGACCCGAAAGCGGACTGTATGAACTGGGCACCGGATTCCCTCGTACGGATACGGCGGTCGTCGGCGCGATCTTCCGTGCCATGGGACTTCCTCCGAAAGTGGAGTATGATTCGGTACCTTCCGGAAGTGTTGAATTTGGAGCGCTTTGCAGGATGACTAATCCCTCCCGATTGAGGAAAGTGGGGTACAGAAAACCGTTCGTGCAATTGGAAAAAGGTGTTAAATCTTATGTCCATAGAACTTTCAACCAGCAGTAAATCACCATGATAGCTGATTGTTGATAAAATTGTTGGAAGATTTTTTTTTTGTGTGTTTCCATATCAAATATTTTATATCTTTGTACTTAAATTTGAGGGAGCCAAAAAGCCCCGTTATTTGTTGAATTTTTATTGCTTTCTTGCATGAAGAGAATTACGGATAAAGCTATTTATCAGACGTTGAAGACGGTTTTCGGGTTCGAAACTTTCAAGGGAGACCAGCTGAAAATCATCAAAACCCTGTTGAAAGGGAAAGATTGTTTTGTGATTATGCCCACGGGCGGCGGCAAGTCGATGTGCTACCAGCTTCCCGCACTGATGAGTGACGGGACAGCCATCGTCATTTCCCCGCTGATAGCGCTGATGAAGAATCAGGTGGACGCCATCCGGACATTTGGCACCGACCGCGGTATCGCGCACTTTCTCAACTCTTCGCTGAACAAGGCGGAGATCGCTGAAGTGAGGAAAGACCTTGTTTCCGGAAAGACCAAACTGCTCTATGTGGCGCCGGAATCCCTCACCAAAGAGGAAAACGTCAATTTCTTCCAGGATATCAACATTTCCTTCTATGCTATCGATGAGGCACACTGTATATCGGAGTGGGGCCACGACTTCCGCCCGGAATACCGCAATATTCGGAAAATCATCCAGCAAATCGGGAAAAATGTGCCTGTGATAGCGCTCACGGCCACGGCAACCCCTAAGGTCCAGAGCGATATCCAGAAAAATCTCGGCATGGAAAAGGCCGAGGTCTTCATCTCCTCGTTCAACCGCCCGAATCTGTATTATGAAATCCGGGAAAAGACGAAAGATGTTGACAAAGAGGTGGTTAAGTTCATCAAAAACCATCCCGGGAAGTCTGGAATCATCTATTGCCTTAGCCGCAAGAAGGTGGAAGAACTGGCGGTGCTGCTGCAGGAGAACGGTATCCGCGCCCTGCCGTACCATGCCGGTCTGGACTCCAAAACCCGTGTGCAGAACCAGGACGACTTCCTGATGGAAAAGGCCGAGGTCATCGTGGCCACCATCGCGTTCGGAATGGGCATAGACAAGCCCGATGTGCGCTTCGTGATCCACTATGACATGCCCAAGAGCCTCGAAGGCTACTATCAAGAGACCGGTCGCGCCGGCCGTGACGATGGAGAGGGCCTCTGCATCGCCTTCTATGACCAAAAGGATCTCAACAAACTGGAGAAATTCTCCGCCAAGAAGTCCGTGTCTGAGCAGGAAATCGTGAAGCAGCTGTTGGCCGAAACCGCCTCCTACGCCGAGTCCACCAATTGCCGCCGCAAACATTTGCTGCACTATTTCGGTGAAAACTATGAGGAGGAAAACTGCCATAACTGCGACAACTGCAACCATCCGAAACCCAAGATGGATGTGTCCGAGCAAATCCAACTGTTGCTGGAGGTGATTCTCGCCGTGAAACAGCAGTTCAAGGAAGACCAGATCATTGATATTATTTGTGGCAACAAGACCACTTCCATCCTGAAATTCCACCACGAGAAACTGAAACAGTTCGGCGAAGGCATGGACTACGATGCCAAGTTCTGGTCCAGCGTTGTCCGCGTTTCCATTTTCGACAACTTGATTGTCAAGGATATAGAAAACTATGGCCTGTTGAAGATTACCGACAAAGGCAAGAAGTACATGTCGAATCCTTACCCCATCATGGCGATCAAGCCCGTGACCGAAGAGNNNNATTTGACACGGTGCTGTTCAGCCTGTTGAAGGACTTGCGCAAGACCATCTCCAAAGAGGAGAACCTTCCGCCGTTCATCATCTTCCAGGATCCGTCGCTGGAGGATATGTGTATCCAATACCCGATCACCATGGATGAGATGACCCGCGTGGTGGGTGTCGGCCCCGGCAAAGCGCAAAAATACGGCCGCCGCTTCATCGAACTCATCAAACAATATGTCGAGGAGAACGAAATCGACCGCCCGCAGGACTTTGTGCTGAAAACCGTCGCCAAAAAGTCGGCCAACAAACTCTTTATCATCCAAGGTATTGACCACAAAATCAGTTTCGAGGACATCGCCATTGCAAAAGGAATGGATATGGACGAACTCCTTACTGAAATCGAGCATATCGTGGCATCCGGCGCCAAAATCGACATCTCCTATTACATTGACGAGGAAATCGAGCCTTATCACCAAGAAGATATCATCGATTATTTCGCCAACGCCGACACCGACTCCGCCGAGGAGGCACTGCGCGTGCTGGGCGAAGACGAATACACGATGGAGGAAATCCGGATTATGAGGATCAAGTACCTGTCGGATGTGGGAAATTAATGGTTAATGGTTAATGAATGTTCATAGAAAAGAGAATTGAATTTTTATAGAGAAATATGGAAGAGAATTTTGAAGAAAAGAATGAAATGATTGAGAATGAGGTTGTGGAGAGAACGGCAACCGTTGTGGATGAGAAAGGTTTCGTAGTGGAAAATAAACCATCGGAAATACCTGAGAAAGAAGGGGTTAAGGCTTCATCCGAGAATCGTTCTTCGATGATTCATTGGATTGTTGAAGGTCTGCTGGCTGCGGCGGTGATTGCGTTGTTTGTCCTGCATTTCTGCGGTGGCAATTCCTGCAAGAAGACGGCTGTCGCGCCGAAACCCGTGGAGGTGGGCACCGGCGAGGTCGTGTTCGTCAACATCGACTCCGTGAACGAGAAGTACGAAATGGTGAATATTCTCAAGAAATCGCTCGAAGAGGAGCAGAAAAAACAGGAGGTGGTGTTCCAGAACCGCCAGAAAGCACTGGAGAACAAGGCCGCCAATTTCGAGAAGAACTACAGTTCCGGCTCTTTGACCCCGCAACAGGCACAGTACGCCCAACAGGGTTTGCAGGATGAGAGTGCCCGTCTGCAGAAAGACTACAGCGATTTCCTCGAAGACTTCCAGGCCCGTTATGCGGCGGCGTTGGAGCAGATGGCCGATTCTTTGAACGAGGCAGCAGGACGGGTGAATGCCAATCACAATGCTTCCTATATTTTCACGTATCAATCCGGTGGCCCGTTGCTGTATGCGGATCCCGCCCACGACATCACCGACGAGGTGATCGAAGAACTCAACAGGTCTTTCAATAAGAAAAAATGATTTCTGTCGGGACGTGCCCGGACGCGTCTCCGCAGATTATAGAGAAAGGATATATGGAGAAAGAAGCAAAACCTTTTGGAACTCTGCACATTGTGCTCCTGATTTTAGCTTTCGGTGCGTTGGCCGCGGCGTTGGCTTTGACGGCAGTGTCAAACAATCATCAGAAGCGGCAGACCGTTGAACAGGAACAGGCTTTCCTCGACAGTCTGCACGTTTTCCCTCCGATTGACTTTGTGGATTCGCTGTATGGTCGTGTCGCCGTGAAAAGTTACGAGGATGAGAGCCCGAAGGTGATGGTGTATTATGAACTCGACAGTCTTGGTCAGCCGACCGGCAAGATTGCGCACGAGACACATTTTTACGAGAACCATCAGAAATATATCGACGGGAACCGCGACGGCGAGAACCGCGACGGCCTTTGGTATGCGTACCACCCCGACGGCACCGTGCAAACCATGGCCCACTATGTCAACGGCAAGGAAAACGGCCGCTATACGGTCTATTATCCCAACGGGAATGTAAGATATACGGGCGAATACAATATGGGAACCAAGACCGGCGAGTGGCGTTTCTATAACGAAGACGGTACACTTGCCAGCAAACAGACTTTTTGAAGTTAGAATACAAGTAAACATTAAACAATAAACAATTAAACCAATATTATATGGAATTACCTTTTGCAGAAGCGTGGAAAATTAAGATGGTTGAACCCATTAAGAAATCCACAAGAGAAGAAAGAGAAAAGTGGCTTGAGGAAGCCCACCAGAACATTTTTATGCTGAAGAGCGATTATGTGTATATCGATTTGCTGACAGATTCTGGTACCGGTGCCATGAGCGACCGCCAATGGAGTGCGATGATGATGGGCGATGAGAGCTATGGCGGCGCCCGTTCGTTCTATCACATGAAAGATACAATCACGGAACTGACTGGTTTCGAGTTTGTTATTCCGACCCACCAAGGCCGTGCTGCGGAGAACGTCCTGTTCAGCTACTTGGTGAAACCCGGTCAAGTCATCCCCGGCAACGCCCACTTCGACACCACGAAGGGACACATTGAGAGCCGCAAGGCTTTCGCCATCGATGTCACCGTCCCCGAGGCATACGACACCCAGCTCGAAGTCCCCTTCAAGGGAAATGTCAGCCTGGAGAAACTGGAGAAGGTGCTGCAAGAGAACAAGGGCAACGTCCCGTTCATGGTGCTCACCGTCACCAACAACACCGTCGGCGGACAGCCGGTCAGCATGAAGAACATCCGTGAGACCTGCGAACTCTGTCACAAGTACGGCGTGCCCGTCAACATCGACAGCGCCCGTTTCATCGAAAACGCTTATTTCATCAAGACCCGTGAGGAAGGCTATGCCGACAAGACTCTCCGCGAGATTTGCAAGGAGATGTTCAGCTATGCCGACAGCATGACGATGAGCGCCAAGAAAGACGGCCTCGTCAACATGGGCGGTTTCATCGCTACCAACAAGAAAGAGTGGTACGAGGGTGCCAAACTGTTCTGCATCCCGTTCGAAGGCTTCCTGACGTATGGTGGTATGAACGGCCGTGACATGGACGCTTTGGCCGTCGGTCTGAAGGAAAACATCGAGTTCGACATGGTTGAGACGCGTATCAAACAAGTGCAGTACCTGGCCGACAAACTTGACGAGTACGGAATCCCTTATCAACGTCCTGCCGGCGGTCACGCCATCTTCGTGGATGCCGACAAGGTGCTCACCAACATCCCGAAGGAGGAGTTCCCGGCCCAGACGCTCACGTGCGAGCTCTATCTCGAAGCCGGCATCCGC
>CACXUB010000036.1:0-7009 GCA_902770735.1 uncultured Bacteroidota bacterium | reverse complement strand
TGCTTGCTGACCGCGACCCGGTGACCCGCGAGAACCGTTTCGGTGGCAACGACTTCGTGCGCCTGTGCATCCCGCGCCGCGTCTATACGAACAACCACATGGATGTCATCGCCGCTGCCCTCAAGAACGTCTATGACCGTCGCGACACGATCAAGCGCGGTTTGGAAATCACTTGGGAAGCCGAGCTGATGCGCCATTTCACCTGTCAGTTCAAACGTCTTAGCTAACCCTTGGATACGATGCTGATAGTAGGGAATGTCCTCGTCTCGGAAGAACTGATCGACAAGTGTTTCTGCTGTGACATCGCGCAGTGCAAGGGCATTTGTTGTGTGGATGGCGACAGCGGTGCGCCGGTAGCCCCCGAAGAGGTCGCTGAGTTGGAGGATCATTACCCTGTATTTCAAAAATATATGACCGAAGAAGGTGTCGCCGTGGTGGAAAACGGCGGCACTTTCGTCTTTAATGGTGACGACACCTTCGAGACGCCGTTGGTGGAGAGCAACTACGCTTGCGCATTCGCCTATTTTGAGGACGGAATTGCCAAGTGCGCCATCGAAAAATGCTTCCGGAAGAACGAAATCCCATTCCGAAAGCCGATTTCCTGCTACCTTTATCCGATCAGGATCAGCAGGGTGGGGGACTACGAAGCCCTGAATTACGACCATTGGTCGATTTGTAAGACGGCGGTGGAGAACGGAAATAGGTTGAAACTCCCCGTTTATAAGTTCCTGAAGGAGCCGCTTATTGCCAAGTATGGAGAAGCTTGGTACGCCGAGCTGGAGGAGATGGTTTCTCTCCGCTCAAAGATTTAATCCTAAACTCCAAACTTCTAAACTCTAAACCAAAAAAAAGTATATCTTTGCAGTTTGAAATAAAATAGAAAAACAATATGAAATTCATCGTATCGAGCGACTTGTTGTATCGCAATTTAAGTGCCATCAGTGGCGTGATGGGAACGAACAGCACAATGCCCATCTTGGACAATTTTTTAGTCACTATCGAAGGTAACCAACTGAAACTCACGGCTTCCGATCTGGACTCCACGATGACATCCGTAATTGAGTTGGACAACGTGGAGGGCGAAGGCTCCGTCGCGGTGCCCGCCAAGATCTTGCTTGAGACGCTGAAGCTGATGCCGGACATGCCGCTCGTGTTCGCCATTGACATCGAGAACAATGTGTTGAAGTTCACGTCCGCGAACGGCGAGTACGGTGCCCCCTGCTTCCCCAGCGACGAATATCCCAAGGTGAAGCCCATCGAGGACCCGCAGACGTTTGAAATCCGTGCTTCCGTGCTGCAACGCGCCATCAGCAAGACGATTTTCGCCACCGGCAACGACGAACTCCGTCCCAATATGATGGGTATCTTGTGCGAGCTCTCTTCGGATTACGTCACGTTTGTGGCGACGGACGCCCACAAACTGGTGCGCTATCGCAACGTCGAGGTGAAAACCGACGAGTTCTCTTCGTTGATTCTGCCCAAAAAACCGATGGCCCACTTGAAAGGCATCCTCTCCAGTCATTCCGACTCGGTTCGGGTGGATTATTCGCAGACCACGCACCATATTCGTTTCGCATTCGGCAACTTCGAACTGTATTCTTCCTTGAAGGAAGGCAAATATCCTAATTATGAGGCAGTTATCCCGAAGGAGAATCCGAATATGCTGACCATCGGTCGCGATGAGTTCCTCAAGTCCATCCGCCGCTTGGGCAACTATTCCAGCCAGTCCACCTTCCAGGTCCGTTTGACGCTGAGTGACAAAGGGTTGGAACTTACTGCAGAGGATATGGATTTCTCCTACAAGGGCTCCGAGAGCATCACTTGTGACTATCAAGGCGAGCCGATGGAAATCGGTTTCAACTCCCGTTTCCTGCGTGAAATGGTCGAGAATCTTGATGTGGACGTGATCCAAATGTCCTTCTCCAAGCCGAACCGAGCCGCGCTTATCACGCCGGTGAACCAGCAGGATGAGAATGAGGATGTGCTGATGCTCATCATGCCGGTGATGCTGAATAATTAGGCAATAGGCAAAGGCATCGGAAATAGATTATAGCAGTGGAGACGTGCCTCGGTGCGTCTCTGCCGTTTTTTGAAGCAAAGCAAACAAAAGGAAAACCGAGTTGTCGCGGCCGCAAGGCTGAGGAAAGTCCGGGCAACGCAGAGCACCATACTTCCTAACGGGAAGGCGCGCGCAAGCGCGACAGACAGTGCCACAGAAACGATACCGCCCGCTTGCGGGTAAGGGTGAAAACGCGAGGTAAGAGCTCACGCTGTCGTCAGTGATGCCGACAGGGGTAAACCTTATGGGTTGAAAGACCAAATAAACCGGGGCTTGAGGGCTGCTCGTCCGACCCGGAGGGTAGGTTGATAGAGGCATACGGTGACGTATGCTCGAGATAAATGACAACACAAAACAGAACCCGGCTTACGGGTTTTCCTTTTTTTTACCACTTCGGTTTGAAGGCGTTCTCAATGTGCGTCACCTCCTGCATCTCCGGACTGTTGATCACCGAGACGATGTCGAACCGGATTTCTTTTTTCACACTTTTGAATTTGGCGTAATACATGGCGGCGCGTATCAAGTGCCGCTGTTTTTGCATGTCCACGAACACTTCCGGTGCACCGAAAATCGCGCTTTTTCGGGTTTTCACCTCCACGATGACCAGGTAATCGTCGGTTTCGGCAATGATGTCCACTTCCAGGTGGCCGCAGTGCCAGTTGCGCTCTAAAATTTTGTAACCCTTTTGTAATAAGAGGTTTGTGGCTAAATCTTCGCCAGCAATTCCTTGCAGTTGCTTTTCCGTTTTCATTGTTTGATTACTTTTGTGAATAAAAATTTTGTCGCGGCAAAGATACATGTTTTTTCGGATTTCCTGCGAAATTTTTCTTTGAAAATTTACTATTGTTGTTTCAATTGTTAATAAAAAATTCTATCTTGTTGATGGACAATGTGAAAAAAAATTCCCGAAAGTCTTGACAAAGGCGGAAAAAGAGTGTATATTTGCCGTGTAAACAAAATGGTTTGATACCGTGAAAATAGAAAAAGTATGAAAGAAGAATTTCTGCATTATGTGTGGCAACACCGCCACTACGATTTTTTGAACGCGAAAACCACCGATGGCCTGCCTATCAACGTGATTTTCCCCGGATACCACAACTTCGACGCCGGACCGGATTTTCTGCAATCCGTGGTTGTCATTGACGAGATGCGATGGGTCGGCAGCGTGGAGATCCATTGCCGAAGTTCGGACTGGTTGAGGCATAAACATCAGTATGACGACAAGTATAAATCCGTGATACTCCATGTGGTTTATGAACACGATATGGAAATACAACTGGGCGATGACGAGCCTGTTCCAACATTGGAATTGAAGGATAAGATACCGTTGGAAATGTTCCAGCGTTACGAGTCTTTGATGAGTGTGCCGGACATGCTGCTCTGTCGTCGCTATCTCCCTGGTCTTAATCCGTTGGTCATACACAATCAGATGTCCACGGTGCTGTTAGAACGGCTGGCTCGTCGCCAGTATGAGATGACACGATTGCTTACGTCTTGTCAGCAGGATTGGAACGAACTGGTTTATAGATATTTGGCGATTGGATTTGGTTGCAAAAAGAATGGTGCGGCGTTTGAATTGCTTGCACAGAGCCTGCCGTTCCGTGTCATCAGGGCGCATTTGTCGTCGAAGCTGCAGACGTATGCGTTGCTGTTCGGACAGTCGGGCCTGCTGGAAAGTGTGGACGGGGACGAATATGCGACGAAGTTGTCCTATGAGTATGATTATCTGCGCTACAAGTACCAATTGGATCCGATTGGCGCACACCAGTGGAATTGGCTGCGCCTCCGGCCGCAGAATTTCCCGACCTTGCGGATCGCGCAGTTCGCCCAGTTGCTATATGAGACAGGGCATCAATTGACGGACAATGTTTTGAAGTCTCCGTATCCTGCCCTTCGGCAGTGGATGTCTATTGCGCCGGATTCGTATTGGGAAACGCATTACCAGTTCGGCAAGGCTACGGCAAATCACGCTTCTGGATTGGGGAATTCTACGGTTGATTCCCTGATTATTAACACAGTAGTGCCGTTGCGGTTCGCATACGAGCGGTTTTCCGGGGATGAGAATCTTCAAGAGGAGGCAATAGCGTTGTTGGAACGGGTGAGTTATGAGGACAACAAGACTACCCGGCTTTTTGAGGACAGTGCGTTCCCATGTGCAAACGCGTATGACTCCCAAGCGCAGATAGAACTGATGGGACGTTATTGTTCTCAGAAATTGTGCTTGAGTTGTGCCATAGGGGAGGCAGTTGTTCGGGAGATCCAGGCGCGGCCTCCGAATGCATAGCGCGAGTTCGATAAGTGTCAAAAAAAATCCCTCTCCGGTTTTGTCGGAGAGGGATTGGATATGGCTTGTGGGAGTTCCGCTTATTTCTGCTGCATGCGGGAGTTGATCTTGTCGTTCAGCTCTTGCGGGATGGGCAGCAGTTGCAGTTGCACTTTCATTTCGCGGAGGATCAGGTTGTTCTCGAGATTGTCGGAATCCACCTTGTAGGCTTTGTCGCACCAGTCGTGTGCATTCTGCATAGCGGTTTTGCGTTCCTCGCTTTGGAAAATACGGGTTGCTTCCTCATATTGACGGGAGTTCATGGCTTTCTGACGACGGTCCATGATGTCGTAGTATTCCATTGCGTAGCGGTAGCCCATGCCCTTGAGCAGTTTGAAGTTGTTGGGCTCTTTGGTCAGGGCGTCGGTCAGGACTTGCTCAGCCTTGGCGTATGCCTTGGCGTTCGTGAGATAGGTGGCGCAGTCGGCCATCATGTTGATGTCGCCCGTGGCAATAGCCTTGTCAACGATGGCCAGCAGATTTTCGTTGTCGCCGATTGTGGAGTAGTATCTCATCATGGTGGGGTACAACTCGACCAATTGCTTTTCATTGCTGGCGAAAGCCTTCTGGGCTTTAGTGATGATCTCGCCGCATTTCACGGTGTCCTTAAGATCCTCGTAGTTCTCGTACAGCTGAATGTATGCCAAGGGAGAGATGTCCGGGACAGCGGCAATGCTCTTCTCCAGCATTTTCGTGCAGTTGGCCTTGTCGTTCATGGTGATGTAAACGACGGCCATGTCGAAATACATGCCAGCTGCGTTGATCTTTTCTGCACTCAGCTCGTAGCATTTGGCGGCATAACCGTAATACTTCAGCGCATCATCCGTTTTGCCGTTGCTTTGTGCCTTCTTTGCCATTTCTTTGAAAGGATCGGCCAGAACTTGTTGTCCCTCTTTCGGGCCGAACATGCCGGTCTTCGGCGTTACGTTCTTGTCGAGTGACATGGCTTTCAGGAAGCCGTTGTAGGCGTCTTCAATGGCGTTGGGATAGCGCGGGGTGAGGCTGGGGTCTTTCGCCATGCGCTCCAGGTCGTAACGGTACTGGTACACATTGACATTCGCTTGCATCAACCATACAGACGCATTGTCCGGATTCTCCGCCATGCAGGCGTCCATAAATTTCTTTGCTTTAGGCACTTGGTTGCTTCTGAGGCATTGCCAGACATCATCAAGGCAAGTTTGCGAGAAAGCACTTACGCTCACAAAGAGCGCGACTAAAACAAGCATCCATTTTTTCATTTTTCCAAGTTTTAAGTGACTATTAAATTGACAAATTATTTTTCCAGTTGTTTAATCAGGGCGTCGATTTCATCGGCTTTGGGTGACTGTTGCCGTACGTAGATGGCACGGAGTGTGTTCAAGAGGTTCACGTCGTTGGGTTGCATGGCTCTTGCATGCTCGAAATAATCGGCCGCTTTTTGCAGATAGTGTTCACAGTTGTCCTTCGCCATTTTGATGTCCTCGGGATTCCCTTGATGGATGGCGAGTTGGTTCTGCTGGTTGAAATAGTACTCCGAGAAGCTGTAGTTGCAGACTCCTAAGTTATAGAGGATCACGAAGTTGTTGGGGCTGACGGCGTTGGCGCGGGTGAGCAGCCGCTCGGCGTTCTCATAGCGTTTCTCCTTGATGTAGAAATTGGCGACGTTCACCATTTCATCCGCGGTGGTCAACGAACGGTCGTCGATTTGGTCGAGAAGGGTCTTGGCTTTCACGCTGTCGCCGGCCCAGTAGGCATAGTCGATTTCCAAAAGTCTGACGCTCATGTCGTTGGGATTCTTCTGCTTTGCCGTGGCCAGGGCTTTTTCCGCATTCGTGCGGTCGTTTTCGGCTTTGTATTGGTCGATGAGTTTTGCGAAGACATAGGCGTTTTGCGAGCCGTCGTCGAGCGCTTTTTGATAGTATTTCATCATTTCATTCGTTTCGCCGAGGCTTTCGAGCGCATAGGCATAGTAATAGTAGAGTTCACCGTTCATGGGATATTGCGGGGTATCCATCTCATAGCTTTTGATACCCTTGGCGAGGGTTCTTTTCGCACCGTTGATGTCTTTGGCGATCAGTTGGTCCACACCGCGCACGAGCAGGTACGGGTAGAGCTGCTTCAACGCGTCGTTGGCGTTCATCATATCCATGGCTTCGACCTTGGGGTTGATGGAAAGGGCTTTCTCGAAGGCATCGAAGGCATCCTCTGGTGCGTTGGGGTAGCGGATTTGGTAGTTCTGGTTTTGTTGTTTTGCGCTGTACTCTCGGTTGGCGAGCAGGAACTCGATGTTACCCTTGTAGAGCCATGTCTGTGCTTTCGCGGCGAGCTTCTCGTCGGCGATGCACAAGTCAATCTGTTCCTTGGCTTTGTCGTAGTCCTTGTCGTAGAAGTTGTTGTACGCTTTCGTCAGCGACGGCTTCTGCGCACTAAGGCTCACCAAGAGCAGGATGTTCGCGATTAACAGAAGATGCTTTTTCATCGGTGGGGTATTCGGTTAGGGATTACTGTTCAGACTCGTTTTCGGGGGTGTCGTTTAAGTTGTCCGTGTTCGTTTGTTCGGGTGTCTCGGTGTTTTCGGGAACGATGGGGTTGCCGTTCTCGTCGAGTTCTTCGTCCTCTTGGCGAGGCACTTCGCAGACGGCGGCGAT
>CACXUB010000035.1 GCA_902770735.1 uncultured Bacteroidota bacterium | reverse complement strand
AGAGTTCATTGTAAGAAGCGATGTCGTTGAAGGTGGCAGTGGTGATGTCGATGACGGTGCGAACACCAGTCTTCTTAGCCACGAAGTAGGAAACATTATCAGTACCACCGTTGATGTTGTGGAAGTTCACCGTAGCCACAGTAGGCGTGATGACCGTGTTGATAACAGCGTTCGGGCACATGGTAACAGTAGAGAGGCTGACCTCGGGCTTGTCATTCACGAGAACCGTGAAGAAGGAGGTGTCAGAGCCACAGTCGTTGGTAGCATAGTAAGCGGCATTCACAACATGATCGCGAGCAGCCGTCTTGATTGCGTCAACCGTGCTGGAAGCATAGGTGCCGGAAGTGCCCTTCAGCAACCAACCTTGAGCGCTGATAGTACCACCCTTGGCGTTAACATTAGGAGTAGGCAGCGTGAAGGCAGAAGCGCAAACGTCGATGTTGGAGATCGGATCAACAGCAGGAATGCTGTCAACCTTCAAGGTCACCACATTAGAGATGATCTGGTTGTAACATTTGTTCGCAGCGTCAACATAGACCTTCTCACCATCCATAGATCTGTCGGTGAACGTGTAAGGCAGAGTGATAACAGGATCCGAAGCAGGAGCAGGAGCCGTGCCAATCATGTGTTTCAACGTAATAGAAGTGTAGTTGGCAGGAACGATACCGGAGAAGTCAGCAATCTTCATCTCATCACCCACACAGTAGGTGTTGCTGTTGGCGAGATCAGTGATCATAGCGGTATCCACAACCAAGAGGCTGTCAACCGTCACAGTAGCGCAGCAAGGCGTGCTGTTGTTCACAACTTGCAGCGTGATGTGCTTGTTGTTGTAAGCCCAAGGCAGTTTCACAGCCGGGAAGGTGACGGCCTGGTTGAGACCATTGACCGTGGTAGTTGCCAGCGGAGTAGTATTACCCTCGATGAACAAATTAGCAGTAGCAGGAGTTCCGAAGGTGGAGATGTTAGCCGTGAAGGCGTACATATCACCAGCGCAGTGACCGTTACCGGCAACGAATGCATTGACAGCGGGTTCTTTGTAAACCGTGAGGTTCAACGTAGCCGTGTCAGCACCGCAACCATTCGAAACAACTCTCTGGATGTTGTGAGTCGTCACATAGTCATAGGTCAGAGCAGTCGTGGAAGGAACTTCGTAGTAAGCAGAAGTACCGCCGACAGCAACAGTCTGGTTGCTCTTGTAGAAAGCGAGCCACTTAGTATTAGCAATACCATAGCCGTAGCAAGCAAATCTCGGATCAGCGTTATTATACTTCATATAACGAGCCGGAAGATCCTCATTGTTAATTAAGAAGTGGGTAAGACCAGCGGAAGTTTCAGCTGTAACGTTCCACCTAGCTTGATCACCTGCACTCGAAGTGGTGAAGCTGAACTTGTTGCCAGAATTAACAGCAAGGTAACGACCATCATCACCCTTGAAGGAATAAGTGTTGTCAGAATTCTTCTCCACAATCCAAATCATATTGTCAGCAGGATTGGTAGTCACAACATCAGCCTGAGCTAAAGCGTAGCTTGCATCAGACGTAGAAGAGACAGGTGCATTCACCATAGCCTTGGTACCAGCCTGGTTCGTGATGACATAACGGCCAGGAGTGAGTTCAGACAGGCTCGAAATTCTGGTGAAGGTCTCATCACCAGCCGCCGGTGTGGTGGCAGCAATCCACTTAGAATCACCAGGAGTCTCAACATCGTTCCATTCCACAGTGTAGCCTTCGAAGTCAGCGAGAGTCTTGTTCTCGGACTCGCAGAACGGAGCAACCGTAGGTTCACCCGTGATCTCAGGAGCGGCAATCAACGTGATGTTGTAAGTCACGATGCTGTCACAACCCTTCAGCACGCTGGTGTAGGTTCTGACCTCAGTGGTGGTGTAAGGATAAGAAGCCGCAGCGGGTTTCGTGATGTTCGTAGTAGTGCCGTCAGGATTATTGATCGTGCAAGTGCCGTCACAAGCGAGAACCGGAACCGTCACACGGTCGATACGCTTGAAGTTCACAGGCAGAGAAGCGATCGGAGAAGGACAGCCATACTTGCTGTTAGCACGCACACAGAACGTGATGGAGTCGTTGGCGATGGTGTCACCCTGGATGTCGAACTCAGCGAAACCAGTACCGATGATACCCAGCGTCCATTCGATGGAGGTGGTGTCAAGTTCGTGCGTGGAGACAAGCTTAATGTGCAGAGGCTCATTCTCGCAGAACGGGTTAGAATGCTCGATGTCAGCAGGAACACCATTGATGGTGAAGCTGAGTTGCGGATTCGGGTGGATAGCCACATTCACAATTCTATTGTACTCACATCCGGTCACATTGTTCTTCACAGTGAGGATGTAGTCGCAACCGTTCACAACATAGTGGTCGGTCTGGACATCAATGCAATTGGTGTTAGAGCTGCTCGGATCGGCACAAGGAGCATACCAGCTGTAGGTGAAGTCGGCATTGTCGCAAGTGTCAACAGCCGTAGCGCAGAGTTGGATGTCAGGATCATTGAAACAGTAGTCGAAATGATCACCGCAGTTACCCTGGTTGTCACAAATCGTGATAACAGGAGCGCAGCTGTCAGTCGGGTTGACCGGAATTTGTTTGATCTTCTCACAAGCGGAGACAGTGTCTTTCACATACACCGTGTAGAGGCTGTCCTTCAAACCAGTGAAGACAGGATTGTTGGTGTAGTTGATACCGTCGAGGCTGTAAGCGAAGACAGCGTCAGGATTCGTGCTGGTCGGGTTGACAACGGTGATGGAACCGTTACCGTCAACCGTGTTACAAGCGTAGTTCGGAGTGGTCTCAAAATTGAAGTCAACCTGATAGAGGCTGTCCTCAACGGTGATGTAACCCTCGACCTGACAACCAGTGACGGTGTCCTTAGCCACAACGTGGTAACGCTTAGCAGCGAGCCAGTACTTGGTGTTGGTCAACGGGAGCTCGTAAGGAACATCCATGTTGACATCGTTTGCGTCATAGAAGTAGTACATGAAGAAGTGAGCGCCAGGAACAGTCTCCGTGGTCGGGATCACAACCGTGACAGTACCGTCGCCGGGTTTCTCGAAGGTAGGAGCACACATGTGGTTCGGCGTGGAGTCGAGCTGCATAGCGGGCAGCTGGTACTGCTCAACTTCGATGGTACCGGTCTTCGTACAACCGTATTGGGTCGTAGCCGTGTAGGTGTAAACACCGCTGGCCACATTGTTGAAGGTGACTTGGTTAGCCGTGGTGGCAGTATCCCAAACGAATGTACCCTTTTCAATCTTGTAAGAAGCGATATGAGCATTGCCATAATTCGTAGCATTCATCGCAGAAGCGTTGGTGGTCTTCAGCGTGATGGTGCCCAGGTCTTTCACACAAGAAGGATTCATAGTGGAGGTAGCCGTAATTTGAGGATTGATGGTCGTGTGAGCAACGGCGATATTCGACTTGCTGACAGGACAGAAGTATTTGTTCGTACCTTCAATCTTATATGTACCATGATACAGGCTCAACCAACCGTTGGAGGTGTAGTCAGCAGTCTTACGGAGAGTGTCAGTACCCTGAATGAGGTTGTAATCGATGAAGTTGCTCAGCGTGGAGGTAATCTTAACAGTACCGTTAGCCGTGTCAACAACACAGAAGTTGTTCGGAGTCGTGCTGACATTCAGAGGAGTGTTCACAGTAGTGTAACCAACCGTCCAAGCAACCGGGTTGGCGGTGGAACAACCGTTAACAGGATTGTAAGCAGTGACATAATATGTACCTTGTCTCAAACCAACGATAGGATTGTTAGC
This sequence comes from uncultured Bacteroidota bacterium, assembly GCA_902770735.1. GTDB lineage: Bacteria > Bacteroidota > Bacteroidia > Bacteroidales > WCHB1-69 > F23-D06. The sequence goes on along the minus strand of CACXUB010000035.1, from coordinate 28,891 downwards.
AGAGGTCAAAGTGGCGTCGTTCAGATAATAGGTGGTATCCGTACCGTTCACAGCGTAAACCGTGTATTGCCAGTTTGCATTGGAGGTGATATTAATCTTACCATTATAGATACCGGCAATGTTGTCACAGTTGTTGTTAGCAGTGGGCGTGTAGGTCGGCTCAGGTCTCGGAGCGGCATCCAACAAATTAACGGAAACGGAGCTCTTACAATGCGTGGAGGTCTGAGTGGCCTCGATGTAGTAAGTACCAACCGGCAGGTTGTTGTAGGAAGTAGCCGTGCCGACGAGCGTCATAGCACCAGTGGCAGCGTCAACGCTGTAAACTTCGTAGGTGAAACCAGGAAGAGCGTTGATGGTCAGCTGACCATTGTCATTGGTACAAACCGTAACGTCAACCTTCGTGAAGGTAGGAGCGTTCGGAGCCTGGCTAGCGTTTTCAATGTAAACCTGATAGCTGCGCTCGCAGTCGTGGTCAGTGTAAACCGTGAGGGTGTACCAACCGGGTCTCAAGGAGTCGAACGCGATGGTGTTCCACTCAGTGGGCTGGTGGTCAGGGTTATCGGAAATCTTGAAGAAGTGGAAGAAGGAGAAGTCGTTGTGCTGCAGGTCGTAAGCATAACCCGTAGGAGCAACATCAACGATCAAAGCACCGTTGAAACGCTCACACAGAGTGTTCGGGTATTTGCGGAGAACCGGGTCAGCGCCCTGGAAGTAAACGGTCAGGTCAGCAGTAGCGGAAGCGGTACAACCGAGAGCATCCTCGACATCAACCTGATAGGTGTAAGTACCGGGCTCCATAGCACCGATAGCGGTGTAGGTAGCATTCGTACCGAGAACGGTGGTGTTATTGTCGCGAGTCCATTCGTAATCAACAGAACCAACAGCATTTTCAACAGTGGCCGTGAAGACAACGCCGGTGTTCTCAATGTACTCCTGACACTCAGCAGCAGTAGCCGGGTCAATGGAAACGGTGAGGACATCCGTGGGCTTGACAGCATTCACATTGAGGGTAGCAGTCTCACCACAAGGATTCTTAATCGTGATCGTGACAACCTTGACAGCTTCGGTGAACTCAGTGCCAGCGGCAGGAACCTGAGTGTACCAGTCAGTACGCTCAATCGTGCCGTAAGCATCGGAATATTTCAGCTGAGAGAAGGTGTAGCAGTCATCCGTAACGAGGTTAGCATCGATAAGATCGTGGAAATCCGGAACTTTGAACACACAACCCGGCATCTTCTCAACGATGGTGTCAGGAATAGTATTGATGAATTGCGGACCAAAAGATTTCGCCTCGATGGTGTCGGTCAAAGTACCCACACAACCGCGGTCATCCGTAACAGTAACGGTCGGATAGTACATGGTGTCACACCATTCAGGAACGATGGTGACCCAAGTACGAGCGCTGTCAGACATAGTGTTGACACTCTCGCCAGTCCAGACGAAAGCATGAGGATCAACGGTCTGACCAGGAACTGCGTCAATGACTTCAGCTCTGATGGTGAGGTTACCATAGGTCGGGCAGTAAGGCTCGGTCTGGCCATTCAACACGATGTGGTTGATGACAAGCTGCGGCAGAGGACGAACGTTGATGACAACGGGTTCGGTCTCGGCATAGCAACCATTACGATCCGTAACTTTCATGATGAAGGTGTAGTCACCGGTACCCGGGAAGAGAATCTCGGTCGTGGTGTCGTTAACAGCGGTGAAGGTGACTTCTCTGCCGTTCACTTCGATCCACTCGTAAGTGTAAGGAACGAACGGTCCGATGAGGGTATCATCCGTAATATAAGTGACATCGAAGTGCAGGGTGGCGGTGTCGCCGAAGCACTGATTGCCGGTGCTCGTGATGGCATTCGGTTTGATAGCGATATGCTCAGGACGATCGAGGAAGATGATGTCTTGTGCGAAGACATTACCGCATCTGTCGGTGATTTGAGCCACCACAGAGAGGTGATTTTTCTTCTTGAAGATGTCAACACCGTTGATGGGGGACTCGTCAGTGTTCTCCCAGAAGAACTTGAGGGTGCTCATCAGGTAAGCGCTGTCGGTGCAGTTGTCGAAGACATGCGGAGCGACGGCGTTCACGAAAGTCATGCTGTCGGGAGAGTTGAACGTGCAGTTGCCGCCCTCGACAGGGAACAAGCGGATCAACGGGAACTCACCGGGAGCGAACACGAAGGAAGGCTTCGTGGTATCCTGGCTCACGAACACTTGCGTGAAAGTGACAGGGTTGCCGCAGTGATCCTTAACGGTGTAGGTTCTGGTAACAACCTCGTGACAGGTCGTGTCAGAGATGCTGTTCACAACGCTGCTGACATTGGCGATCGTAAGGAGATCCTTGTCGCAGTTGTCGCTGAAGATGACGCCAGCGCCAGCTTCGAGAGCAGCAACAGTGGTATAAACAGGAGCATTGGTCAGATCGAGATGACAAGCATAAACGTCAGTCGTGACCGTAGCTTTGTTAACAGTAGGATTGATGGTATCGTTGGAGATGTAGTTGAACACAACGGGTTCAGACTTACAACCGTTGGCATCGATAACATAGACCGTGGTCTGGTAAGCAGTACGGCAGCTGTCGGTCGGATCCGTTTGGTTGTAAGCAGTCTGGTTCGTGCTGTTGGTGGTGAAACCAGTGCCTTCAGCGAAGAACTTCATGTTGTTACGAGTGCTGGCAACCGTCTTGTTGGTCGGATTCGGATTGCTGCCATAAGCACGCATACAAGTGTTCGTTTTGCTCGTATACTTGAAGTTTCTAGCATTGGAGCTAACGTTGGATTGGTCATCAATCGTGACAACCAGGTTCTGGGTGCCGTCATAGACGAAAGAGTTCTGCAGTTCGATTTCTTTCCAGCCGGCAGGGCCGTTGAAGCTGATAGCGCCGTCATAAACGAGCGTGCCGCCTTCAATCCATTGCTTGTTGGAATTGTTGAAAGAAGAAGTGGTGGTCGTACCCAGATAAATCTTCACGTTGTTTCTCGTGAGAGCGGTAGTAGCAGCGTACTCGAAAGCAATCTTGGTGATCTCGCCAGCACCGACTTCGGAAGCGGTGAAGATCTGTTGCGTGTAGTTGTACTTAGCCTCGTTGCTCAACGGGAAAGCAGGGGTGTTGCCAGTACCGTTACCAACCTTGTAAACCGTGTCAGCCACGAAAGGCACTCTGGTGCCGTTGAGGTTAACCTCGGTCACATCACCGTTCCACTTATAAGTATAAGGATTGTCGGTTTGGTTCGGGTTGTTGTTGATCTTCACCTTCAGGGTGGCCTCGCTACCCGGACAAATCACGGTCGGGATGGGAGCCACGGCAACCAACTCAGGAGTCTGGTGCAGTCTCACCGTGTAGGTGGTGAAGTACTTGGACTCGCAGTTTCTCTTCTCATCGTAAGACACGGCATAGAAATAGACGGTCTTGTCGATGTTCGTGGCGGGGATGTAGTCGATCATGTGGATCGGGAAATCATCACCGGTGTAAACGAGATCACTGAGATACTCAGTCTTGTTGTTGTGGAAACTGGTGCTGACGGTCTTGTACCAACGGGTGGTGTTGGCGCACTTAGGATCGTGCTGAGCCGTCACGTTGTGGATAAATGCGGAGTCGATGACTTCAAGACAGATATCCGCAGGGGCGGGAACCACCGGGGGATCCATTTCGAGGAACGTGACATAGAGGGTCACAGGATCGCCGGCACAGACAACCGTATCCAGATTCTGGGAATAGAACTGGTTGAAATTGGTGTAGGTGTTCACTTGGCGGACGACATACGTGTAAGTGCCGACAACGGTGTCGATGTCGGGCATCTCGTCGTACCAGCCGTAACCATTGGCGCCCCAATAGTACCACATGAACTTGTGGTCGGAGGCATATTCCAGATCGAGAGAATCGTATCTGATCATGCTGAGCAGTTGCTCAGGACCGAAAGAGGAGCATTTGCAGAGGGTGTCATATTGTTTGAGCACAACGACTTCGGGAGTGTTGCGTACAAAGAAATGGAATCTGTAGATGCTGTCAGTCTGGAAGTATTTGCAATCGGTGTTGTCAAAAACATATTGACCGAACACCACGTTGGTGTCGGGCATAGTGACATGGAAGTCATACTCAGGACGTCCGAAGATGTAGTGTTCGTTTTCGCAGACCTCTTTGGAGAATTCGCCGAGGTACGGGAAATCGATGGAGTCTTCAGCAAGGATTCTGCCGCAGCAGGATTGGTGACCGCCGATGAAGTCGGTGGTTTCGTTTTCGTTCCAGGTCAGGTTGTTCCACGGGGTACCGCCGACGCGTTCGCGGATGCGCATGACCAGTTTGTAGTTACCGACTTGTTTCCATTTGAGTTGGACGATGGTCCGGGTCTGCTGGAAGAAGTCGAGGTAGAAATAATCAAGATGCTCGCTGTAGATGTTGACCATACCGTTGGCAGGCACAATCTGGCCGAGCTGGGTAAGCACAGCCATCGGGGTGCCTTGTTCAACCTGCATGGCGCCGGGGTAGTTGGCAGGATCGTTGCAGGGGCCGTTCAAACCATGAATGGTGTCGTACAGGCTGTAGTTGCCTGCGATCTGGGTGCAGCAGCCGAACTCGTTCGGAACTTTGCCGCCCAACCATTCGATGGACTGGCACTGACCGTATTGATTCAGCTTGCTATACAATGTATAGATAGCGAAATCAACATAGTCGGACAGATTGTCATTGACAAGCTGACCGTCGCGGTAGAGCAGCCAATCGACTGACACCTTGGTTTTGGGATCGAGACCGCACGTGTTGCAGAAATGCAACTCGTACAGCTCCGTCACCTGCGGGTGGGCGTTACCGAGGTACGAACCCGAGATAGTGCTGTAGTATGCACTACCCAGCGTATGGCTCAACGGTAATTTGCCCGTGTTCGGCATGTCAGCAGGAAGATTCACTATGCCGGAGATGGTGTCCGGTTGCAGGTTCTGGATCCAGAATCCGCTTGCACAGTTGCTACCACCGCTGCTTTGCGCCCGCGTGCTGAAGCTCAGAAGCCCCAGCAGAATGCTTAGAAAGCAAATTGATAATAGTTTTTTCATACTGTTTTTGTTTAATTTGTAATTTATAATATTTATTTTTCTCTATTCGATTCGTTTTTTGCCTTTATTTCAACACTATACATTACTTTACATTATACATAATTTTTAACCTGCAAAAATACATTTTTTTTTCATTGTTTATCCTTCTATCTTATTTTTTTCATTTTTTTTTGGCATATACTACAATATGCTGAAAATCAACATTATATATAATCCAGTGTTCCCGAACTTTTTTTTCAACATCTTTCAACACCTATCAACACAAGCCGTTTCAGCCCTGAAATCCTCCAAAATGCGACTTTTCACCCCCTCTTTTCCCGACATCCCCATACGCCACTCCAGAGGATATACTCCTCCTCCCTACCCTTTTTATACGCTTTGCTTCTAAGATTGTTACGTTTGCACAAAAAATCGCGCCGCACTTTTCAGCCGACGCGATGTTCCTTATATATATATATATTGTAAGTTTAGTAGTTTAGAGTTTGGCGGTTTCAAATAGCCAACAGCCAACTACTTGATGATCTTGAATTCGGTGCGGCGGTTGGCGGCGCGGCCCTCCTCGGTGTCGTTGCCGGCCACGGGCAGTCGCTTGCCGTAACCCTTGTACCTCAACCGGTCGGCGGGAATGCCTTTGCTCACCAAATAGTCATACACCGCTTTGGCGCGGTTCTCAGACAAACGGTCGTTGTACTCGTCCGTGCCCTGGTCGTCGGTGTGGCCGCCGATCTCAATGCGGATGTCGTTCTTCCGCAAGTAGTCAGCCAGTTTGTCAAGTTCCACATACGACTCGGGTTTCAGCTCCGCCCGGTCGAAATCGAAGAAGACGTTCTTCAGCGTGACAACCGTACCCACATCGGTGGGCTGCAGCAGGATGTCTTTCAGATAGGGCGAGAGCTCGGAATAGGACTTCTCCACTTGGAAGTTCTCGGAGTAGAATGGATAGTCGGGATGGGAGACGTTGAGCAGCACGTTGCTGCCGGTGTGTATGCAAGCCAAATAGTTGCCGGTCTGCGCATCCGAGGTGGTGGATGTCAACAGCTGTTTGGTGTTCAGGTCGATCATCTCAATGCGGGCAGCCAACGGTTCGCCCGTGAAAGCGTCCTGCACCCTGCCCTTGATGTACGTAACAGGATTCGGCCGAAGCGCATCGTCAAGCACGAAACAGTAGAGGTCCAAGCCGCCGTAACCGCCGTCCATGTCGGAAGAAATGTACGCCATCGTGCCCGAAGCATTGATGAAGATGTTGATCTCATCGGCCGGTGAGTTGAGGGGGTAACCCATGTTGACCGGCTCACTCCAGGTACCATCAGCTTGCAATGTGCTGTAATAGAGGTCGTAACCGCCGAAACCCACCCTGCCGTTGGAGGCGAAGTAGAGGGTGCGCCCGTCGCTATGGATGAACGGGGCGGCATCGTCACCCGGTGTGTTGACAGCCGGGCCGAGGTTCTCGGGAATGCTGAACTCGCCCTCGGCCGTCATGGTGGTCTTCCAAATGTCCATGCCGCCGAACCCGCCGGGACGGGAAGAGGCGAAATAGATCGTCATGCCGTCGGCGGCCATCGTGGGTTGGCTTTCCCACGCCTGCGAATTCACGGGCGCGCCGAAGTTACGGGGTCTCGACCACCGTTCTCCGATACGCTTGGCCCAGTACAGGTCGCAGCTACCCATGCCGAAGTCGGCATCGCACATCGTGTAGAGCAGATACTTGCCGTCGGGGGAGAGACACTGCGCTCCTTCGTTGTAACCGGTTTTCACCGGACTGCCCAACGCTTCGCGCGGCTGCCAGATTCCGGAACCGCCCTTCCGACTCGCATAGAGGTCCTCCTCGTTGAGACAGAAGGCGCACACCGTTCCCTGGTCGCGGGGACGTTTCACCGTGAAGACGAGTTCCCCGTCGTCCGCAGTGATCGCCGCAAGGTACTCATCCCATTCGGAGTTGACGCCCGGTCCGAGGTTCATCAACTCGAACTGCCGCGGGTGCTTCATCGACTCGATGGCGAACTTGCAATTGGCGATTGTCTTCTGCGCCTCGGGATGGACATCGGAATATTGCAGTCCCTTTTGCAAGAAAAGCTGCAACGTCTTCAACGCGTACTCGTATGAACCGCACTTGGCCCCTTCATTGCCGGCGATGTAATAGAGCATCGGGTCTGGGTCGCCAATGAGGTCGATGGCGCGCTGGTAGCAACGCATGGCGGAGTCGGAGCGAAGATGAAAATTGTAGATGTCCCCCTTCATGATGTAAATGTCGGGGAAGTTGGGATCCTTGGCCTGCGCTTGGTTGAGGAGATTCATCGCCTTTTCGAAATCCTGCGACTGCAAGGCCTGCTCGGCTTTGGCACACAACGCCGCCGCTTTGGAGCCCTTTTGTGCGTACATTTGGGACGGCATGAAAACCGTCAAAATATACATTAATATAATATATACTATATTTAATTTTATGTTCATCAGAATTTCGATTTACAATTTGCGATTAGTGATTTAACTCCAATTTTGCGCGATTCCAATATTCATCCATTTCCGAAAGCGTCATATCGGTGAGAGACCGTCCATCGGCCTTGACCATTTTTTCAAGCAGCTGGAAACGCTGCATGAACTTTCGGTTGGTCTTTTCGAGGGCGTCTTCCGGATGCACGTTGAGGAATCGGGAGTAGTTGATGAGGGAAAACAGCACATCGCCGAACTCTTCCTCTACACGTTCCTGACTGCCGGCTTCAACCTCAGCCTTCAGTTCCCCGAGTTCTTCCTGCACTTTGTCCCAGACCTGCTCCTTGTTGTGACTTTGTCCTGGATACGGTAAGCCTTGGTGAGGGCGGGCATCGCGGAAGGGATTCCCCCGAGCACCGACCGGTTTCCTTCGGTCTGCAATTTGATCTTCTCCCAGTTTTCGTGCACCTCGTTGGCGGAATCCGCCTTCATCTCGCCATAGATGTGCGGATGTCTTCGGATCAATTTGTCACACAACTGATTAAGAACGTCTTTTACTTCAAATAATTGTTGCTCGGAGGCAATTTTTGAATAAAAAACGATATGCAGCATCAAGTCGCCGAGTTCTTTGCACATATCCTTGTAATCCTTCTGGAAAATGGCGTCGGAGAGCTCAAAAGTCTCCTCTACCGTCAGATTTCGCAAAGAATCGAACGTCTGTTCACGATCCCAAGGGCATTTTTCGCGCAATTCATCCATGATTTCCAGCAAATGCCGGAAACCCGCGAGTGCATCTGCGTATTGATCAGTCTGTCCCATATGGAATAACTGCTAACTACTAACTACAAACTGCTAACTACTAGTACGCTCTGGCAAAAAGTACACGTTCGTGCGACGGTTTGCCGGTAAGGATGCACTTGCCCTCTTCCTTCGGATTGTTGAAGGGGATGCAACGGATGGTCGCCTTGCAGAGATCCTTGATTTTCTCTTCGGTCTCAGGCGTGCCGTCCCAGTGAGCATAGACGAAACCGGGCTTGTTGTCGAGCAAATCGACAAATTCTTCCCAAGTATCGGCCTTGTAGGTGTGTTCTTCGCGGAATCTCAGGGCTTTGTTGTACAAATTCTGCTGAATTTCGTCCAGAAGGTGCTGGATGTGCTCCACCAACGTGTCGAAGGAGACGTTGTATTTCTCCATGGTGTCACGGCGGGCAACCTCAGCCTCGTTGTTCTCCATGTCCTTCGGTCCGATGGCCACGCGCACAGGCACACCCTTGAGTTCATACTCGTTGAATTTCCAGCCGGAACGCTTGGTGTCATCGTTGTCGAACTTGACGGAGATGCCGAGTGCCTTCAGTTGTTGCACAAGCGTATCTACCTTAGCAGCAATCTGTTCGCGTTGTTCATCGGTCTTGTAGATGGGCACGATGACCACTTGGATGGGAGCAAGGACGGGCGGCAACACGAGTCCGTTGTCGTCGGAGTGGGTCATGATGAGTGCGCCGATGAGACGAGTGGAAACACCCCAGGAGGTAGCCCAGACGTATTCTTGTTCGTTCTTCTGGTTGAGGAACTTCACATCGAACGCCTTGGCAAAATTCTGCCCGAGGAAATGGGAGGTGCCGGCCTGCAACGCCTTGCCGTCCTGCATGAGAGCCTCGATACAGTAGGTGTCGAGGGCGCCGCCGAACCGTTCATTCGGGGATTTCACGCCCATAATGACGGGAATGGCCATGTGTTTCTCCGCAAAATCGGCATATACGTGGATCATTTTGTCGGTTTCCTCGAGTGCTTCCTCGCGGGTGGCGTGTGCGGTATGTCCCTCCTGCCACAGAAATTCGGCGGTGCGGAGGAACAGACGTGTACGCATTTCCCAACGGACGACATTCGCCCACTGGTTGCAGAGGATCGGCAGGTCACGGTACGACTGGATCCAGTTTTTGTAGGTATCCCAGATGATGGTTTCGGAAGTGGGGCGCACGATCAGCTCCTCTTCCAGTTTGGCTTCGGGGTCCACGACCACGCCGCCGCCGTTGGGATCGTTCTTCAGACGGTAGTGGGTCACCACCGCGCACTCCTTGGCGAAGCCCTCCACATGGCTGGCTTCACGGCTGAAGAAGGATTTCGGAATAAAAATCGGGAAATAGGCGTTGGAATGGCCCGTATCCTTGAACATTTGGTCCAGTTGACGCTGCATTTTCTCCCAAATCGCATATCCGTAGGGCTTAATCACCATACAACCGCGCACGGAGGAGTTCTCCGCCAGGTCTGCTTTCTTCACAATGTCGTTATACCACTGCGAATAATTCTCTTCTCTTGAACAAAAATTTTTTGCCATAAACTCTTATATAATTAACTTTTTAGTACTTTTGCCGTCTATTAGAAAATTAGTGCGCAAAAATAAAAAAATAAGAGATAAGGAGGACACTATGAAGAAACAATTTTTAATCCTTGCGAGTGCCATAATCTGCTTATTAGCAGCTTGTTCCACAGCAAACTTCGCCTACTACGATGACATCTACTCATCTTCGGGCGAAAAAAAGGCCGCAACAGTGAAGACGACGCCCGCACAATCGGTCGCCAAAAACGCCACTGTCGAGGCTGATTCCATTATTTACGAGACCGATGAAAACGGCAACCTGCTCCGCACGCTGACCTACTATCCGGGCAGCACGGAACCGATCGTCACCACGTATATGGAAGTGGTGGACGAGGCGGAGGCGGCCCCGGTCTATTCTTCGGGCGCCAGCTACAGCTACGACCCCGACGATTACTACGACTACGCCTACAGTTCCCGCATCCGCCGGTTCCATAACAATTACTACACCGGTTGGGGCTACTACGACCCCTATTTCACCAACATGTACTGGTACGATTACTATCCGTCCAGCTGGGGCATGAGCATTTACATGGGCTACAACTGGTGGTGGCCGAGCTACTACTACCGTCCCTACTACTACTCACCCTGTTGGTATGACTACGGTTTCCACTACGGTTGGGGCTGGAATTATCCGTATCACAGCTGGGCATATTACGACCCCTTCTACCATCATCACCACCACTATGGTTACGACCCCATCGACTACTACCACAACCATCATGACCAGAACCACACCTACTATTACGGACACCGCAACAACATCGGACCTTCTGTGGGCAATGGCGGCGGCGGTCGAGGCGAACGCCCTGAGGGATACGGAACTAACGGTATGGCAGGCGGTTACGGCAACGGCGAAACCAACAACTATTACTCTGTGACCTCCTCGCCGGTCAGCTTCAACCAGCGTTACGAAACGCTTGCGGCAGGCACCACGGGCACGGGAAGTTCCTTCAACAACAGCGGAAGTAACACTTCAGCCACTGGCAAACCGACGGTCACGGGCGCCCGCACAGACGCCGGCACTGTGAACAAACCGACAAATATCACCGCAGGACCGACCTCCACCGGCACAACCAGACCTGCGGCCACCGACATCTCCACTTCCAGAACGGAAACCACGACCAACAAGCCGGTCACAACGACAACAACCACGTCGAGACCTGTCACCAACGTCTCCTCTGCCAGAACGGAGGCCAAACCCGCGACCACCACTCGTCCGACAACCACCATGCCTGCTACAACCTCTCGTCCGGCAACCACCACGCCCGCCACGACCTCTCGTCCGACATCCACCACGCCTGCTACAACCACCCGTCCGACGACCACCACGACCACCAGACCTGCCACTACAACCACGACAAGACCGAGTTCCACTGTGACCCGCACCGTGGTAACACCCTCTAACAGCAGCACTTCCAGACCTGCCACAACAAGACCGTCATATTCCACTCCGTCAAGAAATTACAACAACCCGTCGAGCAGTGGCACCAGTCGTTCTTCTTACAGTTCTCCGTCGAGCAGCAGTAGCAGTAGATCTTCATACAGCTCTCCGTCGAGCAGCAGCAGTAGCCGGTCTTCCTACAGCTCTCCGTCGAGCAGCAGCAGTAGCCGGTCTTCCTACAGCTCTCCGTCGAGCAGCAGCAGTAGATCTTCCTACAGCAGTTCTTCGAGCAGCAGCCGTTCCTCTTACAGTAGTTCTTCGAGCAGCAGTCACTCCTCTTACAGCGGTTCCTCGCATAGCAGTAGCAGCAGCAGCTCCAGTTCCCACTCCGGCGGAAGACGATAGGATAATTATGAATTATGAATGATGAATGATGAATGACGAATAAAGAACAATAAAAGTCACCACATCCCCTACTCCCTACTCACTACTCACTAATCACTAATCACTAATCACTAATCACTGATCACTAATCACTAATCACTGATCACAAATCACCAACAAACAAAAAAAATGAAAAAGATAGCAACTTTCATCATCGTGATAATGGGCATTTTCGGTCTGGCCAGCGCGCAGGGCGACTACGAGGCGTTCACCTTCTCGCAGGCGGACTATTTAGGCACGGCGCGTTTCATGGGTGCCGGCGGCGCATTTGGCGCCACGGGCGGTGATTTCTCCGCCCTGAGCACCAACCCTGCCTCTATCGGACTGTTCAAACGCCACGAAGTGACCTTCACCCCGATGGCGCTCTCCTTTGGATACACCGACAACTACTACTACGGGAACTTCAACAGCGCCCAGAAATTCAAATACACGGTGCCGCAGGCCGGCATCGTGATGGCCAACTCCATCCATCGCGACAACGAGTGGAAATTCTGGCAGTTCGGCTTCGGCTACAACCGCATCATGGATTTCAACCGTTCCGCCCGTTACTCCGTGACCAACGTCAACAACACGCTGATGAACATGGTGTTGAACAACGTGCAAGGCCTCAACTGCCACAATCTTACCGGCGACGCTCTCCTGGCCTGGAATTGTTGGCTTATTGACACGGTGCCGGGCACGGCAGACCAATACTACAGTTACCTGACCAACAAAGATCTGGATCAGAGAGCTGTGGTGACGAGAAGCGGCGCCATCGACGAGATGGTGTTCTCCTTTGGCGGAAACTACGGCGACAAGCTCTACATCGGCGCCACCCTCGGGGTTCCAATCCTCGATTTCAAGGAGGTCACCACCTACGCGGAAAACCCGTCGAACGAACCGAATATCGCCGGCATCACGGACTACTCGCTTTATTCCGAGCAGAAAAATTCAGGCGCTGGTGTCAACCTGAAGCTGGGTCTCATCTACCAGCCCGCCAGTTTCGTCCGCATCGGCGTCGCCTTCCACACGCCCACCTACTACCGGAGAATCACCGACAACTTCTACCGCGACATTGTCACCCATCTTTCCAACGGCACCACATTAAGCGATGCGGCAGACCCCCAACACACGTACAGTTACAACAACTACAACCGTTTCACGCTCACCACACCGCTGAAGGCCAACATCGGGGCCTCGTTCCTCATCGCCAAACGCGCCTTTGTCTCCGCCGAATATGAGTTCCAAGACTACGGAATGGCCACCCTTTACAACGACAACTACGACTATTTCGCGGAGAACGAGCTCATCCGCGAGAAATACGGCATCTCGCACAACGTCCGCGTGGGCGGTGAGGTGAACATCACGGAAGGTTTCGCCCTCCGCGCCGGCTACCGTCTGAAAACCACGCCTTACAAACGCACCAACAACGAATACGACAACACCACGCACTTCATCTCGGCGGGTCTTGGATTCAGAGGCAAAAACATGTTCGCGGATTTGGCTTACGTGTTGCGTTTGAACAAAGACTCCTACTGGCTCTACGATCCCGTTGGCGAACCCGGGCTCACCGCCACCAAGGCCCACAACGTCGTAGCCACGATAGGCTTCAAGTTCTAACTTTTCATGCGGAAAACACTCCTCTTATTTCTATTTTCAGTCGCCCTGGGCTGCATCAACGCCCAGGAGCGACTTTTTTTTGACCATCCCTGCGAAGGCATCACCACCGATTTGCAGGGGAACGTTTTTGTCACGCACGGAGCCACATTGGATATGTTCTCCGCCAACGATGCCAAGCGGTTGAACTACAGCGAGCCCACCCATGGTGATATCACGAATGTGGATGCGGGCATCGCCTCCAAGATTCTCGTCTTCTACCGGGAAAGCGGCACCATCATCCTGCTCAACAACGAGTTAGCACCCATCGGCAAACCGTTGAATCTTCTTGAGAAGTCGTTGACAACGGTGAATCTGGCGGCCATGGGCAACCCCAACAAAATCGTATTGTACGACGAGGCCAACCAAGACCTCCTCATCACCGACCTGAGTTTGAATGTGCTGAGCCGGACGCACATCACCTTTCCCGACGAGTTCCACCCCACAGACATGCAGGTAGTGCCGGAACACCGCATCGCGCTGCTCGACACGCTCCATGGCATCTGCCTTTTCGACTTCTTCGGCACCTTCGAGCGGGAGATCCCGATTCCGGGAATAAAGGCCATGCAATTGATGAAAGATCAGATTATTTATCTGAAAAATGAAACGTTATACCTGTACACCCTACCCTCGGAAACAACATCTATGAATATCCAATCCTTGGAAATCAAAGTGCCGGTGAAAGCCTTCCATGTCTGGAAAAATCATTTGTATTTTATTGATAATCTGAATTTTGTCTATAAATCGCAATCGTCTCCGCTATCCATCGAAACTCAAGACTGACCAGCGGACAGCTCTTTCCTGAGGGTTTTCAGATTTGAGTTTCTGGAGGCGGGCAATTTCGCGCCCTTCAAGTCATCAAAATAATCCTCTGGATGCATACGGAGTAAATACATGGCATCCTTTCTCATGATTTGGTCCATGCTCGTCTGAGATGTTTTTGAGACTTTTTCATAATACTCGAATTTCTCCGGATCAGATTTCCAACCTTTTATCATCTCGGTGGCGGTGGAGTCAATAGCGGCTTTGTCATAACAAAGATGCAGCAATGTCCTAGGCAAAAAACAACTGCTGAATTCATAAAGCGACGCGGGCCCGTACGTCAGCATGATATAGTCGGTGCGCATCAACTCCTTTTCCGGATCCACATCCAACGTATATTTATAATTCTCGTCTCCGTGAATGGTATGGTTATAATACCAGTACGGATATTTCCGGAAAGTCTCCCAAAGCGGGACATTATAGACGATATTCCAATAAAACGAATCGCCCACCACTGTGAAATAGGGCTTTGAAGCAGTGGTATCCCGTATCACCCTTACTTCGGCATACTGATTCGGAGGTGACTTTATCGGAGATGCCAAATTAAGCAACAATTCCAGGTCATTGTCGGGCTCGCGAGTTTCCGATTGGAATCTTTCACCGATATCAAGATTGACAAGATTCTGGTTTCCAATAACTTCCATATACCGAATAATGGAATCAAACGCATAGGCGGAGGCGATATTGCTCCAATGAGTACCCAATTTGGGAAACAGCTGATAATCAACCGAATCTCTGATTTTTTGAAAAACAGGGACCCAGTCGATATATTGTATGCCAAGTTCATCGAAGCGCTTTTTGTAATAATCGTAAGCGTGCAAGCCGTCAGGACGCAGATAAGTCCTGTTTTTGGGAAGATAATCCGGATAAACCACATCTTTGCTTGGAGTTATGTTAACGAAGATGTGGATGTCATACTCCTTAAGCAGCTCCTGAACTTTCCAAAGACGAAGTGCCTCGGTTTCAAACACTTCCCTCATCTTAGCTGTGTCATCGGTGTATTCATACATCAGACTCTCGTAATAATTTCGGACGTACCTTTGCCCGAATAGCCAACCATCCTTCCCGATCAGCACGTTTTCATTGTTGGTTTCATGGAAACAGCTCATGAGGAATTGGTTATAATATCGGATCAACGGTTCACGAAAACCGAAATGTTCCCGAAGGTAGGCATCTATGTAGTTTTGCAAAGAGCCATTAGCATAGTTTCGGAAGGTCAGTTCGGGCTTTTCCAACTCTTCGGTGACTCCGTTGAGCGGCTCAAAATGCGCAAAGGGGGCAACCGTTTGGGCTGTGAAGACCAACAATACCGCTATCGTACTAAAAAACAATATCTTATACAAGAGACCTTTCATAGTGGATGCTTAGAATCTGAAATAGATAAACGGGCTGAAACCAATCGCATTAAGCGTTCCGAGACATACTATCAACATTAAAACAGAGGAAAACCAGACTGCAAGATGCTGCTTTTTGGAGAAATCCGTGTAAAACACGAAGTTCTGGAGCTTTTTTCCGAAAGGGAACAGGGTGATGAATGCGAAAAGCAATGCCACAATGAGCGTAGTGTAAAAATACAAACTGCTGATCGGAACAACTGGCTGAAAATCAAACGCAAACAACCGTGAAATAAAAGTAAAAGCAGTCGGGATGTTTTCGATGCGGAACAAGACCCAACCTACCGTCACGATAATGAAGGTTATGACGACACTAGGTATCTTCCCGATTCTATCGTAGAATTTATTCAATCCCAAGCGCTCCAACACGAGCCAAAAGCCGTGATAGGCTCCCCACAAAACGAAATTCCAACTCGCGCCATGCCATAGCCCGGAGAGCAAGAACACCACCCAAAGATTGAAATACATCCTCGGCTTGGAACATCGGTTGCCACCAAGCGGAATGTAAAGGTAGTTGCGCATGAACGTACCCAACGTGATGTGCCATCGACGCCAGAACTCGCTGACACTTGCCGAGTTATACGGATTGTCAAAATTTTCAGGAAAATGGAATCCCATGATTTTGCCGAGCCCGATGGCCATATCCGAGTAACCCGAGAAATCGAAATAGAGTTGCATGGTGTAGGCGATGATGGCAATCCAGGCGGTGCCCGTATTCATCGTCGCCAAGTCGCCCGAAAGGAGCATATCCACTTGATGACCAATAACATCTGCGATGAGAACTTTTTTGGACAGTCCGATCACAAACCGATACAGCCCTTGAAGGCTCTCCGACCAATTCTGCTCCCGATGCCGGATTTCGTCTGCGATGTCGCAGTATCGCACAATCGGTCCTGCAATCAGCTGGGGGAACATGATGATGTAGAGCATATAGTCGGTGAGCCGTTCCATTGGGGGATGGTCACCGCGATAGATGTCCACAACGTAGGTGATGGACTGGAAGGTGAAGAAGGAAATACCGATGGGCAGCAGCACTTTCGCGAACTCGAATGGCTGCACACCGAAGGACGCGAGCAACGCATTCAGGTTGTCCACGAAGAAATTCGCATATTTGAAATAGGCCAACAGTCCCAAACTGAGCAGAATGGCCAGTCCTGAAAATATTTTCCTTTTCGATTGATTTTCAGAATTATACATCAACTTCACCAGATAGAAATTGATGACAATGGAGCCAAGGAGCAGGAAAACAAACGTGGGGGCGCCATACGCATAGAAACCGATGGAAAACAACAACAAAATGATATTCTTCCAGCGTTTCGGACATGCAAAATAGCATATCAGAAATACAGGCAGGAAGAATATCAGGAATATGTTACTGCTGAAAACCATACCAATAGCGCTTCGGTCCGACAGGCCGATTCAAGAACGGAGGTATTCTCCTCCTTTTCAAGAAGATACAGTCAAACCAGCTTACTCGTGTTTGTACACGGGCAGCGGCTGGTCGATCTGCTCGTTCCACGGCAAACCGTAACCGCCGATTTCCTTCATGAAGGGATCGGGATCGAACTGCTCGACGTTGAAGACACCCTGGCCTTTCCAAGTGCCGGTGAGAATCATCTTCGCGCCCAACATCGCGGGCACGCCAGTCGTGTAGGAAACCGCCTGTGCGCCGACTTCCTTGAAACATTCGGCGTGGTCGCAGTTGTTCCAAACGTAGTAGGTGCGCTCCTTGCCGTCCTTGACACCCTTGATCTGGCAACCGATGGAAGTTTGGCCGTGGTAGCCTTCGCCTAAGGAAGAAGGTTCCGGCAGGACAGCCTTCAGGAACTGTAACGGAACGATATCCATGCCCTTGTAGTTGATGGGTTTAATGCTCGTCATGCCGACTTCCTGCAGGACGTTCAGCACGGTGAGGTATTTCTGTCCGAAAGTCATCCAAAAACGGGCGCGCTTGATGGTCGGATAGCTCTTCACGAGAGACTCAAGTTCCTCGTGGTAAAGCAGATACGACTCACGATCACCGATATTGGGATATTCCACAGGACGATGGATTGACATCGGGTCGATTTCCACCCATTGACCGTTCTCCCAGTATTTGCCGCGCTGCGTGATCTCACGGATGTTGATTTCGGGGTTGAAGTTGGTGGCGAAAGCCTTGCCGTGGTCACCGGCGTTGCAATCCACGATGTCAAGGTAGTGCATCTCGTCGAAATAGTGCTTGGCAGCGTAAGCGGTATAGATGCTGGTCATGCCGGGGTCGAAACCGCAGCCGAGGAGAGCCATGATGCCGGCCTCTTTGAAACGATCGTGGTAGGCCCACTGCCAGCTGTACTCGAACTTCGCCTTGTCGCGGGGCTCGTAGTTAGCGGTGTCCATGTAGTTGGTCTTGGTAGCGAGGCATGCGTCCATCAAGGGCAGATCCTGGTACGGCAGCGCCACATTGATCAGCAAGTCGGGCTTGTAGCTTTCGAGCAGACGAATGGTTTCCTCCACGTTGTCGGCATCGACCTGAGCCGTCTGGATGCGGTTGCCGCCGATCTGCGCGGCGATGGCATCGCATTTCGCCTTTGTGCGCGAAGCCAACATGATTTCAGTGAAAACTTCCGGTACGGAAGCGCATTTGTGAGCCACGACGGAACCAACGCCGCCCGCTCCGATGATAAGTACTCTTGCCATTTTTTTATACTTTTGATGATTGATTCGGTTTGAAAGCGCAAAGATACAATTTTTAGTTAGAAGTTAGTAGTTAGTAGTTAGAAGTTAATGTGGTTGCTGCGTGCGTTTGTAGGAACGGATTCCGTAGATGGTCACCACCACGAAGCAGAGCAGCGGCAGGGAGTAGCTGACGTTGACGGCGGGGTGGCCGAAGAGGGTGCCTTGGTCGATGATCAAACCTTGCAACGGCGGCATCAGCGCACCGCCGACGATGGCCATCACTAAGAAGGCCGCCACCATCGGGTTGGTGATGTCGTTGGCAAAGCCCCACAGCGCGAACAGCGAGGTGATGAGGATGAACGGCAGGAGATACTGTCGCTCAACGAGCTTCAAACTGTTGGTTTTCAAAGGACTTATATCGTTCCGTTCATAAGAATCGTTTGTTCGTGAATAAATGAATTGACATTGGTAGCGTATTTTCCATTATTTTTCTTATCCTCAAGGTGTCTGCGTTTTTTGGCACTCATTGGGCGAGCTTCTTTTGCAGCCTTGGCGGCGGAATCGAACCAACGCCTGCGCACTGGAGGTACGCCGAATCAAGATCTGAAGTCTTGCGTGCTACCACTACACCACATCCGCACTTAAATTTCACGGCGCAAAATTACACAAAATCCGAATACAAGCAAACAAATGGAATCGTCCCTGTAGAGACGTGGTGCACTACGTCTCTACAACGGGACAACAAAACGCGCTTCGGTAGAAAATTCGCATTCGATTCTGTTGTTTCAAATATTTGTGTATTTTGCGATGTATTACTATTTTATGATAATCATAAAATGATAATCATTTTATGGGAATACCTGTTTGTTTGTAATATACAAATATGATATGATATGATAAATCACTTTGTTGCAAAGGGTTACGCGGGAGCAGAGTATTTCTGCGACCGTATTCAGGAGACCGCTGCCATAAAAAAGCCTGCTCCTGAACGAGAACAATATTGCGCTGATTTCCCCAAGGCGAATCGGAAAAACCGACTTGATCTGGCATGTTTTTGATGACGTAGAAATCCGTCGGAATTACCATTGCTTTGTAGTGGACATCTACGCCACCAAAAATCTGGCTGAATTTGTCAATATGCTTGGGAAAGCGATGGTTGACGAGGCCATTGACTTCCTCATCCGCATGTCCTCCGACACCTACGAATCACTCTTCTACCAGATGCCGGAGAAGCAGCGACTATTGTTCCTGGCCATCGCGAAAGAAGGGAAAGCCAAGGAGATAAACGGCGGCCAATTCCTCAAACGTCACAAGCTCAGTTCGGCGAGCAGTGTCAGCTCCGCGCTAAAAGGGCTGCTGGAGAAGGATTTCGTCACCGTTGACAAGGGTGTTTATTCAGTATATGACCAGTTTTTCCCCTTGTGGTTAAAGTTTAAGGGATTGATATAGCAACAGTAGATAGGATACCCGACACATACAGAAACAAAATATTTTTTTCAGCATCAATCACTTCATCTGGTTGAGCTGAAAAAAAACATTAAAAATTGTATTTTCGCACCGTCAAAACAATCGGACTGACATGGAAGATTTTGAGAAAAAGAAAAAAAAGACGAAATTTTTGGAGAAGCCGCTCTACCCAGGCGGAGCCAAGGCGTTGCGCGAGTTTGTGAACGCCCATCTTCAGTACCCGCAAGACGCCATGGACCAGCATGTTGAGGGCGTGGTGACCGTTGCCTACCAGGTGAACGATGATGGCGAAGTGGAGAACCCCACGGTGGTGAAAAGCCTCTGTCCCTCCTGCGACGAGGAGGCGCTGCGTATCGTGCGGATGCTCCGCTACGACAAAGTCCGCAACCGCGGCATCCGTCTCAAAATGAACAGCAAGCTGAACATCAACTTCCACATCGCCCCGACGCCTTCCCAATCCACTATCACCTATTCTTACACCCCCTCGTCCAAAAAATCCGGAAGCCGCAAGCCCTCAAAATCCTCAGGCGGGTACAATTATTCCATCTCCTGGTGACAGATTTTTCAGTTGGTGAAACGGGGCCGTGTCGGTTTCGCGCCAAAACAGTCTTTTTTCTGCGAAATCGCCGGTCAGATTTTAACTATTAATTATTAATTATATTTCTCAGTTTTGCCAAATACCTGATTATCAACCCTGAAAAAAATTTCACAAACCTCTTGACAACAGCGTTTTTCCGTTGTATCTTTGCGGCAAACAAAAACGGTAAAACTATGATGACACGTTGCAAATATTACAGCCCTGTGGCCGACGTCACCTTCCGGAAGGTCTTCGGCGAGCATCCCGACCTGACCGCCAGTCTGCTCAACGCCTTTCTGCCCCTGGAGGCCGGCCGCACCATCACCGAACTGCGATACCTCCCGCCCGAACTGATGCCCGAGACTCCGGCGCGCAAACACAGCATCGTCGATGTGCACTGCACCGACTCCGCCGGCGCGACCTTCCTCGTCGAGATGCAGCTCAATTGGGACACCGACTTCTTCCAGCGCGTTTTCTTCAACGCCTCCAAAGCCTACGTCAGGCAGCTCAAGGTCGGGGAGCAGTTCAAGTTGCTGCAGCCCGTCTATTCCCTGAACTTCGTCAGCGGCGACCTGCACAAGGGGCTCGACGAGTGGTACCACCCTTACCAGTTCGTCCACATCTACCACACCGACAGGGTCTTCGACGGGCTCAAAATCGTTTTCGCCGAGATGGACAAATACCGGGGAATGCCCCTGAAGGGAGACACCAAGAAAGACTTGTGGATGCGCTATTTCACGGAGATGACCGAGGAGACAAGGAAGCCCGCTCCCGAGCTGCTCGCTGACCCGGACATCGCCAAGGCCATCAATCTGCTGGAAATCATCAACTACAACGAGGCCGAGGAGTACCTGTACGACAAATACTGGGACGCCGTCAGCATAGAGGCCACCTGGAAAGGCATCGGCCATCGGGAGGGCGAGAAGGAAGGGTTAGAAGAAGGGCTGCGGCGAGGACGGGAAGAAGGGCTGCAACAAGGACGAGAGGAAGGACGACAAGAGGAGCGCCGCAACCTCGTCCGAAACCTTTCCGCCAAAGGCCTCGACATCGCAAAA
Source organism: uncultured Bacteroidota bacterium (assembly GCA_902770735.1). GTDB lineage: Bacteria > Bacteroidota > Bacteroidia > Bacteroidales > WCHB1-69 > F23-D06. The sequence goes on along the minus strand of CACXUB010000035.1, from coordinate 7,614 downwards.
ATCGCCTTGCTGACAGGGATGGACGAGAGCGAAATAGGCGAACTGCTGTAACGGCTTCTCAAGACAATCAAGTTAGGGTCTTAAAGACAATAGCCAAAACAGCACGTTCAGCACTATGGCAAATCCTTCCTTGTGTTTTTGGCAAAAAGTGCGCCTAGAGAACGATTGTTAGACCATAAAATTACTGCAACTTGGCTTTTGCCTGCTGAAGGGCTTCTGCCACGGCCGCCGCCACCCCGTCGGGGTTCTTGCCGCCGGCCATGGCGAGCGTCGGGTGACCGCCGCCACCGCCCTGGATCAGTTTGCCGGCCGCCCGCACTAACGTCGGGGCATCGACCCTGTCGGTCAGGTTGGTGCTGATGGCCACCGCCAAGTTCGGCTTTCCTTCGTTCACGCTGCCCAACACCACCACGTGGTTGTCGCCTTCGCGCAACTGCAGGGCAACCTGCCGCAGCATGTCAGCGGAGTAGTCCGTGACTTTCGACATGAACAGCACACCGTTGACATCCTCGGCATTCTCCATCAAGGATTTGCCGAACTCCAACGCCATCTGACGGTCGATGTCCTCCATCTTCTTGCGCAACACCTGGCAATCATCCTGCAATTTCTGCACCGATTGGATCAGATTGGTGGCATTCGTCATGGCTTTCAGCTGCGCCAAGGTGTCCTGGTCGGCATAGACCAACTGCTCGGCAGCTTCGCCGGTCACCGCTTCGATACGGCGCACGCCGGCGGCCACCGCGCCTTCAGACACGATCTTGAAGAGTCCGATGTTGCCAGTCGCAGAGGTGTGCGTGCCACCGCAGAGCTCCACCGCGTCGCCGAACTGGATCACGCGGACGGTCTTGCCGTACTTCTCGCCGAATAGGGCGATGGCGCCGCGCTCGCGGGCCTCCTCAATCGGCACATCGACAAACTCCTGCAACGGCAGGTTCTGACGGATCATGGCGTTCACCATCCGCTCGGCCTTGCGCAGTTCCTCGTCCGTCACTTTGGCGAAGTGCGAGAAGTCGAAACGCAGGCGGTCGGAAGCCACCATGGAACCCTTCTGCTCCACATGCGTGCCCAGGACCGCGCGCAACGCGTGGTCGAGCAGATGCGTGGCGGAGTGGTTGTTGGCGGTCTTCTGCCGCTTCACCTCATCGATATGAGCGGTGAAATCCGCCGTCACATCAGCAGGAATCTTACTGGCGTGATGGATCACTAAGTTGTTCTCCTTCGTGGTGTTGTAGATGTCCACCGTCTCCGTGCCGTTGGTCAGCACGCCGGTGTCGCCCACCTGGCCACCCGACTCCGCATAGAACGGGGTCTTGTCGAGCACAATCTGGAAATAGGTCTTGTTTTTGGCGGTTACTTGTCTGTATTTCACTATTTTACAAGCGCATTCCGCCTCTTTGTAGCCCACAAACTCGGTGGGGTTCTCCTGCGGAAGCAGTTCCACCCAGTCGCCGGCGGAGATGGAGGTGGCGGCGCGGGAACGCTCCTTTTGCTGACGCAGACCTTCCGCAAAACCATCCATATCAACGGTCAAGTTCTTCTCGGACGCCATCAGGCAGGTGAGGTCGATCGGGAAACCGTATGTGTCGAACAATTCGAAAGCGAAATCGCCGTCAATGACCGTCTTGCCGGCCATCTTCTTGACGTAGTTTTCGAATTTGAGGATGCCGGAGTCGAGGGTCTTGAGGAAAGAGTTTTCCTCCTCACGGATGACGTTCTCGATAAGTTGCTGCTGCGCCTTGATTTCTGGGAACTGGTGGCCCATCTGCGCCACGAGGTCAGCGACCAGCGTGTTCATGAAGGGCTCCTTGAAGTTGAGGAAGGTGAAGCCGTAACGGATGGCGCGACGCAAGATGCGGCGGATGACGTAGCCCGCCCCCGTGTTGGAAGGCAGCTGTCCGTCGGCGATGGCGAACGTGACGGCGCGCAGGTGGTCGGCAACCACGCGCAAGGCCACATCCACATCGTGCTTCTCACCGTATTTCACGCCGGCGTTTTGCGCGATTTTTTGGATAATCGGCTGGAAAACATCCGTGTCGTAGTTGGATTTCTTATTCTGGACTGCCATGCAGAGGCGTTCGAAGCCCATGCCCGTATCCACGTGCTTGGCGGCCAACGGGTGCAGCTCGCCGGAAGCCACACGGTTGAACTGCATGAACACGAGATTCCAAATCTCAATGACCAGCGGGTTGTCCTTGTTCACCAGCTCGGCGCCAGGCAGTTTGGCACGCTCGTCGTCGTCGCGCAGGTCGATGTGGACTTCGGATCTTTCTTATTGCCCTTGAGGATGCGGTCTTCCGGCAGGTATTCCTTCCAGAAATCGTAGGCTTCCTGGTCGAAAGCGGTGCCGTCCTTCTCATCGCCCGCGAAAACGGTGGCGTAGAGGCGGGTTTTGTCAAGTTTCATCACTTCGGTGAGGAATTCCCAAGCGTAAGCGATGGCCTCTTTCTTAAAGTAGTCGCCGAACGACCAGTTGCCGAGCATTTCGAACATGGTGTGGTGGTAGGTGTCGCGACCGACCTCCTCCAGGTCGTTGTGTTTGCCGGAGACGCGGAGGCATTTCTGCGAATCAGCCACGCGGGGAAATTCGCGCGGGGTGTTGCCGAGGAAAATGTCCTTGAACTGGTTCATACCGGCATTGGTGAACATCAATGTAGGGTCATTCTTCACCACCATCGGCGCGGAAGGCACGATATGATGGTCTTTGGACTTGAAAAAGTCCAGAAAAGCAGAGCGTATTTCGTTAGATGTCATAATCGTTAGAAATTAAAGGCGCAAAAGTACAATTTTTTGTTTATCTTTGCCGCTTGAATTTTTAGTCATCCAGCTCATTATGGAAAAACTGAAGAAGATATTACCCAACCTCCTCAAAATGATCCTTTTCATGGGATTGGGGGTTTTATTCATTTGGCTGTCAATCAAAGACTTAGACAAAGAAGATATCCAAATGATTTTCTCCTCGATGTCGCTGGTCAACAATCCGCGCGGGTGGTTTTTCATCTTCCTCGCGATTGTGGCGATTGTGTTGGCCGACGTCATCCGCGCCGCCCGTGCGAAACTTCTGCTCAAATCCATCCAATACAAACCCCGCTTCTCCATGATGTTCTACTCCGTGATGGTTTGCTACCTGGCCAACCTCGCCCTGCCCCGCCTCGGCGAGATCCTCCGCTGCTCCTTCCTCCAACGCTACGAGAACATCCCCTTCCAGAAAGCCCTCGGCACCGTCATCCTCGAACGGGCTTTCGACATTGTCTGCTGGCTTTTCCTGTTCATCATCGCACTGTTGCTGAACAACGACCTGCTTTCCCATCTGGTCGTAGACCAAAGCACTCAGACGACCTTGCAGGAATGGTTTGCGCAAAAAGGGCTCAGCTACGTGGGCAACTTCCTGATGTACATCATCCTCCTCGTCATCATTTTGATCGTGGTGATTATCCGCGTCACGAGGAAATGGTGGCAGAAACGCCCCGCGCTGGTCAAAGTCGCCGATTTCTTCAAAGGCATCTGGAGAGGATTCCTTTCCATCAAGAACATCTCCAAACCGTGGCATTTCATTTTCTGGACCATCGCGATGTGGATCTGCTACTACCTCGGCATTTACCTCTTCTTCCAATCCCTGCCTTTCACGCAGCATATTGATTTAGGGGCGGTTTTCTCCGTACTGGTTTTCGGCACCATCGCATTCATGATCTCGCAAGGCGGACTGGGCGCGTACCCCCTCATCACCGCCGGCATCGTCATGCTGTACGGGATTTCCTACACCCAAGGTCTGGCCGCCGGCTGGATTGGATGGATCCTGCAAACCGCCGTTTCCCTGATACTCGGACCTATCTCCCTCGTACTCACCTCGTTTTACAAACGTCAAGATGCAGCACTAACGCCGGATGACAATGAACAAGCCTGATTTGCATATTCATCAAAAAATCGTCTCGCGGGATTTTTTTCGCGAGAATGCCCTTAAACTGCACCGGCAAAAAATCGTCTTCACCAACGGCTGCTTCGATGTGCTGCACTACGGACATGTACGTTATCTGCTGGAAGCCAAAAAGTTGGGAGACATTCTCGTGGTGGGACTGAACAGCGATGAATCGGTGCGCCGACTGAAAGGGCCAACCCGACCCGTCAACGGCGAAAAAGAACGGGCATTCGTGCTCGCGGCACTCGCCTGCATCGATTACGTCGTCATCTTTGGGGAAGACACCCCGAAAGAGCTCATCGAGACCGTGATGCCCGACGTGCTGGTGAAAGGCGGCGACTACGACTTGAGCAACATCGTGGGGGCTGACTTTGTGACCCGGAACGGAGGCACCGTCACGACCATCCCCTTTGTGGAAGGTTTTTCCTCCACCCATATCATTGAACAATTAAAAACCGAATAATGAAGAAGTTAACCCTTATCCTACTGTCCCTCCTGACCACCACACTGATGGCGCAGAATCTGGATGTCACCGCCTATTCGCAGAATATCACGCTGGTGGACACTCCGGCCATCCAACAGGAAATCCCCCGACAGCTGGCGACATACCCTTCTATATCAGAATCTTATGAAATTCCTGCGTACAGCCTCTACCAACGCTACTGGGACACCGCGAATCTGCGCAGCCAACTGCTGGAAATCCCGTTTTCCAACGACCGGCTGATGCTGATGCTCGTGCAAGACGCCAACAACCCGTTTGTGATGCCCTGCCAGTTCGACAGAGTCAAGACGGCTTACGGTGAAACGAAAAACGGCAACTTCCATCCCGGCATCGACCTGAAAACAGAACCGCAGACGCTGGTCAAAAGTTGTTTCGACGGTGTGGTGCGCATGGCAAAATACTATGGCGACTACGGAATTACCGTGGTGGTGCGCCACTACAACGGCCTCGAAACCGTCTATGCCCACCTCGACAAAGTGAGCGTCAAGCCCAACCAAATTGTCAAAGCCGGACAGGTGATCGGACAAACCGGTAACACCGGAAACACCAAGGAGTGCATCCTGCACTTCGAAACCCGCTTCATGAACGAATATTTCAATCCCGAGTTGGTCATCGATTTCGATGAAGAAGACATTTTGCAAAACAACATGGCGCTCATGTCCCGCGACTTCAACATCCTGCCACTCAACGACGTGGGCAACTGGAAACCCGCCGCCCCGAAACCGAAAGCCGCCGCTCCCGACATCAAACCCGAGCCAAAACAAGAACCGAAACCCGAGCCGAAACAGCAGAGCAATGTCCAGCCGGAGGCAGGCTCAGTGGATCCTGACACCATGGCACCCGAAAATTCCGGCCTACCCGCGCCTCAACCGAAACCTCAGCCGCAAGCGCAACCCGAGACGACCGATGCCGTATATCACACCGTGGCCGCCGGCGAAAACCTCTACCGCATCTCCTTGAAATACAACACAACGGTTGATAAAATACTTAAGCTCAACAATTTAAAAAACGCCGACAAGATTGTTGAAGGGCAGCGGATTAGAGTACGATAAAATGAAACAGTATTCGCTCTTTTTCCCGATTCTGTTCGTCATCGGACTTTTCTTCATCCTAGTCTCACCGCATTTCCTGTCCGACGGAATGTTTCTTGACGGGTTGTGGTATGCCACTCTCAGCAAAAACCTCGCAGAAGGCTTCGGCTCCTTTTGGGTGCCGAGACTCACGCAAACGTACAATGCCTGGGGGCAGCCACCCTTGGCATACCTCCTGGAATCGGTATTCTTTCATTTCGGGAAAAGCCTCTATGTCGCGAAAATCTACTCCGTGTTCACCTGCCTCTGCACAGGTGTTCTGATGTTTTTAACATGGAAGGAGGTCGGAGGGAAGCGGGAGAATTTCTGGATGGTGTTGTTGCTTTGGATCGCCACACCATTGGTTTCATGGTGTGCCCCGGAAAATGTCCTGGAGAACACCATGGTGCTGTTCACCCTGCTTTCCGTGCTTTTCTATCTGAGAAGTTTGAGAAGAAACCACATCCTGAATGTCGTTCTCGCCGGCATCATGTTGTTTCTCGCCCTGCTCACCAAAGGATTCACCGGTCTTTATCCTTTGGCTTTCCCCGTGATTCACATGCTTTTTGTGCGCAAGACAACCCCGCCGCTCGCCCTTGCCGACACGCTGATAATGCTGGCCTGCGTCCTGCTTCCCGTGACAGCGCTCTATCTTTTCAGCCCTGAGGCGAAACTTTTCATGCAAAACTACCTGTTCGAACAACTTCTGACAAGCTTGAAGTATATTCAAACCGTCAACACCCGCTTTGACATCGTCTTGCAATTTTTCACGCAGGCACTCCTTCCGTTGGCGATAGTCGGCGTGGTGCTTTTGGTTGCTTGGATGCAGAAAACGCTGCACAATCCGTTCCGCGACACGAACCGCCGGCTGACATGGGCGCTTCTCGCCCTCGTGCTCGCCGGAGTGCTTCCGATCATGATAAGTCTGAAACAGAGAGGTTTCTATATCGTCACGGTGTTCCCCTTGTTCGCACTGGCGGCGGGCATCGCGATTGAGCCCTTACTGGAAAACATCCGGACAAGTCCCGTTTTCACCAAAATATCCAAAGGAATATCCGTTGTCGTGCTGATGGCGGCCATTGCGCTGAACATCCATTTTGCAGGGAAAGCGGGCCGGGACGAAAATCTGCTCGCCGACATCCGACTAGCGTCTTCGCAAGTGCCCGAGGACACCATCATTAGCGCCGACAAGACGCTCTACACCCTATGGAGCATGCCGGCCTATTTTTATTTCGAGAAGAAAATCAGCCTTGACTTTGACAGCGTGCGCGAATGGCATCTGGACGGCATCAACGCCGCGCCTCCCGACAGTTCATACCTGCTTTGCGCCAAAGGGAACCTCCTTCAGCTGTTCCGGAAGCAAGATTAACAATGAGAACCCGTAACCGAAAATCAATATCCATGCATATTTATGAGATTTCTGAATATTATCCTGACTGCCGCCATAGTCGCGGTATTGAGTCTCCAAATCCCTGACGCCATGGCACAAATTTCCCCGCTCGACTTCGGACTGAGAGAGGCTGCAAACGGCACGGACCGTTTCAACGTCTTGTACAACACCCACACGAAGGCGCTTGCCATCGGTGCGGAGGTGAGCTACGCGGGCATCGACACCCTGGAAATCGAGCTTCCGCCCGACTTCAAGAGCATCCCGTTGGGACCGCGCACCGACTTCGGCGGACTGGTGATGTACGTGACCAACAAAGGGAAAAATATTGCCTCATCGATTAGCTGCTGTGACACAATATGGCCCGAATACTGGTGATGAAATTATGATAGGGGCATTTGTCGGAGATTACGATGGCTTTTATCGAATAGACCGTCTGCCGCAAAGATTCCTTAAAGAACTCGCAAAGTCTAACAGTTCAAAGGTTACTGAAAAAAAAGATGGTGGTGTCCGGTTTGCTTTTGAGAAGAAGACAGACTGGAAAGATCAGGCATCCAATCCTGAAACAACTAAACTGGTAAAGGAGTTGATATATTCCTACAGAAGGATTCTTGAAACGGCTCGAAACGTATATCAAATCGAAGAACGTTTAAAAAAATCCAACTATGTCGGCTGCATAAATACTATTTTTAAAATCCAGCACAAGGGGCTGGTTAATGACATTCAGTTGACAGATCTTCAG
>CACXUB010000034.1 GCA_902770735.1 uncultured Bacteroidota bacterium | reverse complement strand
CTTGGAGTTCACGCTCGAAATCCTCAGAACCACAAGGGATTTCAATGGAGAAAAGATGCTTCTTGAAACGGTTTTTCACCTCGAAGATATCCCCTTCCAGGATCTTCCGGGAACGGTTGATCAACGCGATGTTGTCGCATATCTCCTCCACAGAGGCCATGTTGTGCGTGGAAAGCACGACGGTCGTGCCCTCGCGCTTGAGTTTCAGAATCTCGTCTTTCAGCAGGTTGGCGTTGATGGGGTCGAAACCGCTGAACGGCTCGTCGAGGATCAGGAAAGAAGGCTTGTGCAGAATGGTGGTGACGAACTGCACCTTCTGCTGCATTCCTTTGGAGAGTTCCTCCACCGGTTTGTTCCACCACTCCATGATGTTGAACTGTTCGAACTTCTCGCGCAGACGTTTGTACGCTTCCTGCTTTTCAAGTCCCTTCAGCTGAGCAAGATACATAGCCTGCTCGCCCGTCTTCATCTTCTTGTAAAGACCGCGCTCCTCCGGCAGATACCCCATATCGTAAATATCGGAATCCTTCAACGGATGGCCCTTGAAGAGAATCCCTCCCTTGTCGGGATAGGAAATGCGCATCAAAATACGAATCAAGGTCGTTTTCCCGGCACCGTTGGGACCCAACAGACCGAAAACGCAACCTTGAGGAATGGAAAGCGAAACATCGTCAAGCGCAGCGAAATTCGAGTAGAATTTCGTGACTTGTTGTACATCGACTATATTCATACGGAAGCGGCGTTGTTGTTTTTCTTCTTTTTCTTCTTTTTCTTCTTCTTAGTGCCGGACTGAGGCGCCACATAGAAGGCTTGGTTGGAGTTGACAAGATTCAACAACTCCTTGGTGTTCACAAAGTTGAAATCTTCGGGCAGGTTGATTTTTTCGTTCGAAAGTTCCGACAGCTGATGACGGATCAATTGGTCGTTGACAGAATTCCGGTTATATGTCAAATACATCATTTTCAGATAGTTGGCCAACGAAGGCGCATACTGTTGCCGTACATTCTCCGGATATTCAGACACCTTGCGGATGAGATTCTGCATATTCACGCCATAGGTGCGGAACCGTACCTTATTCTTATTATTGTAAGACGGCTTGATGAATTCCCGCTCAGAAGTGTCCGGAACAGGTTTCGGGAATGGAGAGTCCACATCCAGTTGATAATCAGACATGATGAAGAGATGGTCCCACAATTTATTCCAGAAATCCTCATTGTTGCGGTTGGTCTCGTTGCTATTTTCCTTGGAGTTGACCACATCGCTCATGATACGTACAACGGCGTATGCCGTACGCGTGCGTTCCTTGCGATCCTCGATTTTCACACAATCCTCCACAAGTTTTTGGATATTTCTGCCGTATTCTCTGATAATAAGTTTGTTACGCTTGGTATTATATTCCATATACGGGTAAAATTACGTTTTCGATTCGGTGCGCAAAAATACATTTTTTTTGTAATAGCCGAGTTCCCTTTCAAACTAAAAGCCAACAGCTAACAGCAAAAAGCCAAAAGCTAACAGCCAACAGCTACTTCCCTTCGCGTTTGAGGATAATCAGCACCGTGTAGATCAGAATCTTGATGTCCATCTGCACGGACATGTTCTCGATGTAAAGAATGTCCCAGCGAAGGCGTTCCACCATTTCATCGACATTTTCGGCATAGCCGAAGCGCACCTGCCCCCAAGAGGTGATGCCGGGCTTGATGCCGAGCAGCAGCTGGTAGTAAGGGGCACGCTCCATGATTTGGTCGATATAGTACTGACGTTCGGGACGCGGGCCCACCAACGACATGTCGCCGCGCAGCACGTTGAAAAACTGCGGGGTCTCGTCCAAACGGTACTGCCGCATGAACTTCCCGAATGGGGTGATGCGACTGTCGTGTTGCGAGGAAAGCATCGGCCCGTCCGCCTCGGCATTCTCGCACATGGAGCGGAACTTGATGATATTGAACGGCTTGCCTAAATGACCGATACGTTCTTGCTTGTAAAACACCGGTCCGGGGGACGACCGTTTCACCCCGATAGCCAGACAGATGTAGAGCGGCGTGAGCAAAACGATGGCCAATGCGGAAAGCACGATGTCGCAGCCGCGCTTCACGAACCGTTGCCAAGTGGGCAAGTATTCCGGCGAGATGGAAATCATAGGCTCGTCAAGCACGGAAGAGGTCTTGACCGACCCCAACAGCACGTCATGCTCCTGCGGCACCAGACTGACGGTGAGGTTATGGTTGCGCCGCACGAGCGCCAACACCTGCTGGAGGTATTTCCGCTGACCGTTGTGCAACGCCACGACAATCTCCTCAACATGCTGGTCATCAACCACCTGTCCCATATCGTCAATATTTCCGACACAGGGAAGTTTTCCCTCCATCATGTCGGTTTTCTGCTCGTCAACGCGAATATATCCGATGAAAAAGTGTCCCGACCGTTTGCTCTGCTTCCGCACGGTCTCGTATGCCTTCAACGCCATCTCGTCGTGCCCGACAATGATGGTGTTGAACCCTATTTTGCCGTCGTGGATGCGGTTGTTGACATACGAAGTGATACACAAGCGCGGGATGTACGTCAGCAGGAATTGCGAAAAGAAGAGGAAAAGCAGGTATTTCAGGTAGTCGTTGGGCGAGGTGACGATATCGTCGAGTATGAAGACGAAGAAAAACAACAGGCAACCGAAGAGCGTCACGCCGATGGTGGTCATCAGCTCGTCAAGCCTCGACTTGCGCATGATTTTGTTGTAATAGCCGAAAAAAGCGTGGATAACCAACCAATACAGCGGGAAAAGGAGCATTCCGAGCCAGAATTTGGAATCGGAGCGGAGGGCGGCTATAATGGTGGCAAAATCCGCCGACTCTCCCACGTGTTTGCGGTACATGAAAAGCCCCACCCATGTGAGGATGGCGGCCATCACATCGAAAAACAGATAAATACAGGTCAGTTTGGTTTTGTTCATGCCGAAAAATTATGCCGTTCGGATGTAAATCACTTTGATATCGTCAATGTCCACCCGGGACTCCGTGCCCTTGTCACCGGCGCCCGAAAGCACAAGGGTCACCTCGGTCGCACTGCCGGCGCCACTATGGTAACCGTTGATGGTGGGCGTCAGGTCGAAATGGATGGTCTTCCACTCGTCGGGCGACTTGAAAATCCCGCCGACAGAGTATGCCTTGTGGGGGTTGTAGGCCGTGGCCATCTTCATGGAGACGTCGATGTTGCAGTCGGAGCGATAGCGGACCTCCAGCATCACGCGGTAACTGCCCACGGGAGCGACGAAGGGTGTTGACGAAACGTCGAAACTCTGGCTGGAGGCATCGTTCATGACAATTTCCCCCACATTCTTGCCGTCAACAGACACCGGCAGAAAGGTCAACGGGGTTCGGTCGGGGTAACTCGCAGTGAACGAGGTACTGTTGGAAAAGGTTTCGAAGTAGGGAACTCGGGCATATTCGCTATAGACATATTTTGGCGGATTCTGCGACACCTCGTAGGTGGTGCCCTTTTGCAGGATGACCTTTTGCCGGCAGATATTCAGGAACGGGTAACCCATGATGGTGTTGCCCATGCCCGTCAGCGGGAATGCGGGCAACAGAATCAGCGTGCTGGAGTCGTTGCTGTTGACGTCCAGCACCGGCACTTTGCAGGGCAGTTCCCAACAACCTATGTTCTTGTTGTTCACATACACGTTGACATGCGTGAACTTGTGCCTTGTGAGCGCCGCCAGCTGCTCCTGGTCGAAGTTCTGATCATGGGTCTCGTTGAAGTTGCTGACATCGATGCAATTTTCAAAATCTTCCGGGGTGACATGAATATACACCGGGGTGAGATCCGGCTTTTTGCAGGAATTGAAAAAAATCGTTACCGCTATTACGCTTACTATCAAGTATATATATTTATTCATATAAAAAAATTAGTTTTCTTATAACGATTAGAGCATAATAATATTGCAAGTTTCAAAAATTTTTCGGATTTTTGCCGCCATGAAAAAAGACACTCAAGAAAAAGGTTTAGGATACCTTTCCATTTTGCTCGCCATGCTCTTCTGGGGGTTCAGTTTTGTTTGGATCAAACAGCTGTTAAACAACAACTTCCCGGTGTTCACCATCGTGTTCATCCGCCTTGTGTTGGCCTCGGCGGTGTTCATCACGCTGCTCAAGTGCAGCAAAAAGTTGCAGAAGATCGAACGCGCCGATTTCAAGGATTTTCTGCTGCTGGCTTTCTTCGAGCCGTTCCTCTATTTCATCGGGGAGGATTTCGGGCTGAAATACGTGGACGCCAGCTACGCCGCCGTCATCATCGCGTTGATCCCCATCGTGATTTCCATCACCATGTATTTCGCCGAGCACGCGCCCATCCGCTGGGAGTTTGTCGTCGGCACGCTCGTTTCGGTGGGTGGTGTGCTTATGCTGACCATGAGCCCGAACGGCCAGATCGTGTTCAGTCTGAAGGGCACGTTGCTGCTCAGCCTTGCCGTGCTGGCCGCCGCCGGCTACAGCGTGCAGCTCACCCGCCTGCTCCGAAAGTACAGCCCCGCCTCGGTGACCACCTGGCAGAACTTCATCGCCATCCCGTTCTACATCCCCTTTATCCTGTTTTTCGACATCAAGCAGTGGCCCGCCCTGACCTGGGACGCCAGCGCGATCCTCAGCCTGGTCTGTCTCGCCCTGCTCTGCTCCGCCGCCGCCTACATGCTCTACTCCTACTCCGTCAAACAGCTGACCGTCAGCAAGACAAGCGTCTTCACCAACCTCATCCCCATCGTGACCCTCCTTGCCGCCTCCGCCATCGGCCAGGAATCGTTCACCCCAATCAAATTCTGGGGCATCCTGGTGATCGTCGCCGGCGTCACCTTCAGCCAGCTACGCATCAAGAATACGAACTGATGAAACGAACATACATCCTACTGCTACTCATGGCACTGTGCGGCACGGCTCTCGCGCAAGGATCGCGTGTGACCCTGTCGGGCACCGTGACCGACGCTTCCAACGGGGAGTCGCTGCTGGGCGCCTATGTGATCCTATCCGACGTCAAAGCTCCCTCGAACGTGCAAGGCTGTGTCACCAACCAGGCCGGATACTACTCCGTTTCGGTGCTGCCCGGCAAGTATGTCCTGAAGGTCAGCTACATGAGTTTCAAGACAATAGAAGACACCATTGTCCTCAGCAAGAATGTCACACGGAAGTTCGAGTTGGAGCCGACGGCGTTCATGGGCGAGGAGGTGGTGATCCGGGGCGAGCGCGGCAACGCCAACGTCAGCAGCGGCGACGTGGGCCGCATGGAAATGAGCATCGAGACCATCAAGGCGCTGCCCGCGCTGATGGGCGAGGCCGACGTCATCAAGTCCGTACAGCTGCTGCCCGGCGTGCAGGCGTCCGGCGAAGGCAACTCCGGCTTCTACGTGCGCGGCAGCGGCACCGACCAGAACCTCATCCTCCTAGACGAGGCCACCATCTACAACGCCGACCATCTCTTCGGTTTCTTCTCCATCTTCAACGCCGACGCCGTGAAAAGCATCGACCTTGTCAAATCCGGCATGCCCGCCTACTTCGGCGGACGCGCAGCCTCCATCCTGAACGTCTATCAGAAAGAGGGCAATCTCAAGAAATATGAGGTAGACGGGGGCCTCGGGCTCGTCTTCTCGCACCTCACCGTGCAGGGCCCCATCAAGAAAAACCGCGCCTCGTTCCTCATTTCCGCCCGCCGCACCTACGCCGACGTGCTCATACAGCCGTTCCTGAAGAAAACCTCGCCGATGAAGGGCACCAACTTCTACTTCTACGATGTCAACGCCAAGTTCAACATCGTCATCAACCCCAAGCACCGGCTTTACTTCGGCGCCTACTACGGCAACGACGTCTATGGTTTCAAATCCAGCTCGCAGCAGACGAAAATGACCTTCCAGTGGGGCAACGCCGCGGCTTCGGCGCGATGGAACTACCTCATCGGCAACCGCATGTTCCTCAACACCTCCGCCACTTTCAGCTACTACAACTTCGGCACGGAAATGCGCATCGACCCCTACTCTCTGGAGCTAACCTCCGGCGTGCGCGACTACAGTCTGAAGAGCGAGCTCACCTGGATCCCCACCCCGAAACACAACATTCGTTTCGGCATTCACGACATCGTACACGACTGTATCCCAGGACAATACGCTGTTGAAGCCGGCGTGGGAAACAGTTTCTCCCTGCCGCCGGTACAGCACTACATCGGCAACGAACTGGCCATTTACGCCCACGACGAGTGGGACATCTCCAAGCACTGGAAACTCAACATCGGGGTACGATACACCAACTTCCAACATCTCGGCCCTTTCACCCGCTATCTGCTCGACGAATTAGGTCATGTTTGCGACTCCATCCTCTACAAGCCGGCCGCTTCTGTCAACCAGTACAACAGAGCCGAACCACGTCTTTCCGTGCGCTGGCTTATCGACTCCACGACATCCATAAAAGCCTCTGCCACATTGAATTACCAGTTCATGCACCAGATTTCCATCGCCAACATCTCGCTGCCTACCGATGTCTGGATGCCCTCCACCGACCTGCTGAAACCGCAGACGGTGCTCCAATACTCCTTAGGGGTTTTCAAGAATTTCCACCACGATATGTTCGAGACTTATATCGACCTGTATTACAAGCAGATGTATAATCTTGCCGAGTATCGGGACGGACTGGACTTCAGCGTTTTCACCATCAACCCCGACCAACTGTACGTCTTCGGGAAAGGTTGGTCGGCGGGTGCGGAGTTCTACGTCAAGAAGGCGAAAGGACGGTTCACGGGCTTCATCGGCTACACGCTCGGGTTCACGCGGAGGCAGTTCGACGACCTCAACGGCGGAAAACCCTATTGGGCAAAATACGACCGCCGGCACGACGTTTCCATCAGCCTGACATACGAGATTCTGCGTAACAAGTTGAGTGTCTCAGCGTTGTGGGTGTTTCAGTCCGGCAACACCATGACGGTGCCGCTCGGCTACTATCTCTACATGGGATCGGTGGTGACGGAATACAGCGGACGCAACGAGTACCGCGTGAACCCGTATCATCGGCTGGACCTCGCGGTGGACTGGACCATCAAGAAGACCGCCAAGTTCGAAACAGGGCTGAACTTTTCCATTTACAACGTCTATAACCGCAAAAATCCGTTCCTCGTTTTCTTCGAAACCTCCGTCAACACCGAAAACGGCGACCTGACGAGTTTCTCCATGCAGAACCACGCCTACCAAATGAGCCTCTTCCCCATCATCCCGTCGGTGATGTGGACGTTCAAGTTTTAGGACTAAGGCCAACAGATAACAGCCAAAAGCCAAAAGCTAAAGCTGCCAATTGATAGGCGTTTTTCCCATCGACATCAAGATTTCGTTTGTTTTTGAGAAATGCCGGCAACCGAAGAAGCCTCGGGAGGCGGAGAGCGGCGACGGGTGCGGCGCGGTGAGCACGTAATGCTTGCGAGGGTCGATGAGCCGCTGCTTCTCGATGGCGTAGTTGCCCCAAAGCAGGAAGACGAGCCCCTCACGCTGCTCCGACAGCCGCTGGATGGCGCAGTCGGTGAAGGTCTCCCAGCCGTGCCGCTGGTGCGAGCCCGCCTGATGCGCCCGCACCGTGAGCGTCGCGTTGAGCAACAGCACCCCTTGGTTGGCCCACGACTGCAAATTCCCGCTTCTCGGCGGCACAAACCCCACATCCGTGACCAACTCCTTGAAGATGTTCTGCAGCGACTTCGGAATCGGCACCCCGTCCTGCACCGAGAAACACAGGCCGTGCGCCTGCCCTTCCCCATGGTACGGGTCCTGCCCGATGATCACCACCTTCACCTTGTCGAACGGCGTCGAGTTGAACGCGTTGAAAATCTTCGGTCCCGGCGGGAACACCACATAATGCTTCTTTTCTTCTACCAAAAAGGCTTTCAATTCCGCGAAATACGGTGCCTGGAACTGGTCCCAAAGGACTTGCTTCCAGGTTGGTTCTATTTGGGGGTTGATGGGTTCGTTCATGACGGTATATACTTGAAAGATTGGCTATTAGCTATTGGCCGTTAGCAATTAGCTATTGGCTGTTAGCTGTTAGCTTCTAATTGCTTGAAATATTTTGTATTTTTGCAAAGATTTTTATAACGTAATTTACAATTTTAACTATTAACTATTAAAAAATGAGAAACTTTAGAAATTACAAAATTTGGACCGAATCCATATCATTCACTACACAAATCTACAAAATAGTTAGCGACTTTCCTTCTTTCGAGAGATATGGCTTAAGCGATCAATTGAGAAGAGCGTCAGTATCCATTCCTTCCAATATCGCAGAGGGAGCCGCCAGAGATTCAGAAAGAGAATTTATTCATTTCTTAAACATCAGCCTGGGTTCTGCCTTTGAGGTCGAGACACAATTACAGATAGCATATAATTTGGAATATATCAGTCACGAAACATTCGACATGCTACTATCTCAGCTACATCTCATTGAAAAACAAATCAACGAGCTCATCAGTGTCATTAAACGGCAACAGCCAACAGCTAAAAGCCAACAGCCAAAAGCTAAAAGCTAACAGCTAACAGCCAACAGCCAAAAGCCAACCTCAGTGCCTAAAGTGCCGCACTCCCGTGAACACCATCGCGATCCCGAATTCGTTGCAGGCTTTGATGGAATCCTCGTCGCGGACGCTGCCGCCAGGTTGGATGATGGCGGTGACGCCGTACTCCTTGGCCATCTTCACCACGTCGTCGAAGGGGAAGAAGGCATCGCTGGCGAGACACAGATTGGCGGTAAGTCCCTTTTCCTTAGCTTCTTCCAAGGCGATATGAGCGGCACCCACACGGTTCATCTGTCCCGCACCGACACCGGCGATCCGGCCGTCGCAGGCCACCGTGATGGCGTTGGAGCGCACATGCTTGCAGATGGTCATCGCCAACTTCAGGTTCTCCATCTCCTCCGCCGTCGGGGCCTTTTCGGTCACCACATTGATCTCGTAGTCCTCAAAGCGCTTGCGGTCGATCGACTGACTGAGCATGCCGCCCGCCACACTGACGAACATGCGCTCGTCGGCGTTGGCTTTGTCGGTGCTGAACGTCATCAGCCGGATGTTCTTCTTGGTGGAAAGGTGGTCGAAGGCCTCCTGCGTGAACGAAGGAGCGAGAATGATTTCGAGGAAAACGGGCTTCATCGCCTCAGCCGTCGGCAGGTCGATTTCGCGGTTAGAAGCCACGATGCCGCCGAAAATAGAGACGCTGTCGGCCTCGTAAGCGCGGGTCCACGCCTCCAGGGCGGTCTCACCGATGCCCACGCCGCAGGGATTCTTGTGCTTCACAGCCACCATCGTCGGGCTGTCGAATTCGCGAAGAATCTGCAATGCGGCATCCGCATCTTGTATGTTATTGTATGACAGTTCTTTACCATGAAGTTGTTCCGCCCAAGCCATCGAATAGCCCTGCTTCTTGCCGGCATAGAAAGCGGCCTCCTGGTGCGGGTTCTCGCCGTAGCGCAGCGACTGCTTCTTTGTAAATGTAAGCGTCAGATTCTCAGGTTCTTTCTCGCCGACTTTCTCAGTCAGATAGGTGGAAATGTACGTATCGTAGGCGGCGGTGTGACGGAACACCTTGGCGGCCAGACGGCGGCGCGTCTCCAAGGTGGTGTCACCATGGGCCTTCAATTCCTCCAGCACTGTGGCATAGTCGGCGTTATCGACGACCACGGTCACGAAAGCATGGTTCTTGGCCGCGCTGCGCAACATGGAGGGACCGCCGATGTCGATGTTCTCGATGGCATCCTCAAACGTGGTACCCTCTTTCTCGATGGTCTGTTTGAACGGGTAAAGGTTCACCACCACCATGTCGATGGGGGCGATGCCGTTGGTTTCCATCTCCTTGACATGCTCGGGGTTCGTACGCACGGAGAGCAGTCCGCCGTGCACCTTCGGATGCAGGGTTTTCACCCGGCCGTCCATGATTTCCGGGAAGCCCGTCACCTCGCTGATGCCGATGGTCTTCACGCCCGCGGCCTCCAACGCCTTGCGGGTGCCGCCGGTGGAGATGATTTCAAAACCCAATTTCACAAGCTCCTGCGCGAAAGGCACCACGCCTTCCTTGTTGCTTACGCTGATAATCGCTCTTTTCATACTATATATATTATTTTGAATTAAAATTTCTTCCCTACTCCCTATTCACTACTCCCTATTCACTAATCCCTATTCACTAATCACTATTCACTATTCACTAATCACTATTCCCTCAATACAAAAAGTTATTATAGGGATAGTTTGTTTAGTTTTATAAGTGTCTTATTTTCAAATAAAAACCAGCGGACAATCGGCAACAAGTGACAAAATAGTGACAAAACCGCCTCTATATGTGGACTTTTGCCCGCTGGTTTCCGGCGGCAAATATACCATTTTTCCAATCTCCCCCGTCTATCAATTTTCGCCGCTCCCCTGCTCAGGGTGCTGTTGCCTCCACCGATCGCCCCGGCCACCTATCCCCGGCGTGCGTCAGCCCGTCACCCCAAGTGGCCACCATCCCCCACGCATCCACCGTTCCCCACGTCCCAACCGAACAGAAACCAACAGTATAAACTCAAAAAAAGCTATCTATTGTTCTTTCTTTATTTATTTATTTATACTATTTTCTTTTCTTTATTTAAAAAGGGAAAATGATTTTTTGCTTGCCGTTTTGCTTCTACAATAAATTGGTGTTACTTACTGTAATTCAATCGCATATATATACTTTTTGCTTCGTGTTTTGCTTCGTGTTTTGCTTCTGTTCGTGCCCAGCGCGACCGATGGCAACCTCAACAGAGGGATGTAGAAAACTGCTTACAATGTAATCACTTTTATGAATAATAATGCTTGCAATATAAAAGATACCACCAGCGTTGGGAATTGCTGGCGGTATCTGCGCTAAAACAAAAGTCGGCGGCGAAACCGTTATATTTCCTCCCCGTATTCCTCAGGACGGTGACAAACTCGCTTAGTCGCGTTTGATCTGTCGGTTTCATTTTGTCTTTTGGGGACGCTCCCATTTTTACGCTTCGTGTGGGATTCTTTCAATTTTTCAAGTCTGCTCATCTCCAACATAAGTAATTTTTCCGCATCATCGGATATTTCGACTTCTGTCTGCCTGTTGTCAAACCAGCAGACAAGTTGGATTATCGTATTCATCGCGTCAGCTGAACCCAATCCTGTTAAACTATCAAAAAAATCAAAGTGTAACGGGATATAGTACATACTTCTTTGCTTCATTTTTTGCAATGTGTCTTTCAGTTTCGCCATAATTTTTGCTTTTTGTGTTTGTGTGTTGTTGTTAAATTATCTGTGTTCTTCCTCCCAATAGTCGGGATTGTCTATATTCTCCACGTCCTTTTTTGATTCGCATATCTGCACTTTTATTTCCTGCACCATCTCTTCAAAATCGGTGGTTTCTATAAATCCTTGTTTCAGCCACCGCAAAACAATGATTTTGCGATCGCGGGTGTTCAGATCAATCTTCATCGGTCAAAGTTCCATATTGTCAACAACCATTTTGATACTGTCGGGGTCTGCTTGGAACGTCTTGTTATATGCGGCCTGCTCGTCTTTGACAAGTGCCTCAATTCGCCGTATCTCCTTGCGGGTCTCCCGCTCGTTCTTCTCGTTCTCATACGTCCGTTCAAGTCTTCGTATTGTGGACAAAATGCCCTTTGCTTCCTCCAACTGGCTGTTGAGGTTTGCAAGGTTCGCGGCGTGTTTCGCGCGGTTCTCCAATTGCTGTTTTTGATATTCGTACTTAGTCATATTGTGTGTGTTTTAATGTGTGATATTATTCGTTATGCTGTCCAAAGTGTCGCCGATTCGGGCTTTCCTGCACTCTGCTTCCAACTTGTCAAGTTTCGCCTGCTCTTCACAGATTTTGAACGATAGGTGTTTGATTTTTTGGCGGCTCTCGTAGTCCACCAGCCCCATCGAGGGTGTCAACTTCTTGCGCTCGTCTTTCAGATATTCAACCTTTGCCCGTTGAACGTCTCGTTTACGATCCGCCGTTTCGATCGCTTTTTTCTGCGCCCGGCTATCTTCTTCGTACTTCTTTTTGATCTCTTCTATTGTCATAATTCTGCTGTGTTGATAATTGTGTTAATAACTTGGTTCACCTGCTCATCGGTCAGCCTTTCAAGGTCAACGGTTGCCGTTGTCGCCTGCTGCTTGGGGATAACGTATTGCATAAGGCGTTCAAAGATCTGCAACCGTTCTTTGGGTTCAAGTGCTTTTAGGTCTCGTTCCATCTGCCGGCGGTTCTTGTCAATGACTGCCGACAACCAAGCCCGCGTGTCCTGCGTTATCTTGTTGGGTCTCCCCTTCGGCCTCCCGTTGGGATTGTTGGTGTGTCCTTTTTCCATCACTCTGTAAATCTTTGTTTTTTTCAGCGTATTTGGCTCAAAAAATCGTCAAAATCGTGTACGATGATATACAAGCCCCCGGAAGCCTCAACGCTCCTTTGAAACGCTCTTTGCGCCTCGCTCTGACGGTCGCGCCCTATCTTCACTTCACAGAACACAGCCCGCCCGGCTTTCAGAATGTGAATGTCCGCGCTGCCCTTCATCCCGGCGGTGGGTATGCGCTTCACGCTGCCGATAGTCCGGCGGTGTCCCAATATGTCTGTGACCTCACGCCGCTGATCGATCACCCGGCCTTGCGTGTTGATCCGCTCCGCGTGCCATCCTTGCGCCTTGCAATAGTCAACGATAAGACGTGTTAGCCCGTTGGCGGTGGTGTCGCTATATGTCGGCCACACAACAGCGTTTCGCGGGTAGCTTGCCGGGAGACGTTCCAGCCGCCGCGCCATCTGCGCCATCTCAAAATCTTTGATACTTTGCCGCTTCGCCATCGTTCCGGGTTTATCGTGGATTATTGACACAGTACGCCCGCGCCTGCTCTGCCAACTCCGCCGCCGTGGGCGTGCGGTGCGACAACATCCAGCCCTCAATTTCCGACTTTTTGAAATGAAGTGTGCGCCCCTGCGGGTCTTTGTAATAAGGTAGGGCGTTTTTCCAACACAGCTTATAAATCGTGCTTTTGGATAGCCCCGTCAATAGGGTTACATCTTCAATGTTCAAGGCTTCTTTTGCCTGCAACGTTGCAAGCCCGGTTAATGCTGAATACAGCTTGTTAAATTGTTCGTCATTCATATTTATTTGTATTAAGTTTCAACGTTGCAAAGTAACAACTATTGAATGGGATAAAAAATGGGATATTTCGGTCTTTTTGCGCCTCAATCGGTACGTTATCCGTTTTAGGTTCTCTTGTTTCGCAAAGTTCGCCCCCATCCAACGCAAAACCGCGCCCGGATCGGTGAAGATTCCGGGCGCGGTTGGTTGTGGTTTCTTGTCCTCCGTGGCTCTATTGGGCTTGCTGCTTCCCTGCCAGCTTTTCAGCGAGGTAGCCGTTGAGGTCGTGTGTAAGATTGCCGATGATGTCCAAATATTTCATCCCGGCTTCGTGGTTACTTCTGTTGGCTGTTTTCAAAGCAGAAGAAACCATTTTCTCTGTGTGTAACTGCCTTTTCAATCTGTCGCGTTCCTCAACCAATAGGGCAAATTCTGCCCACAATCCATTGTATTCGCGTTTAAGTTCATTGTACTGCCTCCACGTTGGCCGTGGCCGTCTGTTTTGCTGTTTGGTGTTCATTGCTTATTGAATTTTGATTGTTCGTATTTCTCTATTGATAATTTCCATCTGCTACCATCCTGCCACGTGCCGGGTATATCCCCGTTTTTCAAGGCCGTTTGGCACGTGCTTTTTGCCATCCCTAAATAGTTGGCTATGTTGCTAACGTTCCATATTTCGCCATCCTTACCTTTCCGGCCTTTGGGTCTCTGTTGCTTCTCTTCGTTGCCTATGCGCTGTTTCAGATATTCGGCTACGCGTTGCCGCCTATGACTAATATTGCCGCCAATCATCGGTTGTACAGTGTTATGCACTATACAATCATCGTGTAGTCTTTTCATTTCATCAAGGGTCAGCCCGTCCAACCATATTGTGGCCGCTGCCCATTCAATTTCCCCGGACAATACCCGTTGGCAAAATTCCGCCTTTGCGGTCGCTTCATTGTTTTCCATATCTACTAATGTTTGAAAATTCCGTTTACGAGGTTCACGGCCTCTTTTTTCTTGCTGTCAATGATTTTGGCGTATATCTGTGTGGTCTGAATATTGGTGTGTCCTAACAGCTTGCTGGTGGTGTATAGGTCAGCCCCAAGTGTCAACATCATTGTTGCAAAGGTGTGACGCGCTGTGTGGAATGTGACGTGCTTCGTGATCCCGGCCGCCGCCGCCCATTGTGAAACATTGCGGCTTATCATCGAACAGCAACCCAAGTTGAAAACGGGATCGCCCGCGCCACCTCTGACGGGTAGCCAGCTGACGGCCTCCGTGGATAAGTCAAGATATAGGGTTTCGCCCGTTTTCTGCTGCACGATCGCCACCCGTGCGCCGCCGTTCCCGGTGTCCTCAATCGCCCCCCACGTCAACGCCCGTATGTCGGACAACCTCAACCCGCAAAAGCAACTGAACATAAAAGCCCGTTTCAAGTCGCTGTATCTGCAATCGGATTCGATAAGCCGCTGCACCTCATCAATTGTAAGATATTCGCGGGTGCTGCTCTCCGGCTTCACCTTGTCGGTTGCCGACAAAGCGTGTACCGGGTTGCTGTCAATGTAACCGCCCCGGACGGCCTCATTCATCGCGAATGTGAAACGGGTAAAGTAATTGTCAACGGTGCATTTTGTCAACGGCTTGCCCGTGTAGGCGTTATCGGTGGCCAACAGATAATTGACAAAGCCACGGCAAAACTCTTTGTCAACGTCTTTCAATCTGACTTTCTCCCCGCCGTATTCCAACACCTTTGCGATCATCAAGGCCGTTAGTTTCCGGGTTGAGGGTGCCAGCTTGTCAATGGTTGCCAAGTGGCCGTTGAGGTATTCAGCCAACAGAATATCGCCCCGGCGGTCTCTTTTGATACCCGCTGCGCCGTTGTTCAAGTCGGTGACGCGCTGCGCTCGGATAGCCTGCGCCGCGTTCCAAGTGTCCTTGTTCTGCTGCTTGTCTAACGGGGTGCGCTCCGGGATAAGGTACATTTTCAAAAATTCGCGTTCCCTCACGCCATTGCTGTAATAGTCAAGATATATTGATTGGTTGCCGTTAGCCAGCTGCCTAACTCTGATTCTGACGGGTTCTTTGGCCGTCCTTTTCGCTTGTTTTGCCATATCTCTATTGTCAATTGTTACCGGGTGCAAAAATACAATTTTTCCAATACGAGTGACAAACGAGTGACAAAAAAAAGTGATACTTAATACATTCTAACGGATATAAAAACGGCGTGTAAACCGCTGTAATATGCTGATTTTCATGCCGTTTATTTTCTTTTAATATCCCTTTGTTTAGTACAAGAAGTTATTATAGGGATAAATCTGTATATGCAACTTCTTGATCTCTTCGTACAGAAAATCCTTCATCTCGTTGACATTTTCCTTCGTCTTGGCGGAAATGAAAAGCGTGTTCGGGCCGAGTTTGGCCATCCACGTTGCCTTAAGTTCCTCCAACGTGACATTCTCCTTGGTCTTGGGCGTGAGGTCGTCCTCGGCCTTCTCCACCCACGAATACTGGTCTATCTTGTTGAAAATGATAACGGTAGGCTTTCCTGCACAGTCGATTTCCTCTAACGTTTTCTGCACCGTCTGGATCTGCTCCTCGAAGTCAGGGTGACTGATATCGACGACGTGCAGCAGCAGGTGCGTCTCGCGGACCTCGTCGAGGGTGGACTTGAACGACTCCACAAGTCCGTGCGGCAGTTTGCGGATGAATCCCACGGTGTCGGAGAGTAAAAATGGAAGATTTTGGAACA
>CACXUB010000033.1 GCA_902770735.1 uncultured Bacteroidota bacterium | reverse complement strand
AGCGACGAGATGCTTTCACTGGTAATGAATATCTACAAATATATCCAGTTATTAAGACGGAGTACGAATATACAGTTAATTGGTGTTACGTGGAATTTCAGGAAAAAAGAGTGCCCCTAGTAGATTGGTTAAAACAATAGTAATATGGAACAAGAAAAAATACAACATTTAGAGTTCATTCAAAACATCATCAATAGGATGAACAAAAATTCCTTTCAAATAAAGGGATGGATGATAACAATTGTATCCGCTTTATTGGCTTTATACGCGAGTAGTAACAACTATTTTTACGTGTTTGTAGCCATAGCGCCTACACTTATCTTTTGGTTCATAGATTCATATTATTTGCAGCAAGAAAAGAGATTTAGAGGGCTGTACGAAGATGTGATAGATCCAAAGAAAAATATTCCAGCGTTTTCTATGGATATTTCTGATTATAAGCTAGGACGGTACAAGTATTGTTCCAGCTTGTTTTCACTGACAACTGCCACGTTATATTTGACAGTTGCTTGTTGTTTACTGATGGGAGGGTTAATAATAGTAAAGATGATGTAATATGGGTAGAAAAATATTCATTTCGTATAAATACAAGGATGCCAATGTACGGCAATTAGAACAGGATAATCCGTATCATCAAACTATAGGTAGAGACTATGTGGATGTTCTTCAAATCTTATTAGAAAAATATGGTAACAATATCAATAAAGGAGAAAAAGATGGGGAGGATATGAGTGTTTTGGAAGATGCCACAATCCAATCCCTGCTTGGAGATAAGATTTATGATAGTTCTATAACTTTGGTGTTAATTTCACCAAATATGAAAGATCCCTTGTTGCCAGAAACAGATCAGTGGATACCTTGGGAGGTTTCTTATTCTTTAAGGGAGCAATCCAGAAACGGGCGAACGAGTAAAACAAATGCGGTGATGGCTATAGTTCTCCCCGACGCTAATAATAGTTATGAATATTATATAAAGGAACACACTTGTCCATATTGCAATAGTCGTACACTTTTTACTGGAAGATTATTCAAAGTCCTATCTGTAAATATGTTTAATCGATATTATCCTACATTCTCTACGTGTATTCATCACGATGCAAACAATCGTCCTGAAACAGGAGAATGCTCCTATATCCCAAGTGTAAAGTGGATTGATTTTATATCTGATGTTGAAGGTAATCTGCAACGAGTTGAAAGAATTAAAGAGAATATTGAAGCATATAACATTAAAAAGAATTTAAAAACAATTGTTGAGAACTATTAGAATCATAGTGTAAGACCAACGGAATTGGAGAATTTAATTATTGTATTGATATAGGACGCCAAATTAACGGAATTACAGTCTTTGCTTTTGGCAAAGATGGGGAAATAAAAAAGGGAAGGAGATGAAACTATATTATAATAACAGACATTGCGAAGTTCTTTCATTAAGTGAACTAAAGACAAAAACCAAGAATTGGAAAGATGGTTTTAGTGCGGCAAGTATAGGCAGATTTGTGTTAGAGCACGACGGAGTGGCAAGAATCGAGGAGATTGTCAATGGCATTCTTACAACAATCAAGAAAAATGACAATGAGGATTGGGCATCTGAAGAGGCAATATTTGAGTATGAATCGATATTCGACAATTATAGACATGGCCGTATGCATGATTTGGTTCTTCGCGACACGAAAAAACGGGTTTTCGTTGGGATTGAGGCCAAGGTTAACGAACCGTTTGATTCCAGAGATATTCAAACCGCATATTTGTCTGGATTGTTACGGCGGGCCAAAGGAGAAAGTTCAAATATCACAAGCCGCATTGAGAGTTTAATAAGGAGGACTAATTTCAGGCAATTCAAAAAAGAAGATTTATTATTAAAATATCAATTGTTGTTTTCTATGATAGGCACAGCCTGCGAAGATGCCGAATATTGTATATTTTTGGTGCTTGTATTCAAGACGTCACTGTATGACGAAGTGGCTGGGACTGAAAACTATCACGATTATCAGAAGTTTATGAATGCCATCACATCAAAGAGAATCAGTTTGGATATGGATTTGCGTGAGGTTGAAGTTTTTGCTGACGAAAAGTTGGAGAACAAAAAAACGATATATGCTGCATACGAGTACATTGAAGCAGAAGATTGGTGATTTTAACGGAATTATAGTCCTTGCTGTTGGCGAGGAAGGGAAAAGGATATTTACTGAGAAATGGATATTATAGAAAATCTATTGGTGATTGGAAACGGATTTGACTTAGATTTGGGTCTTCCAACAAAATTTTCCGATTTTGCTAAATCAGAATATTGGCCTAAAGCAAAAAAAATAGACGACCCAATAAAATTTCCAACACGTACCGCTCATGGAGGTTTTAATGCCATTACGCCGATATATCCAACTGTATTGTTAGAGCATTATCTTGAAGACAAACTGGATAAAGAGTTATGGTTCGATTTGGAAAAATGTTTGTTAGATTATGCGTCACCCAATGTCAGCAAAGAAATAGTGGACCCAAGTCAGGAAGATGAATCTGATATTAAAAAAAATATCGCATATTATGATATGGTTCGGGACGCATTAGGCCAATACATTGCAGATGTTCAAAACAGCCATCCGATAAATTCCAATAGTGTGGCAGGTAAAACACTCCAAACGATTATAAAAAATGGTTTTTTCAGACACATTTGCTCTTTTAATTATACTAATCTAAATCGTATTGCCAAACAATTAGGTATTTCAAAAGAGATCAACTATTATCATATTCATGGTTCTGTAGCCGACAATAATAATTCAATCATATTAGGTGTCCATGAAGCAGAACTTCGAGAGGGATACGATCGTTTCCGTAAAACACAGAGCGAGTATTATACGTTCCACAATCTATACACTGAATTAGACAATGCCAATGAAATTGTATTTTTTGGATTGTCTTTCGGAGAAATTGACTACAGTTATTTCAATCTTTTTTTTAAGAATCTTGTATCTTCTTCGCATTACGCAGAGGCAGAAAAAGATAAAAAACGTATTACAATATTTACAAAAGACAATGATTCACGTCATGCAGTGCTCTCCAGTTTGCGAAAAATGGGAATTGATGTGCAACGACTATTTGCACAGTCGATTTTTCAAATTATATGTACGGCAGAAGGGCTTGACGGAAATGTTTTTTGTGATTTTTGCAAAAGATTAAACGAAAATGGTTTTAAAAGATTTGGTGGCAAAAAGGAACAATAGGAGATAATTTATCAAACGATATGAAAGCGTAATCTATTTTAGAAATCGGCACTATATAATCCATTTTTTTTAATAGAATAAGATGTGTTTTGATTTTTTTGTATTTTTGCATCCCCAAAAATAGAGCGATATGATACAAGAGATAAAGATAAAAAACTTCCTGTCGTTCAAGGACGAGGTGACCTTTAGTTTTGAAGCCACCAAAGACAAGTTTGCCGAGGAATATCAAGTGGTAGAAGTGGTGCCCGGTGTACGGCTGCTTCGCTTCGCCATGGTGTATGGAGCAAATGCGTCGGGAAAAACGAATTTGTTGAAAGCATTTGAGTTCCTACGGGCTTTTTGGCGGAAACAAGCCAGTAATGTAGAAGAGCGTACTGGGGTTATTCCCTTCCTTTTCGATCGGGCGACCCCAACCGAACCATCTCGATTTGAACTGGTTTTCTATGTGGGAGGTATTAAACATCACTATTTGCTGGAACTGGATGAGAATCAAGTGTCTTTGGAAAAACTATGTTATTACAAGAGTGTTCAACCCACTATGCTTTTTGTGAGGACATTCAAAGACGGCAAGTCCGACATCACCTACAATCCGTCTGTTATTAAGTTGAGTATGACGGAAAAAGAGAAAATCTCCTTGGAGTGCTTGAAAAACATGTCCTTTTTTGCAGCTCTCGGAAAGGTGAATGTCAACTTGCCTGATTTGTATGCAGTTAGGCAATGGATGATATCGCATTTTGAAAAAATGATTGACCCCACACTGTCATTAACAGAGTCTGCAGAAGCTCAACTCTCAAAAGACGATGCTTTAAGGAATTATCTTGTGAATTACTTTAAGAACGCAGACTTTGATATTTCTGACATTAAAACACAAGCCTATGATATTCCAGCTGCTGATTTCCCATTTAAAATAATAACATCTGCTCAAGTTACTATAAAATCATATCAAACCTATTTCGAGCATTTGGTGAAAAACGAGCAGGAAGACGAAAAATACGAGCTTCATATTTCTTTGGAGTCGTACGGAACCCGGCGTATTTTTGGCCTTGCAACCGCTATCTATAATATTCAAAAAAAGAACGGATTTCTCTTGGTGGATGAGATCGAAGCATCGCTACATCCAAAATTCTTGGAAAAGCTGCTGTTTGAGTACTTCAAAAACAAAAGCCGGTCGCAAATGTTGGTGACTATCCATGACGACAGTCTTTTGGATTTAGTCGACGATCTTGTAAGAAAAGACTCTATCTGGTTTACGGAAAAGAAAGCATCAGGGACTTCCGATTTGTATCGTTTGACTGATTTTAGAGGATTGAATAGACTGTCTTCGATTAGATCTGCATATAGATTAGGACGATTCGGTGCCACAATGAAATAATTGACAAGAATGGCGGGCAAAAGGAATATTATAGAAAGCGCAGGTGATACTCGGCAGACCTACTTTTCGCACGAAACGACTTCTTTTGAAAACAAAGGGAGTCGCACTTTGCGGCCATTATTCCCGTTTGTCATCAGTGGGGGCAAGAATACCGAATGCTACTATTTCCGACATGTTTCTGACACCACCATTTATAAGTTCAATGTGGTACCTGAATATTTCGGGATGGAGTCGGGCTATACCGAAATCTTTCCTGATCGAATCAAGAAGATATTGAAAGACAATCCTGATGCTCAAATCTTTTGCGTTTTTGATTGGGATACCGTTCGTGGAAATAAAAAAAATCTTGAGAAACACGAAGCTTTTGTCAACCAATTTAAAAACGAAATTGACAATGGAACTGTTGTCGTTTGCCCAAGTATGCCCTGTATTGAGTATTGGTTTCTTCTTCATTTTAATAATTCAACAAGATTAATAGGAACATGTGAAGAAATCAGCAAGATATTAAAGCCTTATATGAAAGCCTACTTTCCCCCAAAAAACATTAATATGTTTGAGGTGTTGAAAGACAAGGACTGTTTAGAAAAAAAAACTTGGGTTGAAAAACTATGTGCTGATGGAAAGTTGGATGCTGCTATTAAACGAGCAGAAGATAACATCAATGCTGCAAAAAATGCTGGTGAATTAGACAATCAATCTTATTCGTACGTGTATAAAGTGTTTAAAAATGTGAAATAGTCTATGTTTCTATTCAACGAAAGCCTATTGGAACAATCCGTCATTTCCCTGCTGGAAGAGCAGGGTTATGATTATGTCAAAGGCGAGGACATCACCCGCGACCTCGACGAGGTGGTGCTGCGCGATGATCTGGCGGCGTATCTGCACAACCGCTACAAGAACGACGGCATCACCGACCAGGAGGTGGAGAATGCCATTCGCATCATCACGCAGAAGCAGGGCGGCACGCTCTACGCTGAGAACAAACACACCCTCAACCTGCTGATGGACGGCTTTTCGCTGAAACGCGAAGACCCCGCCAAGCAGAACCTGTACATCTATCCCATCGCTTTCGACGAAGCTAACCAGAAACACAACATCTTCAAGGTGGTGAACCAGTTCGACATCACCGAAATCGAGCACCGCATACCCGACATCATCATCTTCGTCAACGGTTTGCCCGTGGTGGTGTTCGAGTTGAAGAGTGCCACCAAGCAGGATACCACTATCGAGGATGCCTACAAACAGCTTACCATCCGCTACCGCAGGGACATACCTTCCTTGTTCAAATACACGGCTTTCATTGTGGTCTCCGACGGTGTGAACAGCAAATTCGGTACCCTTTACACCCCGTACGAGTTCTTTTATGCTTGGCGCAAAGTGAATGCCAAAGACAAGGCCTGCGACGGCATCAACTCGCTCAAGACGATGATTGCCGGAATGTTCCGCAAAGACCGGCTTATCGATGTGATTCACAACTTCGTCTATTTTCCTGACACCTCCAAAGACGAAAAGAAGTTCATCTGCCGTTATCCGCAATATTTCGCCTCCCGCTCGCTTTTTCAGAATATATTGAACCATAGCAAACTCAACGCGGGAGGCGACGGCAAAGGAGGCACCTATTTCGGCGCTACGGGTTGCGGGAAGTCGCTCACCATGCTGTTCCTCACACGATTGCTGATGAAAAGCAAAGCCCTGTGCAGTCCAACTATCATTTTGATTACCGACCGCACCGACCTCGACGACCAGCTCTCGCGTCTGCTGCTCAACGCCAAGCAGTTCGTGGGCGACAGCGTGATAGAGCAGGTGGAGAGTCGCGAGGATTTGAAAGCCAAACTGCAAGGCCGCACCAGCGGAGGTGTGTTCCTTACCACCATACAGAAGTTTTCTAAGGATGTCAACCTGCTTTCCAACCGCGCCAACATCATCTGTGTCAGCGATGAAGCGCACCGTACGCAGACCAATTTGGAGGAAAAATTGGCCATTACGGAGGCCGGCGTGAAACGTTCGTATGGTTTTGCCAAGTATCTGCGCGATTCGTTACCGAATGCCACCTACGTGGGTTTTACCGGCACGCCGATAGATTCTACGATGGAGGTCTTTGGCGCTGTCGTGGATGAATATTCCATGATAGAAGCCGTGGAGGACGGCATCACCAAGTCCATCCTCTACGAAGGCCGTGCGTCGCGTGTTATTGCAGACAGCGAGCTCATCAAGCAAATCGAGGCCTACTACGACCAATGCGCGGAAGAGGGCTCGTCGGAATACCAGATTGAGGAGAGCAAGCGGGCGATGACGCAAATGAGCATTTTGCTCAACAGTCCTGACCTCATTCACCGTCTGGCGGTGGATTTTGTGCAGCACTACGAACGGCGCGTGGAAGAAGGCAGTACGGTCAAGGGCAAGGCCATGATTGTCTGCGCCACCCGTGAGATCGGTTTCGCCATCTACAAAGAGATTGTCGCCATGCGGCCTGAGTGGGCAGAGGTGAGAATCTGTGGCGATGGCGAAGAGCTGACCAAGGAAGAAGCGGAAAAGATCAAGCCCATCGAGAAAATCAAGTTAGTCTGCATCCGTCAGAAAGATGACGATCCTGAACTGTACAAGCTGTTGGGCACCGACGAAGAGCGCAAGAAACTCGATTTGCAATTCAAGGAGGAGAAGTCGAACTTCAAGATTGCCATCGTGGTGGATATGTGGATTACGGGCTTCGATGTGCCCTGCTTGGATACCATGTACTGCTTCAAGCCGTTGCAAATGCATACGCTGATACAGACCATCAGTCGGGTGAACAGAAACTATCCGGGCAAGGATAAAGGTTTGATTGTTGATTATTTAGGCATTAAGAAGAAGTTCAACCAGGCGATGAAAAAATATGCCAACGGCGGACAGAACGAGACACCGGTGGAAACCATCGACAATGCCGTGAAGCTGTTCAAAGACGAACTGGATCTGCTTAGACGTATGTTTACGGGTTTTGAGTACAGCAGGTTCTTCATGGGTACGCCGTTGGAACAATTGAATGCCCTGCAGATGTCTGCCGAACACATCCAGCAAACCGAAGAGACCGAGAAACGATTCATGAAGCACACCCTTATTATGAAGTCGGCCTACAATATGTGCAACAACGACGAGCGAATCACAAGGGAAGAGATTGACGATGTGCATTTCTTCACGGCCGTTCGTTCCATCATATTCAAGACCACCACGGGTGTGTCGCCCGATGCCACGCAAATGAACCGCCATGTGCTGAAGTTGGTCAACGAGGCCTTGATTTCGGAAGAGGTGGTGGCCATCAACAACCTGCAACTCAACGATGCCAAACAGATAGACTTGTTGGCATCACAGTATATGGACAAGTTGAAAAACCTGCCGTACAAGAACACGAAAGTCAAGCTGATGGAACAGCTACTCAAGCGTGTGATTGACAGCGTGAAGAAGGTGAACAAAGTAAAAGCCGTCAGCTTCACCGAGCGTCTGAATGAAATCATCGACATCTACAACGATCGCTCCGACGACATCGTCTTGGCCGACGAGATCGTGACCGAAGTCGCCAAACAGCTGGCCGATTTGTTCGAAGAAATCAAGAAAGACAGCGTTTTGCCGGACGGCATTCCGGATATTGAAGTGAAAGCTTTCTACGACATTCTTAAGTCTGTGGCCGAAAAGTATGGATTTCTGGACCAATACACCGAAGAGCAGTATGTTGAGATAGCGCAAGCCGTCAAAGAAAAGGTAGATGACAGCTCCCAGTTTATCGACTGGGACAAGCGTGCCGATATCAAGGCGCAGTTGAAGGTACAGATTATCCTTACGCTCTCCAATCACGGTTATCCGCCTGCCACCCGCGACGAAGTTTTCAAAGCCATCTTTGAGCAGGCGGAGAATTTCAAGAAGAATAGCGTTGCGAAAGACAAGTCTCATGTAGTATGGATGTATCCAAAGCATGAAGAGGAAGAAGGGGGGAAGTTGAGAGCGGCGGAGGAAAGAGAACACCCATATTCATAATTCTACATTAAAAAAGGGAGCCAATCCGACTCCCTGTAACTGCTAACTGCTAACTCCTAACTACTTCCTCACCTTCTTCACGAACTCCTCCACCTCCGGCACACCGCCTTGATAGACGAGGTAGCCGTCGTAGGGCTCGCGCTTGGTGATTTCGTCGTTGATGGGGGTGAGCATCAGCTTCTTCACGTCCTCGCGCTTCTGGCCGCTCTCTTTGGTCAATCCCAACGCCCAGCCGAGCTTGATGTAGGAGCTCTCCGCCAGCATGTTGTCGGCGGGGATGATGCCGCGCGCCATCATGTCGCGGCCGGTGTCATAGACGAACATGTGGGTGTAGCCCCAGATGGTCTGCACGCTCATGTACTGGTGCACGCCCGCGTCGGTGGCCCGCTGGATGGCGTCGAACATGTGCTTGTTGACGTGTCCCAAGCCGGTGCCGTTCCACACGATTCCCTTGTAGCCGTTGTCGATCAAGGCGTCCAACACGTCGGGTTTCATGCCGGGATAGTAGTAGAGGATGGCCACGCGGTCGTCGAACGTCGGCACGATGCGGGTGACGTTCGGGTCGTTGAGGGCCAGACTGCGCTTGTAATCCTCGTAGTTGGTGATGACCTCGACCTTGCGGTGCTGCTCGCCGTGGCGACGGTGGTTATAGACCTCCTTGATGGGCTGCACGCCGTCCTTGCGGTTCACGGTGGCCAAAGGCGTGTCGCCGATGGTGCGGAACGTGGAACGGTAGGAGCTGTGCATCTTCCTCACACGGGTGCCGCGGTGCAGGAAGCCGTAGTCATCGCTGGTGGGCCCGAACATACAGACCATCACCTCGGCGATGTCACCGTGACCGGCGGCCGTCATGGCGTGCATGAGGTTCAACGCCGCGTCGGAGCTCGGACGGTCGGAACTCCTCTGCGAACCGACCAGCACCACTGGCATGGGCAGGTTCTGGCACATGTAGGTCAAAGCGGTGGCGGTGTGCGCTAACGTGTCGGTGCCGTGGCCGATGACGATGCCCTCGATGCCTTTCTTGATCTCGTCGCCGATCTTGTTGGCCAAAGCCATGTACTCCGTCGGCGACATGTTCTCGGAGAAGACGGCGAAGACCTTCTCGGTCTCCAGATTGCAGATGTCGGCCAATTCGGGCACGGCGCCGTAGAGCTCGCCGGGCGAGAAGGCGGGAATCACCGCGCCGGTGCGGTAGTCCAACCGCGAGGCGATGGTGCCGCCGGTGCCGAGCAACTTCACGTGCGGCAGACCGGGCGTGTAGGGGAACTCCTTCTCCGGAATCTTGAAGACGGGCTGCGGGTCGCGCTCGCCCTTCATGTCGGTCACCGTCTCGATATCGATGCCGATGTTGTAGCCGGTGGCCACCTTCATGACGATGTGGATGTCGTCGGTGTTCTCGGCCCTGGGCAGGATCTTGCCCGAGAAGTGCCCGCGGGTGGTCTCGATCTCGGCCTTGTCCCACACGTGGACGTCGTATTTTTTGAGCATTTCCAGTGCTCTGCCTTTGTATCCTTGGAATGTTACTTTGTCGTTGTTTTCTTCCATATTCGTTTGTTTTTGTTGGTCCCAGGGCTCGCTGCGCTCGCCTTGGGTTGACACGTGTCGGGCTTGCAGCCCTCTTGGAATTATGTTTGTTAATTATGATGGGCTAATTCGGTGAATGCGGCGTTGCCGGCGGCCATGGCGCGGATACTTCCGAGGAGGCTGTTGCGCTTGTCCTCGTCGGTGGTGCGTTTGCGGCGCGGCTTGAAATCGGCGGCGGCGGCGTTCATCGCGGCTTCGATCTCCTCCTTGGTCATCGTGCGGTGATCAGTGAGCTTGATCAGTTCCCCGAAGTCGGCCGACGGGTGCGCGAACATCAGCTTCAGCAGGTCCGTGGCGATGGAATTGTCGAGACCTTCGGTGCCCAGGAAGTCGAAGAGATCGTAAATCCTGTCGGCGTAGAACGGAAGCTTGCCGTACTGGCCGTGCAGGTGTTTGAGCCGCTGGCCGAAGAAGGTGCCGAGATATTTCGGGCAGACACCGAGCTCGTCGGTGATGCGCTTGATGAGCGGGTAGTAGTTGTAGGTGAGGATATATTTGTAACAGTCGGCGGGCACGCCCCACTGGTCGAGTTGGGCGTAGCGGTCGGCGATGGATTCGGGGATGTTCTTTTTCAGGCTCTCGATGTAGTCGTTGGTGAGCGGGATGGGCGCGGAGTCGGTGTCGGGGTACATGCGGTCGGCGCCGGGCAGCACGCGCTCGAAGATGGTGGTGCCGTCGGGCAGCGCCTTGCGGGTCTCCTGCGGCACGCCGTCGAAGGCCATCAGGGCACGTTCCTCGATGGTCTCCAAGGCGGTCTTCACGTCGTCGTCAGCCGCCCAGAAGATGATCTGCGCGTCGTTGTCGCCGGCATTCAGCGCCTTGGCGGCCTTCTCGAACACGCTGCGGCTCACCACGTCCTCCAAGTCCTCGCTGGTGGCCATGTTGGGACGCTCGAGGCAGGCGATGACCTTCAGCCGTTCCGCGAACTCATAGTAGAACGGATGGCCGGGCTGCGTGAAGTGCGACAACAGGCCGGCGAACTGCGGCAGGTTGACGGCATAGACCTTCTCGCCGCGCTTGATGGCGTCGGTGATGGGGTCGAAGTAGAAGTGGAATTCTTTGGGGTTGAGCTCCATATAGTTCATTTTCCAATCCTCTTTCTGGATGCGGGACTTGAGTTGCTCACGGATGGCGAGCAGCGCCCACTGACGGAAGCACTCCACGTGGGTGACCTCCGGAATCCATTTCGTGTGGGCCACGCCCTTTACCTCGATGCGGGTGCCGCCCTTGCAGCTCACGTTCACGTCCTGACGACCCGCGCCGATGCCCGTGCGCACGCGGCCGGTGCTGCGGTTCAGGAAACGGATCACGTTTCCGGCCTCCTCCACCTCGTCGGGATTCACCATGTCGGGATACGTAACGGTCTCAATCAGAGGCATTCCCAGACGGTCGGTGCGGTAGATGCGGGTATGTCCGATGTCGGAAACCTCGCGGCAGGCGTCTTCTTCCACGCTGAGCTGGATGAGGCGCACCTTCTTGTGGCGCAACGGAATCTCGCCGTCGATGCCGAGGATGGCGGTGCGCTGGAAACCCGTCGGGATGGAGCCGTCGAGGTACTGCTTGCGGGTGATGTGGACCTCGCCCACGACCTTCAGCTTGGAGGCGAGGGTGATCTCGAGGGCGTACTGCAACGCTTCGGGGTTGATGGGGAACGGAGGGGTGTCATCGACCTCGTAGGTACACGCCGTGCGGTGGGCGATACGGTAGATGATGTTCTTGCGCGTCTTGAACTCCATGAGCGCGGTGCCGTCGTATTCGCCCATCTCGGAGAGGGTGGGGCGCATGTGACGCAGCAGCTCCGCGTCGAACTGGTCCGGCTTTTGGAAGATGCCGGCGGGACAGCGGCAGAACAGTTTCTCCTTGGTGGCCAGTTGTTGGTGCACTTCCAGTCCCGACATGAACCCGATGCGGTCGTAGTCGGCCTGTGTGGCCTCCTTGCGGTCCACATAGCCTATAGCGGCACGTGTGGCCTCGTAATTTTCTTGGGGATTGATGGTTTGCATGTTGGTTTATAGTTTACTGTTTATTGTTTGCTGTTTATTGTTTATAGTTTAGGGTTTATAGTTTAGTTAGGGCTCTTTCGTGGTGGCATTCATTAAGGACATCTCAAAAAAAAACAGCGGCAAAGATAAAAAAATATTTTTTTTGTCGAAATTTTTTTCTTGGGGCCTTAGACTATAACTTAGACTTAAAACTATGACTTAGACTATGACTCAGACTTAAGACTATGACTTAGACTATAGACTGTTCACTGTTCACTGTTCACTGCTCACTGCTCACTAATCACTGTTCACAAAAAAAATGTACCTTTGCCGCCCTGAATTATGAGAGAGAAAAAAATTTCCATACGCGGCGCGAAAGTCAACAATTTGAAGAATATCGATTTGGATATTCCGCGCAACAAGTTCGTGGTAATCACTGGGTTATCGGGTTCCGGCAAATCGTCGTTAGCCTTCGACACGCTTTATGCGGAGGGGCAGCGGCGGTATGTGGAGAGCCTCAGCTCGTATGCCCGTCAGTTCATGGGGCGCATGAAGAAGCCCGATGTGAAGTCGATCGCGGGCATCCCGCCGGCCATCGCCATCGAGCAGCAGATCCTGTCGCGAAACCCGCGCTCGACGGTGGGCACCGTGACCGAGATTTACGAGTACCTGAAGCTGCTGTTCGCCCGCATCGGCCACACCTTCTCGCCTGTCAGTGGGCAGGAGGTGAAACGCCACGACGTGAAGGACGTGCTGCGCTACATCATGCAGATTCCCGTCGGCGATCGGGTCTATGTGCTCGCCCCGATGGTGATCCCCGAAGGACGCTCTGTCGGCGACCAACTGCAGATTCTCCGGCAGCAAGGCTTCAACAGGATGGTTTACGATAAGAAACTGCTTGAAATTGACGACGTTATCAATGCAGCCAAGACCCCGGACCCGAAAAAGCTCTACGTCATGGTGGACCGTTTCAAGTCCGACAACCTCGCGGCGCAGCAGGTCCGCGTGACCGATGCCGTGAACGTCGCTTTCTCCGAGGGCAAGGGCGTCTGCGCGGTGCTCCGCGACGGCGAAAGCAGTGTCTTGAGATCATTCAGCAACTTTTTCGAGGCCGACGGCATGACGTTCGAGGAGCCGACGGTCAACATGTTCAGCTTCAACAACCCCTACGGTGCGTGCAAGAAATGCTCCGGCACCGGCATGGTGGAGGGCGTGAACCCCGACCTGGTCTTCCCCGACCGGTCGCTTTCGGTGGCCGAGGACGCGGTGGCCTGCTGGCACGGCGAGGTGATGAGCGAATGGAAACGCCATTTCATCCGTCAAGCCTCCAAACTCGACTTCCCGGTCTATCGCGCCATCGATGACCTCACCGAAGCGGAGTACAACCTGCTGTGGTACGGCGATTTGAAACACGACGTGCACGGAATCACGCAGTTTTTCGACTTCGTGGCCGCCAACACTTACAAGATCCAGTTCCGCGTGATGCAGGCGCGCTACCGTGGGCGCGAACTCTGCCCGGAATGCCAAGGCACCCGTTTGCGTAAGGATGCGCAGTATGTGAAGGTCAACGGCAAGTCCATCGCCGAGTTGCAGAATATGCCGGTGTCCGAACTGAAGAAATTCTTCGAAAACTTTGAGTATCAGAACGATAATGAACGCGAAATCGCCAAAATCCTGATGCGCGAGTTGACCACCCGCATCGGTTTGTTGGATGAGGTGGGACTCGGCTATCTGACGTTGGACCGCAACTGCTCCACGCTGTCGGGCGGCGAATCGCAGCGCATCAACCTCGCCACCTCGTTGGGCAGCAGCCTTGTTGGGTCGCTCTACATCCTTGACGAACCCAGCATCGGCCTGCATCCCCGTGACACTGAGAACCTTATCAACGTCCTGAAACGTTTGCGCGACATCGGCAACACGGTGGTTGTGGTCGAGCACGACGAATCCATCATCAAAGCCGCCGACTATATTGTGGATATTGGTCCCCGGGCCGGGCAATTCGGCGGCGAGGTGGTTTTCGCGGGCACGTTCGACAAACTTTTGTCCCAGAAGAAAAATCTGACGGCCAGCTATTTACGTGGCATGGAACCGGAAACGGACGGCAAAGACGTGATGCGTATCCCGTTACCGCGGTACCGTCGCAAATGGCGCAACTATATCGAGGTGAAAGGGGCTCGGGAGCACAATCTCAAGAACATCGAGGTGAAGATTCCGTTAGAGTGTTTCACCGTGGTGACGGGCGTGAGCGGATCGGGCAAGAGCACCTTGGTGACCGACATCCTCTATCCGGCGGTGGCGCGGCTTTTGGGCGACGCCAACGCTCCGAGACCGGGCCGTTGCAGCGGCGTGTCGGGCGACATGACCAAGGTTTCCGGCGTGGTGATGGTCGATCAGGATGCCATCGGGCGTTCCTCGCGTAGCAATCCCGCCACCTACCTCAAGATTTTCGATTTTATCCGCGAGTTGTATGCGGCCCAGCCGTTGGCCAAGCAGCGCAACTACAAGACGGGCTTTTTCTCCTTCAACGTTGCCGGTGGCCGCTGCGAGGAGTGCGAGGGCGAGGGCGTCATCCATATCAACATGCAGTTCATGGCCGATGTGGAGATGGTCTGTCCGTCGTGCCAGGGCAAACGCTTCCGCGACGACGCGCTGGACATCAAAGTCTCGGACAAAAATATCAACGACATATTAAATATGACGGTGAACGAGGCGTTGGAATTTTTCAACAGTCTGACACCCAATGATATAACGGCTAACATCCTTCGCCGGTTGCAGCCGCTGCAGGACGTGGGACTGGAATATCTGGTGTTGGGGCAGTCGTCCTCGACACTGTCCGGCGGCGAGGCGCAGCGCGTGAAATTGGCCAACTTCTTGGCGCAGGACGACGACAAACAGCGCAAACTGTTCATCTTCGACGAGCCCACCACGGGTTTGCATTTCCATGACATCCACAAGCTCTACGACGCCTTCAACCGGCTGATTGAGCACGGCAACACGGTGTTGGTCATCGAGCACAATACCGAGCTCATCAAGTGTGCCGACTGGGTCATCGATCTCGGTCCCGAAGGCGGTGATGCCGGCGGCGAGGTCGTGTTCGAGGGCACGCCGGAGGACCTGGTGAAATGTGAAAGCAGCTACACGGCGGCGTGGCTGCGGGGGAAGGTGTAGTCGCCGGATTATATCGGTAGCGAAATTATGACCAAGACAACCAAACGTACGGCATTCATCGTCGGCGGGACCATTCTCCTCGCCATCGTGTTGTTCGCCCTTTTCGGGAGGCACACCAAGGTGGCGGAGAGCATCCGGCAACAGACCGCTGTCATCCTCAAAAAGGAGTATATCCCCGACCAGAATGTGAATCTGGAATCAACGCTGGCCTACCAGCAGCTGGACTCCGTCTGCGGTGTTTTCCGGCACGATTTCCGGATGCACTACCAGACCATTGCCACCGCCACTTTTCCCGACAGCAGCCGCATCATCCTCATCGCCGAACCGGCCCCGTTTTTCGAGCCCGACAGCTTGGAGGCGATTTGCAGCCGTTTCACCCATCAGACTTCGAGTCGGAACTTCAAGATCGGCTACGACGGGTATGTCACCGACATGGCCGTGGTGTTGGGCAACGCCACCACCGAGAACCTCAACAACTTGGTGACCAAGATTTCTAAACAACTGTATCTTTCTGATTACAAGCCGAATGCGTTGGACTTGTTGGACGGAAGTAAACGACACTATTTCACGGGCGACAATCTCGACTACCAGATCACGTTGGGCGAGTTCGACGACTGGTTTTTCGCCGCCGGAGAAGCCTTTATCGATGAGTCGGATACGGCCA
>CACXUB010000032.1:18683-19730 GCA_902770735.1 uncultured Bacteroidota bacterium | reverse complement strand
CGGCGTCACGGTTGTAAACTCCGTTCCGTCCGTCAGAACGACCTTGTAGATGACGCTGGGGGAGGTGGTGATCACCGCGCCCAATTTCTCCAACCCCTCGAAGTGGGTGGTCAGCGGGCGTCGTCCGATCTGGTCGCCGCCGGGTTTGCCGGAATAGGCTTTGCCATAGCGGCCCAGCAGGGGACCGAGCACCATGATGGAGGCACGGATCTTGGTCGACAAACGCGCGAACTCGTCGGTGCGGAGCTGCTCGAAATCGACGTTTTCGGCCTGGAAAGTGAACGTATGCTCGTCAACCTCGGTGATTTTCACGCCCATCAGCGACAGGATCTGCCGGTAGCGCTGCGTGTCGAGGATGTTCGGGATATTGGATATGGTGACCGGCTCGTCGGTCAGCAACACGGCCGAGAGCACCTGCAGGGCTTCGTTTTTCGCGCCCTGCGGGGTGATCTCGCCGTTTAGCCGATGGCCACCTTGTATGATAAACTCTGCCATGATTCTTTTCATTTGAACCCAGGGTGGCGGCCTTCGGCCTTGCCCTGGGCTACCGAGCTCTTGCCCCTAACGGGGCTGCTCAAGGAATTATGTTTAAGGAAATTACCTTATTTCTGATCACTGATCACTAATCACTGATCACTAATCACCTATTCCGGAATCACAATCGGGAAATTCTGCGTGAACTCCATGCGGTACGGGGCGCCGATGATGTTCGTCAGGAAATCGGTGTATTGATCCGTGAATTTGAACTTGTTGGCGTCATAATAGGCGGCGGGCAGCGGGAAGTTGCCGATGTTGCCCATCTCGATGGCGTCGGTGTGGAACTCTTCCAATTCGTCGTAGGGGACGATGTCGCGGAGCACGGGCATCTTGCCGTAGTCCTCGCGGAGCAACAGATCGACGACCTTGTCGGCCAGCGTGGAGGTCAGACGGCGGTCGTATTCGTAGCACTTGCCGGAGCGCGGGATGTATCCGGAGATTTGGCCGCGGGCCTCGATGCCGAGACGCTTGTTGATTTCGGAAGCGATGACGCCGCTTACGCCGCCGAAG
>CACXUB010000032.1:17185-18649 GCA_902770735.1 uncultured Bacteroidota bacterium | reverse complement strand
GGTCGGAGCTGGCATATACCATGCCGAGTTCCTGCTTCTCGTCGTCCCACCAGCGAACGCCTTCGGAAACGGCGATGATGAGGCTGTGTTTCGGGGAACGCATGTACATCTCCTTCACGGATTCGAAGAAGAACTCCTTGCGCTCTTTGGTCATCTCGACTTCAGGCACGAGGGCCATCTGGGCGCCGCCGAAGGAAGCTGTGCCGGTGGGCCACCCAGCGTCACGACCCATGACTTCGAGAACCATGATGCGCTGGTGCGACTCGTTGGTGGTGTGCAGCTTGGCCGTCAGTTTCTTGATGGCCATGGCGCCGGACGGGAAGCCGGGGCAGAGCACGGTTTCGAACTGTTGGCCGTTGTAGTGGTGATAGGTGCGGGTACGCAGGTCGTTGTCGATGGTCTTCGGGAAGCCGATGACGGGGATGCCGTAGGTTTCGTACATCTTCTTGGCCGCGCCGTTGGTGTCGTCGCCGCCGATGGTCACCAAAACATCGATTTTGTAGCGCTCGATGTTGCGGAGGATCTGTTGGGAGCGGTCTTCGGGGCTTTTCTTGCTCGGGAAGGGGTTGGTACGGCTGGACAGCAGCGCGGTGCCGCCGTAGAGGCCGTTATAGGGGATGTTGGTCAAATCGACGATGTCGCCGTCGCCGAGCAGGCCCTTCCAGCCGCGCAGCACGCCATAGACGCGGAAGCCTAACATGGAGGCGCGGTTGCGCACCGCTTCGATGCTGGAGTTGATGGCCGGGGTGTCGCCGCCGCCGGAAAGAATCGCTAACGTTTTGCCGTTGAAGAGTTTGTCTTTTCTCATAATGATGGATTTATTGTTAAAACTATAATTGTCATACGATTGTCGGCATCGTGGCGCACGATGCTTTTGACGGCGCAAAGATACGATTTTTTTTGCCGCACAGGGCTTTCATAAAAAATATCAACAAATACCAAATGACAACGAACTTTTTGTATTTTTGCCGCGCATATTTTAAAGGTATGTAATTTAGGTTTTTTGTGTAAATTCCAATGTTTTTTTACATGTAATGAAACGTTGTGGTTTTCACAATGAAAAAAAATGAAAAAAGAGAAGATGAAACGATTGTTCTTCCTGATATTACTGATTGCAGCGGCGGTTTCCGTTTTTGCCCAGCAGTTGACGTTGGAAGCGTGCCGGCAGATGGCGCGCAACCTGTATCCTGTGAGCAAACAATACGGGCTGATTGACCAGAGCGAGCAATACAGTTTCAGCAATGCCGCCCGCGGATGGCTCCCGAGGCTCAAATTCTCCGCGCAGGCTTCGTGGCAGACCGATGCCGCCCGTTTCCCTGACGCATTGTCCGCTTTGCTCGCCGAAATGGGCACCGAGATGCAAGGTATGCGGCAGGACCAGTACAAAGTGGCCATAGACTTGTCGCAGAACATTTACGACGGCGGACGATCCGCAGCCGAGAAGGAGGCCGCCCGTGCCCAGGC
>CACXUB010000032.1:0-17173 GCA_902770735.1 uncultured Bacteroidota bacterium | reverse complement strand
AACTTTACGCCTTGGAGAGCCGCATCGACAACCTCTATTTCGGCATCCTGCTGTTAGAGGCGCAACAGGCGCAGATGCAAAAGCAAATAGAAATCCTAAATGAGAACAAGAGAAGATGTAAGGTTTTGATAGATAATGAGATGGCGCTTGAGAGCGACGCGGATGCGGTGGAGGTGGAAATGGTGAAAGCCAATCAGGCCATAAACCAGCTGCGCTATTCGGCTGACGCCTACAGGGAAATGCTGTCGCTTCTGATCGGTCAGCGCGTGGAAGAAGGCGGATTGGCCATGCCCTCCGACATTGTTGACATGCCCTCGACCTATCGGTGCAACCGTCCCGAGTTGCAGCTGCTGGATGCGCAGATCAGCTATCTGGATGCGCAAAAACGCCTTCTCAAGACAGCCTCCAAGCCGCATTTCTCGTTGTTCGCGCAAGGTTGGTACGGCTATCCCGGACTGAATATGTTCGATAATATGCAGAGTGCCCGATGGAGTCTCAATGCCGTCGCAGGTGTGCGCGCCTTGTGGGATGTCTCCGCCTTGTTCGCCAACCGCGACATCGACAAGCAACTGCTGAACAAACAACAGCAGATTGAGCTGCAGCGTGAGGTGTTTGATTTCAACAACGCCTTGCAGGTCAAGCAAGAAGACAGCGAGATAGCCCGTCTGAAGCAGACGCTGAAGGACGACGAGCGTATCGTGGCCTTGCGGCAATCGTTGCGCGCCGCCGCGGAAAGCAAATACGAGAACGGGGTCGTCAGTATAACGGACGTGGTGAACGCGGTCACGGACGAGAGTCTCGCACAGGCGGCGCTGGCACTCCATAAAATCGAGTTGCTCAAGAAGAAATACGAATTAATTCATATCACATATGCCAATTAAGATGAAAAAAGGTCTCCTGTTTTTGGCTGCATTGTTGCTGCTGGCAGGTTGTTCGAAGAAGCAGGATTTTGACGCCACAGGCACTTTTGAAGCCACGGAGGTCACCGTTTCCGCCGCTGCGTCCGGCAAAGTGTTGACGCTCAATGTGGAAGAAGGACAGAAAGTGAAGGCCAGCGATTGTCTTGGTGTGATCGACACCATGCAGCTTTATTTGCAGCGCGGACAGCTTGTGCAACAACAGAGGGCGCTGCTGCAGGGAAAACCCAACGCAGGAAAGCAGGTGTCGTTGCGCGAGCAGATCGAGAAACAGGAACGCGAAGTGGCCCGTGTGGAACGGCTTTTGAACAGTAATGTGGCGACTCAGAAAAACCTCGACGATGCGCAGACGCAGCTGACCGTTCTCCGCAACCAGCTGGACGCCACGCTTTCGACGCTCAGCACCAGCAATGCCAGCATCGATGGCAACGCCGCCGCTATGGAGTGGCAGATCAAACAGATAGACAACGGACTTCAGAACAGCCGCATCTTCTCGCCCATCGATGGCACGGTGCTCGTGAAATATGTGGAGCAAGGGGAGATGGCAGCGGCCGGACGGCCGATCATGAAAGTGGCCGACCTCGACAATATGTACCTCCGTGCTTATTTCACCTCCGACCAGCTCTCGAAAGTCAAAATCGGCCAGAAGGTGACGGTGATCGCCGACTTCGGTGGCGACGAGCAGTACGAATACGAAGGCACCGTGAGTTGGATCTCTGCCGAGAGCGAGTTCACCCCCAAGAGTATCCAAACCCGCAACAGCCGCGCCAATCTCGTCTATGCCACCAAAATCGCTGTCAAAAACGACGGCCGGCTGAAAATCGGGCTTTACGGGGAGGTGAAACTTTAGAGTTCAGGGTTTAGGGTTTAGAGTTTATGGCGGAGGCAATCACGGT
Organism: uncultured Bacteroidota bacterium; assembly: GCA_902770735.1. Classification (GTDB taxonomy): domain Bacteria; phylum Bacteroidota; class Bacteroidia; order Bacteroidales; family WCHB1-69; genus F23-D06. Next base: position 15,360 of record CACXUB010000032.1, on the reverse strand, counting down.
CAACGGCATTTCGAAACGTTACGGCAAGGTGCAGGCCCTGCGGGGTGTGAACTTGTCTGTGGAAGAAGGGGAGTTGTTCGGGTTGATTGGTCCCGACGGCGCGGGCAAGACCACGATGTTCCGGCTGCTCACCACGTTGCTGCTCCCCGACGAAGGTTCCGCCACCGTGTGCGGCTTCGATCTCGTGAACGACTATCGTCTCATCCGCCAGCAGGTGGGCTATATGCCCGGTCGTTTTTCACTCTATCCCGACCTTTCCGTGGAAGAGAACCTGCAGTTCTTCGCATCCCTTTTCGGCACCAGCGTGGAGGAAAACTACAACCTCGTGGCACCTATCTACAGCCAGATCGAGCCGTTCCGCAAACGCAAGGCTGGCAAGCTGAGCGGCGGCATGAAGCAGAAACTCGCTTTGTCATGCGCCCTCATCCATAAACCTCGCGTGCTCTTCCTCGACGAACCCACCACGGGCGTGGATGTCGTCAGCCGTGTGGAGTTTTGGGACATGCTTCAGGACCTCCGTCGCCAGGGCATCACTATCCTTGTTTCTACACCTTATATGGACGAGGCGCAGCGTTGCGGTCGCGTGGCTCTTATCAGCGGCGGCAGCATTCTTGGCGTGGACACGCCCGCCGATATCGTCCGCAAATCGGGGCAACCTACCTTCGAAGATGCTTTTATTCACCTGATGAGCCGCCAGTCATGAAAGTATTCCTCAGTTTTGTCCGCAAGGAATTCATCCATATCCTCAGGGATGTCCGCACCATGCTCATCGTGTTGATCATGCCGGTCGTCCTGATGTTGCTCTTCGGCTTCGCCATCACCACAGAAATCAAAAACATCGATGTCATGGCCGTGGTGGACCATTACACGCCGGATGTCCGCAACGAACTCACTGCTCTTGAAAGCAACCCTTACATCACTTTCAAGGGGATTATCTGCGAACATGATGTCGATGCCATGCTGCGCCGCGGTGACTGCGTCGCGGTGGTGATGTTCGCCCGCGACGGGAAACGCAACATCGTGCTCGACGCCTCCAACCCGTCGATTTCGGCCTCGGTGGGCAGCTATCTGACGCAAATCCTGCAAGGGGTGGAGCAGAATCAGGACATCTCTTCGCAATCGGCGACACTTCCCGTGACCACCTACATGCGGCACAATCCCCAGCTCAAGTCGGCCTACAACTTCGTGCCCGGCGTCATGGGACTTATCCTTATCCTCATCTGCTCCATAATGACCTGTGTGTCAGTTGTTCGTGAAAAAGAGATGGGCACGATGGAAGTCCTGCTGGTGTCGCCCGTCAAGCCGATTTACGTCGTGCTGCCGAAAATGATTCCCTACTTCGTCATTTCGCTTATCAACATAGTCACCATCCTCTTGATTTCGCATTTTGTGCTGGATATGCCTGTCTATGGCAATCTTCCCACCTTGTTGGCATTGTGCGTGCTCTACATCGTGCTTTCGCTGGCTCTCGGACTGTTTATCAGCACGTTGGTCAGAAGTCAGATGGTTGCCCTGATTATCTGTGCAATGGTGATGATGGTTCCCATGATGATGCTCAGCGGAATGCTATACCCAATCGAAAACCTCCCGCCGGGACTCAAGGAGGTCTCCTATCTCGTGCCCGCCCGCTGGTTCATCGAAGCCATCCGCAAAGTGATGGTGGAGGGCCTCGGGATGGGATCGATCTGGAAAGACATGCTCATCCTCACGGCAATGACCGTTTTCTTCTTTGTGGTAAGCCTCAGGAAATTCAACGACAGACTCGAGTGACGATGACTATAACTTAGACTTAGACTTATAACTTAGACTTATAACTTAGACTATAACTTAGACTATAACCATTAACCATTAACCATTCAAAGGTGGAATTTGAAAGAAGGCATATAGAACGTAAAGACAGAGGCAGAAGGAGCTTTTTCAGTGTCCTTAAGATGTTGATTCGCAAGGAGCTGACGCAGTTCTTCCGCAACAGGTTTTTGCCTGCTTTGTTGGTGTTTATGCCCATCATGCTGGTTTTGGTGATGCCGTTGGTGAGTCAGATGGACATCCAGAACGTCACGGTGGCGTTCATTGACCACGACCGTTCCACGCTGTCGATGCGCATGGAGAGCCATATCGCCAACACCGACTATTTCCGTATTCAGAGCGGATTCCGCGATTATGAGGAGGCCATCCAGCAGCTTGACAAGGGCAAAGTGGATGTGATCATCACTATTCCAGAGCATTTCGAGCGCGACATGCAAACCGGGCAGGCCAAGTCGATTTCGATTGTGGCCAACGCGGTGAATGCCACCAAGGGCGGACAAGGCATACAGTACGCCGTGCAGACCATCGCTTCGGCGGTGACGGAGATTTCGCGGGAGCAGGGGTTTGCCGTCGGGGAGGCTTCGCCCATCACCATCCAGAACCGCTACAATCCTACGGGCAATTACCGTTTCTTCATGTTGCCTGCGCTGATAATCATTCTTTTGCTGCTGAACAGTTGTTTCCTGCCCCTGTTGAATATCATGACGGAAAAGGAAAACGGCACAATCGAGCAAATCAACGTCACGCCGATCACCCGACTGGAGTTCATCCTCGCCAAGCTGATTCCTTATTGGCTGATGGCGATATTGCTCGTTGCCTTCTCCATTCTGCTTGCCTGGATTTTTTACGGGCTGGTTCCCGAAGGCAGCATGGCGGTGATTTTCCTTGCTTCTTTCCTGTTCTCGCTCTGCATGTCGGGGTTGGCGGTCACCATGGCCAACATTTCCGACACGATGCAGCAGGCCATCTTCGTCATCTTCTTCTTCGCGATGATTTTCATCTTGATGTCGGGGTTGCTGACGCCCATCCACAGCATGCCCATGTGGGTGCAGTGCATCACCTACGCCTTCCCGACGCGCTATGTCATCAATATCTTCCGCGCCGTCTATCTCAAGGGCACGTTGCTTTCGGAGCTCCGCTTCGACTTGCTGATGCTGACCTCTCTGGCGGTCTTCTTTAACGTTTTGGCCACCGTTACATATAAAAAACAACAATAACCCGCAGAGACGGCCTCGGCGCGTCTCCAAAACCGACAGATTCCAATATGAACGTCCCGATTATCACAGTCCGCAACCTCACCAAGCAATTCGACGATTTCGTTGCCGTTGACCATATCTCTTTCGATGTGGGCAAGGGCGAGATTTTCGGTTTCCTTGGCGCAAACGGCGCCGGCAAGACCACCGCCATGCGTATGCTCTGCGGGCTCAGTTACCCCACTGACGGGACGGGGCTTGTCGCGGGCTACGACATTCGCACCGAAAGCGAACAAATCAAACGGCACATCGGCTACATGAGCCAGCGGTTCTCGCTCTATCAGGATCTTACTGTGGCGGAGAACATGGAACTCTACGGTGGAATTTACGGTCTTTCGAGTAAGGAGATCCCCACGAGGGTGGAGCAGATGCTCAATTGGCTGCATTTCGCCGACCATCGGAACGACCTTGTCGGTTCGCTGCCGTTGGGCTGGAAGCAAAAGCTTGCTTTCATGGTGGCGGCCATCCATCGTCCGGAGATTATTTTTCTGGACGAGCCGACCGGCGGCGTCGATCCCATCACCCGACAGCAGTTCTGGGAGCTGATCCGTCTCGCGGCATCCGAAGGAACAACCATTTTCGTGACCACGCACTACATGGACGAGGCGGAATACTGTGACCGTGTCACCATGATGGTGGATGGCCAGATCCGCGCCCTTGACACGCCCGAAAACCTTCGCAAAAAATATCAGGCCGACACGATGGAGCAGGTGTTCTATAAGTTGGCTCGGGAAGCTAAACGCGGCGAATAAACGGATTTTTCGTTGACTTAGAATTTCACCTTCACGCCGAAATGGATTTTTCCGGTTTTGAAGGAGATCTTATTGCCGCGCTGTCTCGGCAAGGCGTAGTCGAAGTAGAAAGTGCCGCTTTTTACCCCGATGTTGACGCCCGCGCCGAATCCGAACGGATTGTCAAACAGATAGTTGCTGAATCCTTGTTGTTCGTAGGTTCCCCCGTCGAAGAAGATATGCACGTCGTTGAAACCTCCGAACCGGTAGCGTAATTCTGCCGAATAGAGCAGATAGGTGCTTGCCAACAGTTCGTTTTCCCGGAAGCCGCGGATCTGCCCGATACCGCCGATCTTGAACATCTCGTTCAGGTAGTGCGGCCCTCCCAACAGGCTGCCCGCCTTCACGTCGAGAATCAGGTAGAGGTGGCTTCTGTATAGCGGGATCACCCACATCGCCTCGCCGGAAATCCTGTATTTGGTTTTCACCAGTTCAGTGGCCGGAATTGCCTCGCCAGGGGTGTTGCCCGGAAGCAGCGTTCTGCGCCCGGCAGCGATGTCAGCGGCGAAGAGATATGCGAACTTCGACGGTGAGCTGAAATCCAAGTTCGCGTATTGGAAGGACAGCCCGTAGAGGATGTTGCGGTAGTCCATGTAGGCGGTGTCCGTGGTGGCCGGTCGGCTGTTTTTGTTCAGCAGCTGCGACTGCGTGATGTTGATGTAGGGACGGATGTAGCTGTCGGGCCGGTAATGGTACGGAATGCCGAAAAGGTAGTTCAGCGTCAGACAGGTGGTGTCCTGCTTGTCGAGGCGGAAGTGGCCGTCGAGGCCGAAGCGCGTGCGGAAGAGGTAGGGGAATTGCGCGTCAAGGTTCAGAAATTGGGAATAACGCTCGCTGCTGCGCCAGTCCAAGGAAATCTGTTCCCCAATGTGGAAGATGTTCTGCAACGACAGCGACAATTCGCCGTTGATGGCCAGTTTGCCCGTCAGCTCGCTCACGGGTTGGAACCCGATGTAGCCGTCGAAACGGTTGACCTGCTGTTTGTCGAGATAGATGTACAGCACGGTTTTGTCCTCCTCGAAAGAAATTCCGGGCGCTTGAACGACTGTGGCGAAAGATAGGGCGGAGAGCTTCCTCGCAACAGCCCTCACCGTTTCCTCAGAATACGGGGCTTTTCGCCGCAGACCGAGATACGGCCAGAGGTAGCTCTGACTCAGCTTGAGGTTGCCTTTAAGCACAATGGAGTCGATTTTGGTGTATCGGCCTCGGTCGATATGCAGTACATATTGCGATGTGCTGTCGTTTTCCCATTCGGTGGCGAGGTTTACAGATGCGAACGGATACCCGTGGTTTTCAAGGTGTTGCAGGATCTTTTCGGCGGCTTGCGGGTAGTTCTCCAATGTTAGTGCCTGACTCTTCCGCCCGATGACCTTCGCCTCCCGTAACAACTCCGCGTCACTTTCGCTGAAAACAATATACGATGCTTGGCCGAATGCGAAAAATGCGTTCAACAACAAAAAAGTGGCGATGATGATACTTCTTTTCTTCATTCCATTCATCGTTTCATCGTGATTTGTCTTGCCCTCCTCGAAATTTGTTTCGTTCTTGGTCATTCGCCCCAGGGCTGCGGCTTCGACTTTCCCAGGACTGACATAGCCTTGCCCTTATAGGACTACTTAAGGGAGAGTTTTAAAAATTTTGCATTTTGCATTCTGCATTTTGCATTCTGCATTTTGCATTCTGCATTCTTAATTCTTAATTCTTAATTCTTAATTCTTAATTGTAGCAAGCGCTTCACCGACGACGAAGCAGCTGCCGGTGATGAAAATCACATCCTCGTCCGTGGCGGCCTTTTTCGCGGCCGTAATGGCATCTTCCACAGAAGGATAGGTGTTGCAGGAAAGACCTTGTTCCCGCATCTTCGCGGCGAGTTTTTCCTGGTCCATGGCCCGCTCGATGTGGGCGCGGCAGACGTAGTAGCGGAACTCCTTCCGCAGCAACGGCAGGATGCGGTCGATGTCCTTGTCGTTCACCATGCCGAAAACCACGTGGATTTGGCTGTTATAGTCGGTGCGTTCCTCGTAGATGTTGAACATGGATTGCTTCAGGCAGGCGTAGTTGTGCCCCACGTCGCAGAGGATGCGCGGCTTTTCCGACAGCCGTTGCCAGCGACCGATAAGGCCTGTGTTCGCCTGCATGTTTTCGACAGCTTCCCCAATCTTGTCCTCCTGAATGTTGAGAACGAACTCCAGCACTTTCGCGGCTTGGAAGAAAGTGAGAATGTTTTTGTCCTGATAGTGCGCCTTGAACGGGGTGTAGAGGGTATAAACCTTCTTGTGGGTCTCTTTGTCACGGATTTCTAAGCAACCTCTATCGTTGAAGGTCTCGTAGTTGACGTTGGCGGGGAAGAGCGGCGCATCGTGTTTGTGGGCCACATCTTCGAAAACAGGGAAACTCTCGGGGTCGTATTCGCCGATCACCACCGGCACCTTGTCTTTGATGATGCCGGCCTTCTCGTAAGCGATTTTCGCGATGGTGTCGCCCAACAACTGCGTGTGTTCCAGCGAGATGTTGGTGATGACGGAGAGTAGGGGAGTGATGACGTTGGTGGAATCCAAGCGACCGCCGAGCCCCACCTCAATGACGGCGAAATCAACTTTCTGCTTGGCGAAGTAATGAAACGCCAACGCCGTGGTGATCTCGAAAAACGAGGGCTCCAGATGGGCGAACTTCTCTTGGTATTCGTCGAAAAAGGCCAGCACCTCCTCCACGGGGATCATCGTCCCGTTGATGCGGATGCGCTCGCGGAAATCGACAAGATGCGGCGAAGTGAAGAGCCCTGTCTTGTAGCCAAGTTCCTGGAAATAAGAGGAAAGGAACGACGACACAGACCCTTTCCCGTTGGTGCCGGCCACGTGCACGCAGCGCAGGTTCCGCTGCGGGTTGCCGATGATTTCCAACAGTTCCACGATGTTTTCAAGCCCCTCTTTGTATGCCGCGCTCCCGACCTTGTGGTACATCGGGTAGGCGGTGAAGATTCTCTCTAAAATTTCATTGTACGTTTCCATAAATAACCGTTCCTTTTCAGATTCTTGAACCATTAAAGGCGGCAAACATACACAAAATATGAATATGTGCGGAAAAGGAATCCGTTACTTCACCACGGTCACGGTCAGCGGGGCGCTTTGGCCGCGGAATTCGGGCGCGTACATGCACTCCGCCGTGGCTAAACCGTTCAGGAAGGTGCCGACCTGAGTGGCTAACAGCGGGTAGTCGATGATGTGCGTCCCCTCCGGCATGCGGTCGAAGAAGAAGTCCATGGCGGCGTCGTGCGGGACGATCGTGTAGGGCAGCGGACGGCGGTACAGGTATTCCGTGCGGCTGCTCACCGGCTCGAAGGCGGCGGCGCGGCTGTCTTTCAAATGGACGTACTCCAAGTCACGGTCGGAGGTGATGGTGATCCGCACGGTCAGCTTCTCGCCCAAACGAACGGGATTTTCAGCCGTCACGGGAACCAAACGTGTGCCTTCCGGACCGCTCACTTCGTGATAAAGCGCCCGCTGGATCCGCAGTCCTGTGGAGGATTCGGTCACTTTGGAAATGTCCTCAATATACTGCCAGTAGCAGGCTCCGAAGACGAAATGGTTCGTGTCGGTGGCGACGGCAACTTCCGCCAACTTCGGCGTGATGTCGTCCTCCGTCCACGATTTCGTGAAGTAGCCGGTGCCGGGAACGGATGTGGCTTCCCGCGCGGGCACGAACCGTTCGTTCCCGACGCGCAACGTGGTGTTGCACTCGGTGTCGAGCACGTTGGCATCGCCCATCATCAGCGCGAAGACCGCTTCTGCGGTGGCCTTCGTGTTCGACCAGCCCTGCTGATGTTTTTGCATCAACAGCCACTGCTTCATCATGTCCAGCTCCTGTTTGTTGGGTGAAATAATGTTAAAAGCCTCGATCAAGATTGCCTGCCGTTCGATGGGCGCCTGATACCAACGGTAATATCTCCCGGTGTATTCCTTTTTCCAGTACATACCCTCTTTGTCGCTCGTAATCGCTTGCTGCCGAATGCGTTCCATGACGCGTTGCGCCTCGTATGTGCGCCCGAGGCGATAGAGCACCAATCCGATTTGCGCTTGCTGCATCAGCGGCTTGCTCCGTACATCGGCGGTCAGGAAGGAGAGCAGATTCTGCACGTAGGCTTGCGACAGCCACGACGAGTCCGCCCCGAACCAGGTTCTCGCATAGAGATATTGGATGTCCTCTTCCGTGAAGTAAAACTGTTTGTGTTTTGACGTATCTTTTTGGAAATAAGAGAACTTTTCTTGCTGATGGGCGTCTAAACATTGCACGGCCTTGCGCATGATCTGATTCATGTCGGGGATTTCCACACCGAACGATTGGAGTTTGGCATAGCCGGCCACGAGATGGCTCGTGATGTAGGGCGAGAAGAAGCTCTTCCCGAACCAGGCGAAACCGCCGTCATCCATCTGGTTACTCTTCAGTTTCTGCGTAATCGCCGCCATTTCTTTGTTCAGCCGGCTGGTTTGGAAGAGTTTCGCCATCTGTTGCATGCGGGCGTTTTCCTGTTGCGCGTCCATCACCCACGGGCTTTCCGACAACAGGATGTTCTTGAGTTGCTCGTTCTTAAACAGTTGGGATCCAAGACTCTGCATTGTTGTGTCGCTGGCCCATTGCGCATACACCTTCTCGATTTTCGGGAATTTGGTCACGATGTGCCGTGCGAGCGCGTTGGCGTACAGTTTGGAGAAAAGCTGTTCGTTGCATTCGTAACGGTAGGTCATCAAATATCCCAACGACTGGATGGCCGTCCACGATGGGTTCGCGGTGATCTCCACCGTATAGTTGTTGGAGTGCAGGGTCGTGCTTTGATTGTTTCTTAATCTGCTGAATATCAGCGTAGTGTCTTCCCCTGCGGGAACGACGAAGTGCATGGATTCGGTCACGGCGGTGCGGTTGCTGAGCACGGGCAGCACGGCCTCCATCCCGTCGGTGTAGCGACCCGACTGTACGGTGATCCGGTACGCGACGACGGTGAGATCCCGAGGTACCGCTACATGCCAACTCACATTGGTGGGTTTTTGTTCGCCGCATTGGAATTCTTTCTCTGGCGTGTCACCCAACAGCATGGGAATCTGTTCGTTGTTCTCCGGATTGAAGAACTCGATGCGGGCGGTTCCGTGCAAAAGAGTGTCCGTGACGTTGGTGATTTTCGCTTGGAACATCATCGTGTCGCCTTCGCGGAAGAAGCGCGGGGCGTTGCTCTGGATCATCAGCGACTGGCAGGTGGTGGCGGATAGAGAGTTAAAAACTGTTAACCCCTTGCGCGTGTGTCCGTACAGGTTCATCTGCCATTCGGTGAACTGGTCGGGCACGGTGAAGACCATCCGTACGCGGCCTTCCTTGTCGGTGCGCAGCATCGGCTCGAAGAAGGCCGTTTCCGTGAAATTCTTCCGGATATAGGTGCGCGGTGAGGTTACGAGATCTATCTGGTCCTCTGTGAGATCTTCTGCACCGGTGGATTCTTCGCTTTTTCGCACTATCATGCCATCCACGACGGTTTTGCTGCTGCCGAGGCGGTTGCCTCGTACTGAAATGATGGTTTCATCTATGGAAGATGAAACTCCCTCGAGGTTCGCCAAAGCGGAAGTGACTGACCTGCCTGGGGTTGTGCGGATGCTTTCCCCGCTCATACGTGCCGTGGAGGTGGCGTCTGGTGAGAATATAGGCCACACAGACCGTAATCTCGGAGTCTGAACATCCTCGACGCTGCATTTGATGACGGGTTTCAGTGTCGGGCGGGTGGCTATGGAGGTGTTTCGTGGAAAAAGATCATAGAAACTTCCACGGAATCTTTTCCGGTTATAATGCTGTAACCATTGGCGTTGCAACCAATTGTTGTCTTCCCAGGTACGAACACGTTCCTTGATTTCCAACGGTGGCATGTCCAAACCGTACAGGCTTTTGTCGAACATCCAGGCTAACACTTCTGTGTTAGGGTGGCGTTTTTTGGTGTCGTTTATCTCCACTTCCCAGTGGCTCTCCTGCCCAGGCTCGATTCGGCTGTCCCAGTGTATTACATTGACATTTAATTTGTTGGAAAAGCTTGAAAATATGTGGAGCTGGCTCTTGGTTAGCTTTTGTCGCACGGAATAGAAGCTCGTGGCGGAGAAAAATTGCCCATTTTGGGAAGTGAACACGCTCATCTTGAGGAACCCAGTGTTTCGGAGTCGCAAGTAAACGGTGTCTAATTTGTGACTTATTTGTAATTGTTTGGTTTTCTGTATGTTATGGCTTCTTAGATAGCAAAGAGTCACGTGGGCGTTTTCCAACGAAGTGCCGATCACGATAGGAACTCTGTATTTCCGGAAGACGTGGTTACCCTCTTTTTCGCCATAATCAACCAGATTCAGCCGCGCTTTGTTCCTCGGGATCTTGGTTTCGGTTTGCAACACTTCGATTTGTAAAGGAGTTTTGGAAGGGACAATCTGCTTTCCGGAGTGGATGATGCGGATGAATTGCGTCTCTTTTGCGGTGTAAAGGGAATCTTTCAGTAGGTATTCAAATTTATAATATCCTGGAGTCCAGCCGGATATGTCAACTGCCAATAGACTGTCCGGACAGAAGGCGCGTGTGGTTTGCCAAACGGTATCCATCACGTCCCAATAGGCGGGATTCTCCCCATCGCGGAGGTCAAAGTAGTATTCGGGAAAATATTGTCGATACTGAGCCTCCGTGTAGAGCGGCTCTTGGGGAAGAGGGTGATAAACACCGGATTTCCCGGGCATCCGGAGCCGCATGGCTGTGACCAGGACAGGAGGATTCACCGTTTTGTTGAGTTTGTCGCGGGCGACCACCACCCCATAGAGCGTGTCCGTTAACCACTGGTTGACCGTTTCCGGCATCGTTATGTTGAACTGCAGGGGCTTCGGGTGTATGTAGATGCGCTTTTTTGCCCAATGGGTTTCGCCGTTGACATCGGTGACCACCGCCTCTATCTCTGTGAAAGAATAGAAATTGTCGTTAGAAGTGGGAAAAACGTACGAAAAACAGCCCGAAGCATCCGTTTTCAGGGTTGTTTCGTGAAGAATGTCGATATAGCCATTGAGCCGCAAGGTCACATCGGCGCCGACGAGCGGGAATCCGGCGTAAGAAACCGCGCTGCCTTTGACGAAAATGGAGTCGTGATGCCATTCGCCGTCGGGATTTTCCAACAATTCCACCTTGAACGAGGGCAATTTGTACTCTTCCACCGTGACCATCTCCACCCCATAGTATTTCCAGCTATTTCCTTTTGTACAACGGATTGTGTATTTTCCGGTCTGGTTGGGCAGCACGAATTGCCCCGACACGCTGCCGAACTTCGACAGGGGCAAGGTCATGGTTTCAAGTTTTTCCTTGCCGCTCTTTTCAAACGTCACATCCACCATGCCGTGTCTGAGCGGTTTCTCGTTTTTCTGAAGAATGGCCTTGAAATAGACGGTTTGCCCGGGACGGTACAGCGTTCGGTCGGTGATGATTCGGATGTTTTCATCAGTGTCATCGTAAAATCTTCGTGCGCGCCGGTAGCGGTATCTGGACGCGTGCCGCCGAGCTGAAGGAAACTCGATTTCCGCACGATAGCTGTCGCAGTGGTCTGGAAGAGAGATCGTTACATCTACCAATAAAAAGTCATCATAGTAGGAATTGTCGCGGAGAAATTCCCTTATCCGATGGTGCTTGACAAAAATCCGTCCGTCCTTGTTGGTCCGGCATCGGATGGCGCCCGATTTTTCCAGGTCGCTGCTGAGGGAGGCGTCGAAGTTCAGGGAGACTTTACGATGGACTATCGGTTTGCCGGTTCGCGCATCGGAAGCGAAGAGGCAAAACACACCGGGATGTTCGATTTGTGTCCACTGCACGGCCGAGATAATCATCGGGAAGACGCAGAGGCAGTTGTTGGAATCGGGTTCAATGCCGGTGTGCAACACCACCGTGTATCTTCCGTACGGCAGCGAGTCGATCCAGAGGTCGGTGGAGGCGACTGTCCCGTGAACCGGGTTCAATAGGTACTGCTGTCTTTGCACGCACTCGCGGAAATGGTTTCGAAAGTGGGTTGAAAAGGGCGACATCACCACGGTCTCGTTTTGATAGACGGTGATGATACTGTCCGTTTTATATACGGTAAGATACAGTGTGTCAATGTTTTTATATTGAATGGGAATGTCGATTTTGCGGCGCGGGAGGCGGTTGATTTTGGGGTTTGCCAATTGCACTCTGGGTTCGGTGAGCTTGTCCAGAAGGCAACGTGCGTTCTGCGGAATCAGCGTCTTGTCGTCGGGCAGGGCAGTCAGCTTCTCTAAAATTTCTTTGCAAGGTGCATAGAATTCGGGGTGCGTTTGGTGATGGACGTAGAGAAAGAACGCTTTCTGGTATCTCACGGAAATGTCATGGGAATATTCTCGTTCCAGCCGTTCCAATTCCTGCCAGTAGGGTATGCTGTCCAGTGGTTTCCGCACGGGGTCTTCGATATTATGACGAAGATTCAGTAGTTGGAGTTCATAGAAAACGGCGGCTTCGGGGCGTTTGTCGGCGTTGTGCCGTTGGATGGCTTTCGGCAGTAGCGTGTCTAACATGCTGTTGGCAAGAAAAGGGTAGGGGCACGCAAGAAGGTCCATCAGGACCAGGTCGAACAAGACGGGTTGCCAGCGAAGGCTGTCGCCACGGGCGTTCAGCAGGAAGGAGAAAGGCGCGGCCGGGATGTCCCCGTGTTCTATCAGTTGGGAACCCCCTGTCGCGTAATGCTGTCGGGCCACCTCCAACTTCTCGTCGTCGCTCCACTCATCGTATTGTGACAGAGCCGTCTTCCCGGAAGGTGTGGTATTCCTGAAATCGAGATCGGATATTATCTTGTTCGCTATCAGATAGTGGTATAGTCCTTGATAAGGTTGAGGCGATGTTTTCCGAAAACCGTCCAAGTAGAGCAGATGGTTCTTGCTGGTCCAGTTGCTGTACCATTCACGAAGCAGGTAACGCTCATAGTTCACCCTGAAAAGCTGCAATTCGTTTTTCTCCGCGTAGGCAAATCCGGAAATCTCGTCGAGCATCTTTTGCGCATCTTGGTAGTAGCTGTGGTCGGCCTGCTCGTACGCGTTCCACAAGGACTGATAATCAGCGGGTTGGGCAAAAGCCCCACTGATGAAAACAAGAAGTGCAAAGAGTAAGATTCGTCTTTTCATAATACGATTGTCGTTTTTGAACATTGAAGCCAAGTATGCTGCTGTTTCATAAATGGCAAAAGGGTGCTGCAAAATTAGCAACTTTAACTATATGTATAACACCAAAAAGTCAAAAGGTTGCACTTTCTCTTTTTTTTTCAACTACTTGATTTATGATGTGCGGCTATTTCGTTGTAGCAGAATGTTTTAAATACAAAAATCCCACACGGCTTTGTCGTGTGGGTTTTTTGTATGGGGTGAAGGTTTGCGATTCAGCGGTTAGGAGAACACGATGATGCGCAGTTCTTCTTTTCCGGCTTTGTAACGCGCCTGTTTGGCGCGGGCCACGCATTCCTGTTGGATGTTGCGGTTGGTGATGGTGGTCTTGTGGTTGGAGTTGTTGATGACGCGTGCGTCGATGACATGGCCGTCGGCGGCGATGTGCACTTCCACGCAGACTTGACCTTCCTCGTTGACGGTGGCGTCGATGTTGTTGATCATGCCGCGGTGGCCTGTGCCGTAGCCGATGCCGCCGCCGCTGCCTGCGCCTTCTCCGGGTCCGAGGCCGGAGCCTGTGCCGCTGCCGATGCCGGAGCCGGAACCGCCGCCGCTACCGCTGCCGCCGCGACCGTGGTACATGGACGACTGGTCGGGTTTCGGCTGGGTGGGGACGGCCTGGGTCTGCTGGTTCGTGGATGTCCGGTTCGAGTGGCTCACCGCGGGGGCGTCCTGCGCGTTCTGCGTGGCGTAGTTTTGGCCGGATGCCGGTTTCGGGTTGGAGGCCACCTGAGGGGTACCGCCACCTCCGCCGCCGCCCACGGGGGCGATGTCCACATACACCATTTGTTTTGGCGGTGGCGGGGGAATTTGCGTCTTCAGACTGCAAGCCAGAAGCAAAATCAACAGCAATGCCATGGTGCCGATCGTCGTGCACCATGCAATCACGTTGTCTTTCCTATTCTCGTTAGTTTTGGTCATTTGGCTTCTGTGGCAAGTACCATTTTATATCTGTCTTCCTCGGGGAAGTTCTCGTTCAATTCATTGAGCACATCCATCAGCGCGACCACGTTCTCGATCGGGACGCTCTTGTCGGCGCGGAGGATGATGTTTTTCTGGTCGGAGTTGACATGCTGCACGGCATCCATGAGTACCGGGAGCAGATCTTCGTAAGCGGTGGGTTGCGCTGCGGAACCTTCCGGGTTCACGTAGTAGTTCAGGTCGGCGTCGATATAGACTTCCAACTGTCTGTTGGAGAGCTGTTTGTCGGCCGTGCTCTTGGGCAACACCAGGTTGATGGCGTTGGGGGAGATCATGGTGGAGGTCAGCATGAAGAAAATCAACAGCAGGAACACCAGGTCGGACATGGACGTGGCGCTGAAGGTCGTGTCGATTCTATTTTGCATCTTTATAGCCATGGCCGCGGGAAATTAGGCGTTTTCGTGAAGCAGGTCCATGAATTCCGTGGTGCGGACCTCAAGCATATAAACGACGTTGGAAATTCTGGAAATCAGCAGGTTGTGGAACACCAGGGCGATGATGCCGACGACCAAGCCGCCCACGGTGGTGATCATGGCGGTGTAGATGCCGGACGACAGGGTGCCGATGTTGAAGTTGTTGGGGTCGGCGGCCATGTTGTGGAAGGCGCCCACCATGCCGACCACGGTGCCAAGGAAGCCCAACATCGGGGCGATGGCGGCGATGGTGGCCAGCGCTGACACGCCCTTTTCCAGTCTCGCGACTTCAAGGTTTCCCGCGTTCTCGATGGCTGTGCGGATGTCTTCCAGCGGACGACCGAGGCGCGACAGCCCCTTGTCGATCATGCGGGCCGTGGGGTTGTTGTTGCCGCGGCAGAGCGCCACAGCGGAGTCCAGCTTGCCGTCGTGGATGAAATCGCGGATGTTGTTCATGAAATTCCCTTCTTCCTGCGAGGCGCGGTTCACCACCAAAAGCTTCTTCACGAAGAAGTAGATGGCGAAGGCCAGCATCAGGATCAATGGGATGATGATCCACAAACTGTTCACCGCAAACACCAATTTGAAATAGGAGGTCTCCTCCACATGAGGCTCTGCTGCAGGGGAAATCATCCCCACAGTGTCGTTCAAGGTTGCCAATAACACGGTTGATAATCTCATAGTCTAAAAATTTATGCAAAAATAGTTACTTATTGGATGTTTTTTTTGTACGCCGCCTTTTTTTTTCTAACATTCCGATGTTTATATAATACAAAAGGTATAAACTCGTTTTGCCTTAAAATATTGTATTTTTGTACTGTGAAAATTTCGCCTTTTTTCACGCTTTCAATAACCAATAACCTTATAACCCATAACCATTACAAAAGTGTCGAAGAAATCGAAT
>CACXUB010000031.1 GCA_902770735.1 uncultured Bacteroidota bacterium | reverse complement strand
TTTTTGACCTTAAAGATTGTGTCTCTTCGGTTGACAGTTCCCAAATATATCCTATCGGAAATTTCTCGGGATTGTTCCTCACCGCTTGATTAATTTCCTTTGTCTGCACACCATACAGTTCCGCCACATCGGAGTCCAATATCACCTGCTGGTCTCTGAGGGTGATAATCTTGTTTTCAACTTCTATAATGTTCGTCATAACACTTTATTTTGATGATTGAATAATGATATTTCCGTCTGCAAATATACAACGGAAACGAGCCCTTGTCAAGGGTTTTGTGAAATTTTTTTATCCTTGAAAATCAATAAATTGAAAATTAATTTTAACTATCCCGTCTTGATTAGTTAATTTTTCAGGTCGGATTTCGCAGGATTTCGGGAAGAGAAAGCGCGGAAGTAATCTCCGCGGATCGCGGGGATCACGAGGAAATATCTCATACGACACGTGGGTGATACGCCGCTGAGCACTAAAAGTAATACAGGATCAGTCGATACCGACAATCCACAGGACGACCGTTTTTCGCGGCAGGATTCCAACGGGGCATCTCATTGACAATGCGGAGCGCCTGCTCGTCCAAGGCGGGGAACAGAGGGAAAGTCAGTTCCGGTTTGCTGACCTGACCGAAAGCGTCGATATCGAATTCCACCACAACCGATCCCACGACATCGTTTTGGCCAACCACAGAGTAATCCATACGGTCATAAAGGTACTTGAAAAAGGCAGCAGACCCACCGGGAAAGGAGGGTGCCCTGTCCACTGCATCAATAGGATGCGACGTGAACACGGACTTCTGCGCCATCGTGTGGAGGGGCTTTGGCTGAATCAGTTCCACAATCACGCACTCCCGAAGATAAAAAGCGGCTCGACCCTTGTATATTCGGTTGCTGCTGTCCGGCTGAACATTCTTGAACAAGGGGTTGTATGTGCCGTGCGGAATGATCCCGTTGAGACAATTTCTTTCAAAAAGAGTGTCCTCGTATGTAAAATATTCGCCCAGCCTCTTGGCTTGATACGTTGTGAAAGCGAGGTTTTTTTCCTCATTCGATTCAACCCCGTACAAGTGGATGTTGCACTTGTAGCCCGGGTGTTCTGTCAAAAATTGTTTTAGCGGTTCCAAATAGCGCGGCATTTTACCCTCATCCAGCCGTCCGTTGAGATTCCACGGCAGCATGTCGAGCACTATTCTTGCGGAATCCTTCACATTCGCTTCGTGAAGCGGAACCCCGATGTAATAGTCCCGCTGCGCAAAAGCGCCCACGACTGCCGTCAATATGCAAATTGCAAGTATGAAACGTTTCACCGAGTGCTTGAACTTGAACATCGCCAAGTTCAGCTCAAAGGAGGTCTCGCTGCTCTGGACCGGCAACACGTCCGTCAAAAGATCCTCCACCAGCTGGCCGCCGCGCTGCAGCAACGTCTTCTGCTCCACGGAGTTCTCCTCTTGCTGCGGAATTTGCGTCATCACCCGCGACAGCTCCTTCAGCTTTGCGTATGCCTCCACAATGGCGATGGTAGTCTCCACGGCCTGCGGACTTTTCAGAATGGTGGCCAACACATAGAGGCCTTTTTCGGTGAAGGCTTTGGGTTTTGATGGCGAATAACGGACATTTCCGAGGTTATCAAAAATTTTGACAACCTCATTTCTCTCGGACTGGTCGAGTTCAAAGACGTACCCTTCGGGGAACTTCTCAGGGTTATTCTTTATTGCTTGATTCACCTCGCGTGTCTCTACGCCATAAAGTTCTGCCACATGATTTGCCAATATCACCTGCTGGTCTCTAAGGGTGATGATCTTGTTTTCAACTTCTATAATGTTCGTCATAACACTTTATTTTGATGATTGAATAATGATATTTCCGTCTGCAAATATACAACGGAAACGAACTTTTGTCAAGGGTTTTGTGAAATTTTTTAGTCCTTGATAATCAATAAGTTGAAAAATAATTTTAACTATTCAATCTTGATTAGTTAATTTTTCAGGTCGGATTTCGCAGGATTTCGGGGAGAGATCGCGAGAACTGTATCTCCGCGGATCACGGGAATCACGAGGAATCAAACGGATGGATTCAGCTCAACCGTTAATCCCATGGCGGCAGCAATACGATAAAGTGTTGAAACAGATGGAATTATAAGACCTCGTTCCACCCGCGACACATAACTCTTGTCAACACCGATCCTTTCGGCAAGTTCCTGCTGGGTCAAGCCCGCGTTTTTTCTTGCATCTAGAAGAATTTGCGCGTTATACTCCTCCCACGCCTTGTCTTCCGCTAATTTTCGGCTTTCTGAGCCCTTGGGACCAAAATCCCGTTCAAGTTCCGCGCTTACATCATATAATACCTCGTTGTTTTGCATTTCGATATTCCTCCCTGATTTTTAATGCTTTATCTATTTCCTTTTTAGGCGTTTTCCTTGATTTTTTGGTAAAACAATTGAACAAAACGATCATTGTATTCCCATCATATATAAAGAATAAGCGAAACTCTTTATTCTCGCATGTAACACGAAATTCGAACAATCCGTCTCGAATATATCCAATATAGTGTTTGGGGATCTTATCTTCTGTTTCAAAGAGCAACAACGCACGTTTTATCTTATTTTGTTCAATATCAGTTAATTTGGACATAAAATCGCGATAATAGTTCTTATACGCAACAATCTTCATCACCGGATGCAAAATTACAAAAATTGTATTATAATACAACTTCTAAAATCTCTCAAATATTTTTGAATCACGCTTGATCACCCACCGATTACAGATTCGCTCTCAAAACGGTCTTCTCACGTCCTGCGGACTTTTCAGAATTGCCTCCAACATATAGAGGATTTGCCAATATCACCTGCTGGTCTCTAAGGGTGATAATTTTGTTTTCAACTTTTATAATGTTTGTCATAACACTTTATTTTGATGATTGAATGATGATATTTTCGTCTGCAAATATACAACGAAAACGAACTTTTGTCAAGGGTTTTGTGAAATTTTTTCGTCCTTGACAATCAATAAGTTGAAAAATAATTTTAACTATTCAATCTTGATTAGTTAATTTTTTAGGTCGGATTTCGCAGGATTTCGGGGAGGGATCGCAAGAACAGTATCTCCGCCGATCACGGGGATCACGAGGAAATAGATATGCGAATGCTTTGTATATTTCTTTTTCAGGCGTTTTCAGCCCTTCAATGCCAATAACCTATAACCATTAATGATGGTACGGTTCCCCCTTCAAGATCGTACACGCCCGGTAGAGCTGCTCGGCGAAGATCAGGCGCACCATGATGTGCGGGAAAGTGAGCTTCGAGAGAGCTAACTGCGCGTTCTGGCGGGCATAGACGGCCTCAGAGAAACCGTACGCGCCGCCGATGACGAAGGTGAGCGTCTTCAATCCCGAGTTGGCGCGCTGCTGGATGAACTCCGCGAACTGCACCGAAGTCTTCTCCTTGCCGCGCTCGTCCCACAACACCACGTATTCGTCCGACTCTATCTTCTTGAGAATCAGCTCTCCCTCGCGTTTCTTCTGCTCCTCCACTGGCATGGACTTGGCATTCTTCAAATACGGAATCGCCACCATCTCGTACGGAAAATAGGCGGAAATCCTGCCCGCATAGTACTTGATGGCTTCATCGAAGATGTCGCCGTCAGGTTTGCCGATCCATATCAGTTTCACTTTCATACTTCGTGTTTTTTACTTCGTGTTGGTGACTTCGTGTTGGTGACTTCGTGTTGATTACTTCGTGTTTATTACTTCGTGTTTATTACTTCGTGTTTATGAGTAAATGTTAACAGCCGAAGGCTCATCAACAGCGAAGCTAATCAACAGCCGAAGGCTAACTAACAGCCGAAGGCTAACAAACAGCCGAAGGCTAACTAACAGCCGAAGGCTAATCAACAGCCGAAGGCTAACAAACAGCCGCAGGCTCACCAACAGCCGAAGGCTTACTCCTCCAACGTTATCGGGAACACAATGTTATTGTTCAGCATACATTGCGCGCAAACGTTCAGTTCCCCATGCAGACGGTGCTGCACCATGTTGCTGAGACGGTCGCGGAGGGCTTCGATGGTCACGTTCTGCACGATTTCGTTGGCGAAGGCGAACATGAGCAGACGGTTGGCTGCCGCTTCGCCGATGCCGCGAGTGCGCAGATAGTACAACGCCTCTTCGTCCAGCTGCCCCACCGTCGCGCCGTGACTGCACTGCACATCGTCGGCGTAGATTTCCAAGAACGGCTTCGTGGTGACATGCGCCTTGTCGGTCAGCAGCAGGTTCTTGTTGGTCTGGAAGGCCGCCGTGCGCTGCGAATCTTGTGCCACGAGGATGTGCCCGTGGAAATTCGCGGAAGCCTCATCGTCCATAATGCCCTTGTAAAGCTGGTAGCTCTTGCAGTCGGGCGCGGCATGGTTGATGAAGATGTGGTTATCGCAAACCTGCTCTTTGTCAACGAGATACAGACCATACAACTTGGCTTCCGCCATCGGCTCGTTGAGGTTGACGTGGAAGGTGTTGCAAATGTAGCCCGCGTTGAACGTGATGGCCGTGGAGGTGAACGTCGAATAGCTCTGCTGATGCACGAAAACATGGTTCAGCAGCATGGAAGCGGCATCCTTGTTCTCGGTTTTGTAGTAATGCAGATGCGCGTTCTCGCCCAAGTAAATCTCCGAAACGATATTCGAGAAGGAGGATTCCTTTTGGATGGAGTCATCGCACTGAATAACAGAGAGTTCTGTGTTCTTTCCCATCACGATGAGGTGACGGTTGTTGACTAACAACGGATCAGTGGTGTTCATCAGCGAGACAATCTGCATCGGTTTCTCAACCTTCACGTTGTCAGGAATATAGATAAAAGCACCGTCGTTGAAAAGGGCTTCGTTGAGGGCCACCAAGCCGTTTTCTTTCTCCAAGTAAGCATGTGCTAACAGCGGCAACACTAACTCGGGATATTGACGGATGGCTGCGAACAGACTGCCCGTGATCACGCCCTGTTCGTCAACAGTAACCTCCTGCTTCTCAGAAATATACCAACCGTTACTAACCGGCAGTACCGTGGGGTGCAGATCCTGCACACGACATTGGAAATACTCCGCCAACGGGCGGTACGGATCGGGTTGCAGCTTTTGGATGTAGTCGGTTTTCACCTTCTTGTTCAGCACCGACTGTTGCCAGCCTTGCAAATGCTTGTCGGGCAGCTCTTTCTGCAAGAAGAGGTCCATCGCTTTCCGACGGAGGTCGCGGATGGCCGCTTGCCCGCCGTCAGGATATTGCGCCTGGTTTTCGTTGAAAAGTCCCTGGATGAATTGTGTGAACGCTCTCATAACTTGCCCTGTTCGTATTCTTCCTTAATCCAGTCGTAACCGCGCTCCTCCAGTTCGAGGGCCAGCTCTTTCGGACCCGATTTCACGATTTTGCCATCGAAAAGCACATGCACCACATCGGGAACGATGTAGTCCAACAATCTCTGGTAGTGGGTGATGACGATGATGGCTTTGTCTTCGCCGCGCAGGTGGTTGATGCCGTTGGCCACCACGCGGAGCGCGTCGATGTCGAGGCCGGAGTCGGTCTCGTCGAGGATGGCAAGGTAGGGGTCGAGGAGCGCCATCTGGAAGATCTCGTTGCGCTTTTTCTCGCCGCCGGAGAAGCCTTCGTTCACGGAGCGGTTGCTGAGCTTGTCGGTGAGTTCGACCACTTTCTGCTTCTCGGCCATCAGTTTGAGGAACTGGGCGCCGTTGAGCGGGTCGAGGCCGCGGTATTTGCGCACCTCGTTGAGGGCGGTGCGCATGAAGTTGGCGATGCTCACGCCGGGGATCTCCACCGGGTATTGGAAACCGATGAAGACGCCTTCGCGGGCGCGGTCCTCAATGGACAAATCCAGCAGGTTTTTGCCTTTGAACCAGACATTTCCCTGCGTCACTTCGTAGCCGCTCTTGCCGGCGATGGCGGATGCCAACGTGCTTTTTCCGGTGCCGTTCGGCCCCATAATGGCGTGCACTTCCCCCGCTTTCACCTCCAAATTCACGCCTTTCAATATCTCTCTATCCTTGATGGATACGTGTAAATCTTCAATCTTAAGCATATTCAAAAATTAGGGCGCAAAGATACGATTTTTTAAGAATAGGAGACCCACTTACTGTTCCCTCATTTCATCCAACACGATACGGAGTTCCCAGAATTCGTAGTCGTCGCCCAAGACTTCGCGCGCGCCGGCCAGCGAGGTGTCTTCCGTGGAGCGGAAATATTCCTTTATGACCGACACTTTATCTTCCGCCACAAAGTCCGTGGCCGCGAACTCTCCGCACGACACCAACCGCGCGAAATGCCCGTAAATGGTGCTGAGGGCCAGTTTCCGCTCTGTGGCGATCTCCTCCGCACTCATCCCCTTCTTCACCATGTCCCGCGTAATGAGGAAGGTGTTCCCTTTTTTCTGTTTTTTCTTGACGGGCAGTTCCTCCGGTTCCTCATCGACGACCGCCCGATCCGAGAACTGACGCACAATCGCGATAATCTCCTCGCCGAACCTTTTGATCCGTTTCGGGCCCATCCCCTCCACGACCTTGAGTTCGCGCAACGTGACCGGCTGGTTCCGGGCTATGTCCTTGAGCGTCGCGTTCGGCACGATGTTGTAGAGTTCCACCCCCTCTTCGTCCGCTTTTTCGGAGCGCCAAGCCGATAGCGCGGCATGGAGGGTGCTTTTTTCCATGATCTCCGCTTTGATGGCAACTGGCTGGTTTTCTTTCTTTTCCGCCTTCAACAACGCGGAAGATTTGGCCTTCTGGTACTCCTCCGCGCTGAACCCGTTCCGACACGCCTCCAAGCAGCTCCGCTTGACGTAAATGTCCTCGCCCAAGCGTTTCAGTGCCTCCATAATCTGCTCGTTCAGCGCCTTGTTGTCGGTCTTGAGCGGCAGGTCGAGCACCCCGTTCACCGTCTGGTCGAGGTGTTCCATAAAGTAGGCCGCTCCCTTGGTGACCCGTTCCTGCAGCGCGGGATTCTGCTCACACCGCATCGCCTCTTGGTGCAGCTGCTGCACCTGTTTGGCGAACTTCTCCCCCACGTTGCACAACTCGGTGCGAACCCTTTCCATCCGCCCGGCCAAGTCCTCCAGCATAGCCCCTTCGAACCGTTTCCGCTGTGACATCACGATGCCGGCGAGCCGCCCGACATCACGGTAAATCGCCTGGAAATCAATCAATTCCAACATATTTTCCAGTTCATACTGGTGACGGAGCCGGTCCACCTTCTCCCGCGACGGTTCGCGTTCGGGAATCTGCCCCACAAAGCCGTCCACCTTGTAATCGCTGAACAAGGCGCTGGGCGAAATCCGTGTTTTCAGCACCAATCCCTCCAGCGAGGTGCAGCGACTCAGCGCCACATACACCTGCCCGTGGGCGAACGCCTGTCCCGCATCCACAATCAGCTTGTCGAAGGTCAAGCCTTGGCTTTTGTGGATGGTGACCGCCCACGCCAACCGCAGGGGAATCTGCACAAAACTCCCGATTTCCTGTTCCTCAACCACTTGCGTCTCCTCATTCAGCCGGTATTCCATATTCGGCCACCGGACTCTTGGGACAGTTATCCGCTCCGAGCCGCACAGCACCTCCACCGTCCCTTCCTTTTCATCGTAGTCGGTCAGGATGCCGATTTTTCCGTTGTAGTACTCTTTTTCGGGGTTCGGATCGTTCTTGATAAACATCACCTGCGCCCCGACCTTCAGTTCAAGCGTCTCCTTCGTCGGGTACATGCTCTCCGAGAAGATGCCGTCCACCTCCGCCTCGAAAAGCAGTTTCCTGCCCTTCAGTGCTTCCAGCTTTGTCCCATTGATCTGGTCCGCTTGGTAGTTGTGAGTGGTCAGGGTGATGTAGCCTTCACTTTCCTTGGGAACAAAATCCGGTTTATAGCGGCTGTTCAGCAGTTCGATACATTCCGCATCCATCTGATTATCACGTACTTTGTTCAATATGCGGATAAAGTCCGAATCGTGCTGGCGGTAGATATGGTCGAGTTCCACGCACACGTAGGGGGTCTCGCGGAGCACATGGCTGCCGAAGAAGTAGGTGGTGTCGTAGTAGGGCGCGAGGACTTCCCATTCCTCGGGTTTGGCCACGGGCGCCAGCTGGTGGACATCGCCGATCATCAGCAGTTGGAGACCGCCGAAGGGCCTTGAGGAACGGCGCGCGCGACGGAGCACCGCGTCCACCGCATCCAGCACGTCCGCCCGCACCATACTGATCTCGTCGATGATGAGCAGGTCGAGGCCGCGCATGAGTTGCAGCTTCTGTTTCCGGATTTTCTGGAACTGCGAGGCCAACGACTGCGACCGGAATTCGCGCCGCGGGGATGATGTCTTCGGGTCTTCGGGGATCTGCGGCCCGAACGGCAGTTGGAAGAAGGAGTGGATGGTCTGGCCGCCGGCGTTGATGGCCGCGACCCCGGTAGGCGCCACCACCGCCATCCGTTTGGCGGTCTTGGAAGGCAGGCTTTTCAGGAACGTCGTCTTTCCGGTCCCCGCCCTGCCCGTCAGGAAGATGTGCGCGTCCGTGTGCAGCACCAGTTCCTCGACAAATTCAAGTTTCTGATTGACAAATGTTTTCTCTTGCATGGTTACTTTTTTTGTGACTAATAATTTTTCGTTTCATTTTGATTTGCAAAAGTACATTTTTTTTTCACTATTTCAACTGAAAAAAAATCGTGGAAACGCACTTTCATACGTTTCCACGATTTAGGATTTCAGTAAAACAAACCGACTACCTCCGCACGTCCATCTCGTTCAGCAGATAGCCGGCGCCACCGAACTTGTCGATGACGAAGAGGACGTAGCGCACATCCACGTTGATGCAGCGCTGCAGCTCGGTGTTGAACACGATGTCGCTGCTCAACGCCTCCCAGTTGCCGTCGAAGGCCAGACCGATGAGCTCGCCGTTGGCGTTCATGATCGGGCTACCAGAGTTACCGCCGGTGATGTCGTTGTTGGAGAGGAAGCAGACGTGCATGGTGCCGTCCTTGTCCAAATATTGGCCGAAATCTTTCTTCAGGATGAGCTCTTTCAGCTTGGCGGGCACGTCAAACTCGAAATCGCCGGGCACCTCTTTCTCCAAGATACCTTTCGTGGTGGTGTAGTAGTTGTAATGCACGCCGTCAGCGGGATAATAGTCGCAAACGGTGCCGAAAGTGGTGCGCATCGTGCTGTTGGCGTCCGGATACATCGGCGTGGCGGCATTCATCTCCTTCAACGCGGCAATGTACGTGCGGCGCGGCACTTCCAACTTCTCTTCCACATCCATAGCGGAAGATGCTGACATGACATACTGGAGCAATGCCTGGAAATACTGGTACGAAGGATCGCTCTCCAGAACCTTGTTGGACGGTTTGTTGACAAATTTCTCGAAGTTTTCCTTGCTGATGAAGATGGAGTTGAGCATGGCCTTCTCGAAAGCATCGTAGTTGCCCTTGTAGTTCTTGGTGAAGAAGGTGAGGTCGGGACGGTTGGCCTCGGAATGGTTCTGCCAAGTCTTGAGGCATGCCACCACGATCTTGGCTTCGGTAGCGGGATCCGTGTCGTTGTTGTACTTGTCAAAAGACTTCAACAGCTTCTCCACTTTGCTGTCGTCGAACTTCTTCATCCCCTTTTCGAGTTTCAACTGTCCTTGCAGACGTAAGGTGGCGAGCAATGTCGGGGAAGCGGAGAACTGCAGGTTGCCGTTCAATGCGGATTTGTATTTCGCGCCGTCAACGCCCTTGCAGATTTTCTCGATTTCGGCCAGACAGTTGCCGTATTTCTCCTTGCGAGCCTTGTCGGCGTTGATCCACTTGGTCAGGGCAGCTTCCTGTTTCGCCTTGGATTCCACCACTTTGAGGGCTTTCAAGCTCTCCACTTCGCCGTGCTGGTTTTTCCAGTAGTTGGCCAGACCGGCGTGTTTGTCGGCGTATTGCAGGTTCACCTTGTTAGATGCTTCCATCGCGTCGTGCATCACGGGCAGGATGACATCCAACGGCTCATAGATGGCCGGGGCGTTGATGTCGATTTCGTTCTGCACCTCGTAGGAGGTCATGAAACGGTTGGTGGTGCCGGGATAACCCCAAATCATGGTGTAGTCGCCGGGCTGGTAACCTTTCAAGCTGACGGGCAGGAAATGCTTCGGGTGCATCGGGACGTTCTCCTTGGAGTACTTGGCCGGGGAACCGTCGGGAGCGGTGTAGATACGGAAGACGGTGAAGTCGCCGGTGTGACGGGGCCACATCCAGTTGTCGGTGTCGCCGCCGAATTTGCCGATGGCGCTCGGGGGAGCCACCACGAGGCGCACATCCTCATACATGGTGTAAACGAACATGTAGTACTCGTTGCCTTCGTAGAAAGGTTTCACCACCACTTTGTAGCGGCCGTCCTGCGAATTTTCCTTACGCAGTTTCTTGATAGCCTCTTCCACGTATTTCGCACGGTCGCTCTCGGAGGTCTTCTCATCGACCTTGGCCAACACGATGCTCGTCACATCTTCCATTCTCTCAAGGAAATGCACATGGAAATCAACGGGCAGTTCCTCTTCCTTGCTCATGGCGAAGAAGCCGTTGTTGAGGTAGTCGTGTTCCACCGTGGAAAGTTCCACCACGGAAGAGTAACCGCAGTGATGGTTGGTGAACATCAGACCGTCACGGGAGACCATCTCGCCGGTGCAGAATCCGTCGCCGAGTTGCACGATGGCGTCCTTCAACGAGGAATGGTTGATGTCGTACAGCTGTTCAGCCGTCAGTTTCAAGCCCATTTTCTGCATCTGGGCGTAATTGTAGTTCTTGATGAACATGGGCAGCCACATGCCCTCGTCAGGCGGATTCACCGCGAACACGGGAGCCATCACCGCCAACGCTGCCACTAACAGCAACTGTTTCTTGAAAAACGATACTAATTTCATACTTCTTGTTTGTTTAATTGTTTGTTTTTATTTTATTCCTTACAATATTTCTATTCCCTAATCACTAATCTCTATTCACTGATCACTATTCACTGATCACCAATCACCAATCACCAATCACCAATCACTAATCACTATTCACTATTCACTAACCACAGACGCATCTTCCGCCTCGGTTGCTACATTTTCTTCGGATTTTTTCTCCAAATCGCTGAAAATGCGTTTGTTGAAGATGATGGCCAGAAAGATTCCGACGGTGATGCAGGCATCGGCGAAGTTGAAGATGGCGGGGAAGAACCAGGAACCGCCCCACAGCGGGAACTTCTCGGGAATCGGGAAGAGCTTGAGGTAGAACATATCGACCACTTTGCCGAAGAAGAACGGCGCGTAGCCGTGCCCGGGCGACCATTCGGCCACCTGCAGGAAGTTGCTCTCCGTGAAGAAGATGCCGTAGAACATGCTGTCGATGATGTTGCCGATGGCGCCGGCGATCACCAGGCAGAATATCGTCAACACCACTCCATCCATCTTGCCGCGCTTCACAAAAACCGCGAAATACCAGCACAACAGGCCGACCAACACGATGCGCACAAGCGAAAGCAGAAACTTGCCTATTTGCTGCCCGAAACTGATACCGAAGGCCATACCTTCATTCTCCACGAAATGCAGATTGAACCACTGTCCAAGAAGCGGAACAGTTTGACCCACAGCAAGATGCGTCTTCACCCAAAATTTGAGAATCTGATCAACAAGGATGAGCAGAAGCACCACGACGGCGGCGATCCAAGCGTATTTTTTCTTCAAAATGCTACAATTTTTTTCCAATATACTCGTTATCTAATAAACGGCAAAGATATAAAAATATCGGAAACGTGCCATAGTTACGAAATATTTTATATTTTTGCCATTCGTTTTTAAGTGTTTAAAATTATGAAAAAATTGAGAATTTTCCTGCCGATATTCATCGCCGTTTTGTGCGTCGCGCTCTTCACGCAATGCAAGAAAGACCATTCCTGCAACATGAAGCTCACATGCTTCTACTCGTCCAACGGCATGGATGCCGACTCGATCGTGCCGTTCGCACTCATCTCGTTCGACACCGTCAAGTACAACTCCGGACTGGCTGTTGACACCAACATCTCGCGTGTCCAGGACTTCCCGACCGACGCGTTCGGCGTTTTCGAATACACGCTGGAACACCCCGCGCTGCTGATTGTCAATGCCGTGAAGTATGACACCTTGTTCGACGACATGGGCAACGTGCTGGACGCCAAGAAGTACACTGGCACCACCCAAGTGCAGGTCAACGACGGCGAGACCACCGAAAAGACCATCTTGATGGTGGAGACGAACTAAAACCTCCGTTTTGAACAGAAAACACTTAAGCTACCTATTCCTCACTGTCGCCACGCTGTTCCTCGCAGCAGTGATTTTCTACCACGGGCATGGGCACGCCATTCCGAAACTGCACATCGCCAAACTGGAGAAGAAAAAAACCAAGGCCCACAGTGACACTATTTCGGTGTGCCTCTTTTACCATGCCGCTGACTATTTTGTCTATCAAGGGTCGGTCATCGGCTTCCAATATGACATCCTGAAACAGCTGGAAAAAGATTTCCAACGTCCGGTGGACATCACCATTGAGTCGGACCCCGACAAAATGTTCGTCACCGCCCTCTCCAACCAGTACGACATCGTCTGTTTCGACTTCGACGAGACAAACTACGTGCCATTTTACGTGTCGGTCTCCGAACCGATCGCCTACACCTACCCGGTGCTAATCATGCGCAAGAAAGATGCCTCCAGCGACACCCTGCCGCACATCGTCAACACCTCGGCGAAATACTATAACAAACTGGATTTCAATTCTTTGGAAGACCCTTCTTCGTGGAAAGTCCAGCACAACCCCGACCTGGCCATCGAAGACCTGATGGAAATGCTGGTGGACAAACAGATCGACTACGCGGTTTGCAACTACAACGTGGCCATCACCCTGATGCCCTTCTACACGCAGCTGACCATCGGGCCGCGTATCGGCGAGAATTTCCCGCGCAAATGGATTCTCAACCTGCACAACAAAAATCTTAACGACTCTATAAATCATTGGCTTTCAGAATTTAAGGAGACGAACAAATACCAATCGCTGTGCAGCAAATACCTGTCGCCGCACTCCTACGTCATCTCGCGCTCATTCGGCAAAAGCCGGAACAACACCTCCCAATACGACGCCGTCCTGAAGAAAGCCTCCTCCCGCTACGGTTTCGACTGGCGGCTGATTTCATCCATCATCTACCAGGAGTCCCGCTTCATCCCCGACTTGATCGGCTTCGGCGGTAGCTACGGCATCATGCAGATGATGCCCGTCACATGCGAGCGTTACGGCATCACCGACTCCTCCACCGTGGAGGAGCAAATCTGGGCCGGGGCGAAGTACATCTCGTTCCTGTGCAACATCTTCAGGGACAAAGTCGATACCGCCGACCTGTACTATTTCGTGGCCGGGGCGTACAATTCAGGACCGGGTCACATCCTCGACGCCATAGCCCTCTGCGAAAAATACGGGGAGGACAGCACCCATTGGCCGAAGGTGTCGGAATATTTGATACTGAAATCACACAAAGAGTATTATCAGGATCCTGTTGTGAAGTGCGGCTATTACCCGGGAAAACACACCGTCAACTACGTGGACGAGGTGATGACGCGCTACAACGGATTCTCAATAACAAAGGAAGAATGAGAATATTAGTTATCGGACGCGGTGGCCGTGAGCACGCCATCGCCTGGAAATTGGCGCAATCGGGCCTGAAACCCGAAATCTTTGTCGCCCCCGGCAACGCCGGAATGAGAACCATCACCCACCAGACCGGCACGCCGGTAGAGTTGGTCGGAATTGACGAGAACAGCACGGAGGCGCTGCGCGACTTCGCCCTGCAGAACCGCATCGACTTGACAGTGGTAGGCCCCGAGGCCGCCCTCGCCAACGACATCGCCACGGTGTTTGCCGCCGCCGGCCTGCGCATCTTCGCCCCGACAGCCGCCGCCGCCCGCATCGAGAGCAGCAAAGAGTTCGCCAAAGACCTGATGCTGAAACACCGCATCCCCACCGCCGCTTACCGCACCTTCGACGACTATGACGCCGCAAAGCAATACCTGTGCGAACAAGGAGCCCCCATCGTCATCAAATACGACGGACTGGCCGCCGGCAAAGGCGTGGTCGTCGCCATGACCGAGGAAGAAGCCGACAACGCCTTGAAAGACATGCTGTTGGACAACCGTTTCGGCAAAGGCAAAGTGGTGATGGAAGAGTTCCTGCAAGGCCCTGAATTCTCCCTGCTCACCTTGGTGAACGGCGAACAAGTCGTGCCGCTCGCCATCGCGCAAGACCACAAACGCGCCTACGACGGCGACAAAGGCCCGAACACCGGCGGCATGGGCGCGTACTCGCCTGTCCCCGTCATCCCGCAAGAGCAAATCGACTGGGCGGTGGAAAACATCATGAAACCGACAGCAAAAGCCTTGATATCAGAAGGTTGCCCGTTTTGCGGTGTCCTCTATGGCGGTCTGATGCTGACCAAAGACGGCCCCAAGGTGATTGAGTTCAACGCCCGCTTCGGCGACCCCGAAACCGAAGTGGTGCTGCCGAAACTCAAAAGCGACCTCACCCAAATGATCCTGGATGTCCTTGATAACAAAGAGGTCACACCCGAATTTCATGAAGAGGCATTCCTCGGCGTGGTGCTGGCCGCCAAAGGATACCCCGGCAGCTACACGAAAAACATCCCCTTGCACAACCCCGCCGACCTTTCGCAGCAAGTCTTCTGCATGGGCGTGAAAGAAGAAAACGGCCAACTGTTCAGCAACGGCGGCCGCGTGCTCTTCGTGGTGGGCAAAGGCAAAACGTTAAAAGAAGCGCAACAAGATGCCTATCAAGGTGTTAAAGAATTAGAGCACCCTGATTTATTCTTCCGAAAAGACATCGGCTGGCAGGCGGTTGGTTGTTAGCTGTTGGCTATTGGCTGTTAGCTGTTAGCTGTTGGCTGTTGGCTAATTCTTTTTTCCAACGGAAATATCCGAGGACGGCCACCACAACATAAACGGTGTAGAGAATGGCCGTCGGGTACAATCCTTTCCAGAAATACAGGGCGACGCAGACCACATTCACGACGACCCACAGCCACCACTGTTCTATGTATTTCCGGGAAAGCATCCACATGGCGACGATGCTCAGGGCTGTGGTGAAAGCATCGCCGATGGCCACGGGACTGTCCGTGAAGGTGTACAAGACAAAGTAAATCAAACCCCAGAGGGCAACGGTAGCAAGCGACAGGGGCAGCACCAGACGCTTGGGCGTGGAAGAGATCCGGATCTCGTCGCGTTCCGACTCGGCGTTCCCGTTCCGCGCACTCCTGCGCGAGGCCGTCCACTTCAGCAAACCGTACGCATTGGCCCCGATGAAGTACACCTGCAGCGCGGCATCCGCGTAGAATTTGCCCGTCACGTAAATAATCACGTAGAACAAGGACATCACGATGCCCACGGGCCACAACCACACGTTGGCCTTATATTCCAAAATCAAATACAGCAAACCTATACAAGCTCCGATTATTTCTATGACTGACATGATATTTAACCTAAAAACGGCGGCAAAAGTAAAAAAATATCCCATTTGACGATTAACGATTTCATGTTAATAAAAATGTTATGCCGTGGGCGAGAAAACATACTAAACTGTTATTTTTGCAAGTTATAATATATACTATGGATAAATACGTCTTTTCATATCGTCGAATCACCCTCTGGACGCTGCTCCTGCTATGCGTCTTGTCGTTTCCCGGACTGTTGTCAGCCCAGAACGGGAAAAGCAGTTCCCAACTGAAGAAGGACAAGCAGAAAATCGAAACCGAAATCGCCAACACCCAGAAACTGCTGAAAAAGAACGAGTCCAACCAGAAGGCGGCCGTGCAACAGGCGGCTTTGTTGCGTCAGCAGATTCAAAACCGCGAGAAACTGATCACCAACCTCAACTCCCAAATCATCCAGATGGAAGACGAGCAGGAACAGAACCAACAGGAAATCAACCAATTGGAGAAAAGACTGGCCTACATGAAAGCGGACTACGCGCAGGTCGTCTATAACGCCAGCAAATCGAGAAAACCAAAAACGAACTGAACAAGAAAAACGAGGAGATCACAGAGATCAAAAACGACAAGCTGAACACGCTCTCCTCCAAAGAGCAGGAAATCAAAAACCTGGAAAGCGACCGCAGGAAAAAGACCCAGAACGCCGAAAAGCTCAAGAAAGAGTCTCAGAACCTCAAAGCCGAGCTGAAGAAGAAACAGCAAAAACGGAAAGAGCTCGATGCCGCCATCCAGCGTGCCGTGCAGGACGAGATCGCCAAAGCCAACGCCAACCGGAAGAAGAAATCCAGCACCTCCTCCGGCAAACCCTCCTCAAGCAGTTCAACCGCGTCATCCGGCAAAACCTCCACATCCAGCAAAAGCACCGCCTCCATCTCGCTGACCCCCGAAGAGGCCACTTTGAACGCCTCCTTCATCAACAACAAAGGCAAACTGCCGTGGCCCGTGGTCAAAGGCGCCAAAGTGAGCGATTTCGGAAGCTACGCGCACCCCGACGTGCCGTCCGTGCAAATCGAAAACCACGGTATTGACATCATGGTGGACGCCGGCACACCCGCCCGCGCCGTATTCGATGGTGTCGTCACAAAAATCACCAACATCATGGGCACCAACGTTGTCATGGTCCGTCACGGCGAATATCTTTCTGTCTATCAGAACCTTTCCAGTGTCAACGTGAGAGAGGGCGAAAAGGTTTCCACCAAGCAGAGCCTCGGCACCGTGGCAAAAAACGCCTCCTCCAACACCTACGAGCTGCACTTTGAAATCTGGAAGAACGACCGATACGTGAACCCGAGCGAATGGCTTGCCCGAAAATAGCACTCTTATGATCATCAAGACCGCCGAATACCTGCAAAGCGAGGCCGACTGGCGCAAATGCCCGCCCCCGAACCTCCCCGAATACGCTTTCATCGGGCGCTCCAACGTGGGCAAATCCTCGCTCATCAACATGCTGACCAACAACAAGAACCTGGCCAAGACCTCCTCCAAACCCGGGAAAACCCAAACCATCAACCACTTCCTCATCAACAAGAACTGGTACCTCGTTGATCTCCCCGGCTACGGCTTCGCCAAGACCTCCAAGACAAACCGCGAGAAATGGCAGAAGATGATCTCCGACTACCTCCTCTTCCGGGAAAACCTCCAACTCGTGTTCGTGCTCGCCGACGCCCGCATCGAACCCCAACGCATCGACATCGACTTCATCAACAACCTGGGCGAAAACGGCATCCCTTTCGCCATCATCTTCACCAAAACAGACAAAGTATCAGGTGGAAAGACGATGAGTAACATGCAGAAAATGAAGAACATACTCTCCGAGACATGGGAAGAGCTGCCCCTCATGATGCAATCTTCCGCCGTCTCCGGCTTCGGCAAAGAGGAGATCCTGAATTATATCGAAGAAATCAACCAACAATTTTCACCCGAAAAAGAATTATAACAATGAAAAAATGTGTCTATTCTCTCATGGCATTGGCGCTGATTCTGGTCTGCTGCTGTAAAACGTCAAAAAAGAATGTCAAGAGCGATAATCTTCCGCTTATCGGAACGCAATGGAACCTGGTGGCTCTCGACGGCAAGGAAATCACCAAGGAATTCGCCCTCCGGCCGTTCATCACGTTCGACTCCGCCGGCGCTATCCAGGGCAACCTCGGCTGCAACTCGTTCTTCGGCACCTACGAAATCAACAAAAAGCACAAAATGACCCTCGAATACCAAGGCTCCACCAAACGGCTTTGTAACAAAATGGACGTTGAAAAGCAGCTCATCAGTGCGCTGAAACAGGACGTCAACCTGTTCCAAATCAGAGGCAACGAGCTGATTTTATCCGCTGGAGAGAAGGAAGTCATGCGCTTCGAAGGTGTGGACCTGAGCAAGGTGGAGTAACCCCTCCCCTACAGCATCGGCGTACATTCCAACTCCTCCGGAAGATTGTCCGGCTGAAACGAATCACACAAAGGCAGAACCATGATTCTGTCTTTTTCTTTATCCCCGGTCCCCAAGTCCATGTCGTTGGTGAACCGGGCTTTTGTTTGGGTGAAATAATAGCCGAATTTCTCGTAAAACGCAACATTTGACGGTCCTTCGGGAATGAGGAACGAGAACCGGAATCCCGCCTCTTTGCAACAGACAAGCATTTTCCGAATCAATTTCGAGGAAATCCCCTGCTTCTGACAGGCGGGTTCCGTGGCGATGCCATACAAATAGGCTGCATTCCCGAAAACAGTCTGACAAGGAATCATAAACACCATGGAGACAACGTGCCCGTCCCTTTTTTCCGTCAGGGCGCAGTGACTGAAATAGTATCGGGAGAGAAATGTATAGACCGAAAGATCCGTCTCACCGAAACATTTGCCCCATATATGCATGATGTCCCGCATTTCGGAAGTTATCCTCACCGCAGAAGTCTTGTATGCCAACTGAATCGGCTCGTATGACATCTTGGCCTTGCGCAACCCGGCTATTCCCAAATCTTCCTCACGGTTGATCAAGCAGTATTGCCCGGGCAAATGCTGCGCAAAAAGATAGTTGATCATCTGGTAGGCCCCCTCATAGCGGATGTCCGCCTTCTCCACATGCGTGCAAAAAATCCGGTCGTTGATGGCGGACCCGTAGGTAAACGCGATCACATGGTCATCCACATAGAGCACACCACCGACGAGCTCCAAAGCTTCGAAATTGTTCAGCGCACGCTGAATCGTCTCGAACTCGGAAACGGCGGAATAATCATCGCCGTGTTGGCTGAGCCACGACTCTTCCAGACGCAGACAGTCGTGGATATTCTTCTGATTTACAGGCTCATACCGATACGAATACAACGATTTGAACTTGTTTACATGGTTCCGTTTCTGAGCGTATTTCCGTCCTCTCAGCGTTCGAAGCGCTTCGGCGGTATAGATATAGTCGGCGAAATCGCGGTTGTTGTCGAAGATGAACGCATCCGGGTATTGTTCTTTGAGGAGGGCGCTTTCCACCCCCGACAGTCCCATCAGGGAAAGGGGCTGCTGTTGACGAGCTGCCTCTTCCTCCAACAGCGGAATGATATCAGGATAATACGGTGTCTCCTTTCCCGACATAGGGATATACGCGACCCGCCGTTCCCCGTTGATGTTCGCGCGAACCACCAACCAGTCGTTCACCATGGCCCAACTGGTATGGTAGAAATCCTGCCAGCAGAAGAGATTGGTGAAGGTACGGTTGCAAGTTTGGGAATGTCTTCTCAGAAAGGGCAGCAATTTCTCGCGGTCTTCTATTTGAAAAGAATGGAATTCCAGCATATTCTATAAAGAAAAATAGACCTCTTTCGGTTAGGAAAGAGGTCATTATTATATTAATATGGTATTGTACAATTTATCTGCGTTTGCCTTGGGTTTGGGAGCCCACACGTGCCATGGCGCAACGGAAGCCGATGTAGTCGGTGGCCTCATCCTCGTCGAGGTAACGTCTCGTGCCGGGGGAAGCCCAGTAAGGAATGTCCTTCCAGGAACCGCCCTTATAGACGCGTGCATGGTCGCTCACGAGGGAGAAGTCATAGTTGGCAGACGTCTTGGCATACATCAAATCAGTGGCCTCTTGGTTGGTGGTGGCGTTCTTCCAATCATCCATATTCTTAAGAGACTGCCAGTCACCATCCAGATAGTTCTTGTTGTCGGCGGCGCGGTAGTTACGGCGTCTGTCGTTCTTGAAGTCGGAAACGGGAACCATGGGCACCTTACCCACGCTGTCACGTTCAGCAACGGTACCGTCTTCCAACAGTTTCTTGGTCTCGAAGTAGTTACCACGGAACGGGTTGTACTCGGTCACATCGTCGTGGGAGGTTTGTCTATAGACATCCATCACCCATTCGGAGACGTTGCCGCCCATGTGGTACAAGCCGTAGTCGTTCGGCCAGTCGGATTTGACCTCCTTGGTGTAGAATCCGCCGTCGTTAAGGGCGCTGGCGACACCCATATAGTCACCGCGGCCGCGACGGACATCCGTCATGAAATCGCCATAGTATTTCTTGTCTTCGGTACGCAGTTGCTGTCCGTTCCAAGGATACACTTTACGCTCGAGCACACGCTCGTTCAAGGTGTTGCCGACGGTGGCATAAGCGGCATACTCCCATTCCGCCTCTGTTGGCAGGCGATACTTCGGCAGCAGGATACCGTCTTCCATCTTCACGTTGCGGTACTCGCCGCTGGAGATGTAACGGAGACGTTTCTGTCCCTCAGCCTCGTAGGATTCGTAGGTCAGGTAAGCGTCGGTGTTGAAATAGCCTTCTGCGGAAGGGGTCTCGGCGAACTCGATATAGCCACGATCCACCAGAATCTGCTCATTGACACGGTCGGTACGCCAAGCAGCGTAGTTGGTGGCCTGCAGCCAGTTGACACCCACCACGGGATAGTGACGGAAAGCCGGGTGGCGGAGATAGTATTCCACCTGCGGTTCGTTGTATCCCAAGCGGTCGCGCCACACAGCCTCGTCGGGGACGGCGTTGTCATAGACCACTTTCAGGTCCTGCGGGATGAAGACGCGCTCCAGCCAATAGAGGTACTCGAGGTAGTCGACGTTGGAGACCTCGCACTCATCCATGTAGAAAGAGGCGACAGAGACGCGGCGCGGGGTGTTGTTCCAGTCCTTCATCACGTCCTCTTCCATCTGGCCCATCACGAAGGAACCGCCTTCGATGAAGACGAGGCCGGGACCGGTGGCCTGCTCCTCGAAGGGAGCCACCTCGAAACCGCCGTTCTTGGCATCGTTGTAATTCCAGCCCGTGGTGGCGGATTTCTGTTTCTTACAAGAGGACATTCCTAACAGCAATGCTGCCATCATGAACAATCCGAATAATTTTTTTGCTGTATTCATTGTTTATATTGTTTTTCTATGATAATATGCAACGATAATTTCCCAGAATTATTATATGGCTTAGAAAGAAGGACACGGAAGATCCTTGAGGGCTTTGCGTTTGTTGGGGCACGGCAGCAGGAACTGGAGGGACACCTCGTGGGCACCGCCCGTGTGGTTGGCCAGTTTGCCGATGGTGGCGTCGTAGGAGTAAGCCACTTTGAACCATTCGTACTCCACACCGAACATCACAATGAAGGCATCCATGTTGTGGTAGGAGATGGGCTGGGTGATGGGGTTGCCGAGGGTATCAACTCCCTCGAAGATTTCGCCCTTGTAGGTAAGGCCGTGACGCAGCCACATACCGAGGGTGAACGGGTAGAAATTGAGGTAGAAACCCTCGCTGAAGTAGTTGAAGTTCTGCTGATGTTGGTAGATGAAGTTCGGGCTGATGGAGATATCGCCGAAGGAGGTCTCTTTCTTGCTCTTGCGCTTCAGGTCGAAGTGGGCGCCGACGTGGGCGGTCCATTTCACGGGACGATAGTCGTATGCACCCAAGCCATTGGAGATGAAGCCCTTGGCACCGATGATAGGCACGATATGATGGGCAGCGACGCCGAAATAGACGTGCGGGGTGTAACCCAAAAAGCCGGCAGCCATGTCGAAAGAGTGGATGGTCAGCTTGTCGGGCTGGATTTCCGCAGTCTGGTAAATGACACCGTATTTAGGGTCGATCATGTCGCCGAAAACCAAGTTCTCCCAATTGAGGTGACGGTTCTCGTAGGTGGCCTGCAGTGCGAAACGGAGGTTGAAGTTCTTGGCAACCTTCAACTTGAAAGAATACATGGCACTGGCCGTGTACGTGTTGATGATGCCGCCTTCACCCGCACGGTCACCCAACAGCAACACACCGACACCACCGGAGAGTTTGTCGAAATGTTCGTCGTAAGAGGCCGAATAGGTCATGAACGTTCCGGGCGCGGAAGGCCACTGGTCACGGAAATGGAATGCCAGACGAGGGCAGACGTTAGTTCCCGCAAACGCCGGATTCAAGTACAGCGGGTTGGCATAATACTGCGAAAAAAGTGCATCCTGCGCCTGAATCCGCATTCCTGCAAATGCCAGAACGATAGTGACTATGATAGCAATTCGTTTATTCATACCATTTTATTTATAGCGGGCAAAGATACAAAATTATTAAACGCTCCCATACCCTTTTTTGTTACATTTTTTTCTGCAATAATTCTAACGACTTTTCGTTAAGAAAATTGTGTTTTTTCTTTTTAATAAACGAATAATGGACAGAAAATCTTGGGTACGAATTTTATTTTTTATTTTGACATTCTTTCAAATAGCTGATATTCAAGCACAAACGATTCAAAAAAAAATCACTTTGACATGGCTTGAACCCGTCACACAGACCTTTTCGAACGGTGAAAAACAAACCTTTTTGACCTTCGAAAACGCCTCTTTCGGCTCGGAACACCCCTCCCTCCCCTCTTTTTATGAAATCATCCCTGTTGAAAACTTTTTCTCCGAATACACGGTCAACGTACTGGACCAAGAGTTCGATGAATTAAGCACAAACGACTGTAAATCAATTCCTTCTGATTTCCATCAAAAGACCATTGACTACCATGTCCAATCCGCCTACGATCGTCGGCAGGCATACGCGCAGCTCTGGTTCATCCCCATCGTGGAGACCACCCCGGGACACTTCCGGAAGCTCACCTCCGTCACCCTGTCCATCGAAGGCAAGCACCCAGTCAACACGAAAAGCGCGAAAGGGCACGCCACGCAGTCGGTGCTGGCGAGCGGACAGTGGTACCAGTTCTCGCTCACCGAAACCGGCATCTACAAGGTCACCTACCAGGATTTGACGGCCATGGGCATGAGAGACCCCATTTCCTCCACGCAGATAGCGGTTTTCGGGAACGGCGGCGCCATGCTCCCGGAACGGAACTCCGAGGCGAGGGCCGATGACCTCGAGGAACTGCCCATCCAGCTCTTCGACGGCGGCGACGGCACCCTCGACAACGGCGACTACTTCCTGTTTTACGGCCTCTCCCCGCACAAAGTCTCTTACGACACCGCCAGCCACAAGTTCACGCACGCCTACAATATTTATTCCGACGCCTCATTCTATTTCGTGACCCAGACACCCGGCATCGGGGAGAAAAAGCGCGTCCAGACCGTCGGAAACGAAGGGCTGACCGCCAACCGCACCGTGCAGGATTTCACCTACTTCGACTTCTACGAGGAAGACATCTCCAACCTCTGCGAGTCCGGAAAAACCTGGTTAGGAGATCGTTACGACATCACGCTGAACCGCTCCTATCCTTTCACGCTGCCCGGCACCCCGACCGGGACCGGCAGAGTCTCCGTCCGCACTGCCGCCTCCGCCACCGCATCCTCCTCGTTCCAGGTTTCCGTCAACCAAAACACCCTCGGCAACGTCACCCTGCGGTCCGTGACCGGCTCCACATTGGCGTGCCTCACCACCGGAAACTTCCCGCTGAACACCTCCTCGCGAAATGTCAACATTTCCCTGACATACAACAAGCCCACCACTTCCGCCGTGGGCTATCTGGAATGGATTGAGGTGGAAATCCCCTGCACCATCGCCTTGATGAACGGCCAGACCCGCTTCCGCAACCCCTCCACGGTGGGTTCCGGGAACGTCACCCGCTTCAACCTGTCGAGCGTCCCGACCTCCGCCACCGTGTGGGATGTCACCCGCCCGTCGCAAACCGTCCGCCGCGCCCTCTCCTCCGACAGCCAGGGCACGTACTTCACGGCGGAGACCAGCGAGCTGCGGGAGTTCATTCTCTTCGACGGCACGACCTACAAGTCCGTCACGCCGCTCTCGTCCGTCACCAACCAGAACCTGCACGCCACGGGCGCGGTCGATATGGTGATTGTGACGCACCCGAACTTCCTAAGCCAAGCCAACCGTCTGGCGCAGTTCCGTGCCGAAAACGACGGTCTGAGCGTGAAAGTGGTGACCACACAGCAAGTCTATAACGAATTCTCCAGCGGTTCGCAGGATCCCATGGCCATCCGCGACTATATGAAGATGATTTACGACAGAACCAACAAGGAATACCCCAAATATTTGCTGCTGTTCGGCCGTCCCAGTTACGATTTCCGCGGCCGCGCCCAGGGCACCGCCATCTTCGTCCCGAACTTCCAATACAATATTGAATACATTGCCGAAAACGACATGCCCCAGTACACCTACCTCAACGAAATCCGGCAGCAATACACCGGCGACGATGCTTTGGGACTGCTGGACGACGCGGAGGGCTACAACGGCGACGGGCTGTACGACCTCGCGGTAGGGCGGTTCCCGTGCACCAACAGTTCGCAGGCGACCATCGCCGTGGACAAGAGCATCCGTTACACTGAAAAGAGGAATCTGGTGGGCGAAAACGCCACGCAGATCTCCAATTTCGGCGACTGGCGTAACATCATGGCCTTCGTGGCCGACGATGAAGAGCATAACGACTTCATCTACAACGCGGATCTCTTCACCAAAAAGGTGGAGGAGAACAACCCGAACATCAATTTCGACAAAATCTACCTGGATTCCTACCAGCAGGTCTCCAACGCCGGCGGGCAGCGCTACCCGGAGGTGGTGACGGACATCAACAACCGGATGGACCGCGGGTCGCTGTTTTTCACCTACATCGGCCACAGCGGAAAAGACGGATGGGCAGCCGAACGGATATTGGAAAACTCGGACATCAATCGGTGGACCAACAAATTCAACATGACGGCCTTGATTTCCCTTTCCTGCACCTTCGCCTACTACGACCGTCTGACCATGTCGCCGTCCGACCTCATCTTTTTCAACGCCAACGGCGGCGCAGTGGCGGTCATTGCGGCCGCACGAGAAGCTTGGTCGGTGCCGAACAACACCTTCGGCCGAATTTTCTTCACCAAGATGTTCCAAAAAGACGAGAACGGCAACTATCTTTCAATCTGTGATTTACAACGGAAATCCAAGAACCAGTACGGTCCCTCCAGCGGCGGCAACGGCAACAACCTGTGCATGTTCGTGACCTACGGCGACCCGTCCATCAAATTGGCCGTCCCGACCTACAACGTGGTGACCGACTCCATCAACTTCCATGCGGTCGGAGACGTCGCCGACACCATCCGCGCCCTTTCGAAAGTGACCGTGAGCGGCCGCGTGACCGATGCCAGCATGCAGACCCACACCGGTTTCAACGGCAGCCTGTTCCCGTCCGTTTATGACAAGAAAATCGTGACCAGCACCTTGATCAACGACCCCGACATAAACTACGAGCCGTTCGATTTCGAAGTACAGAAAAGTCTGCTGTTCAAGGGGAATGTCACCGTCAAGGACGGGCGTTTCCAATTCTCCTTCTACGTGCCGAAAGACATCGACTACAACTTCGGGAACGGCAGGATCAGCTACTACGCCCGTTCCGAAAACTCGGATGCTTCCGGCGTGTTCACGGACTTCACCATCGGCGGGATGGACACCTCCGGCATTGAGGACAAGGAGAACCCTGTTGTCGAGCTGTACATGAACGACGAGAACTTCGTCAACGGCGGCATCACCGGCACAAGCCCCACCCTGCTCGCCAAGATCTCCGACAATTTCGGCATCAACACCACCGGCAACGGCATCGGACACGACATCACCGCCGTGCTGGACAACAACACCGGCAGCAAAATCGTCCTCAACGACTATTACCAGACCGAGAAAGACAGCTTCAACCGGGGTGTCGTGCGGTACCCCCTGGCGGAGCTCACGCCCGGCGACCACACAATTTCCGTCCGCGCGTGGGATGTCAACAACAACAGTTCGGAACAGGTGCTGACCTTCCGGGTCGTCAGCGAGGAAAAGTTCCAGTTGAGCCACGTGCTGAACTATCCGAACCCGTTCACCACGCACACCGACTTCTTCTTCGAGCACAACCAGCCGGGCGGCACTTTCGACATCCAAGTGAGCATCTACACCATTTCCGGAAAA
This sequence comes from uncultured Bacteroidota bacterium, assembly GCA_902770735.1. Taxonomy (GTDB): domain Bacteria; phylum Bacteroidota; class Bacteroidia; order Bacteroidales; family WCHB1-69; genus F23-D06. The sequence continues at coordinate 10,856 of CACXUB010000031.1, read as the reverse complement.
CTCGTTAAAACCTTGTACGACACGCAGTTCATGGATGGAAACCGCTGTCGTGCCATCTCGTGGGACGGTTTAGACGATTTCGGCGACAAATTGGCGAAAGGCACCAATATTTTACATTTCCATATCCGAAAAAAGAAAAAAAAATTCAGTTCGGATATAATAATAACGGCAAAAGGCCGTTAAGGCTAAGTTTTTTTGTACGAAATAAAAAAGAAGAAAATAATAAGGAATGAAAAAAGTAGTATCTATTTTAACCGCCATCCTGATCCTGACGCAAGTGCAGGTCTTTGCACAAAATAACGAAGGTCACAATCCTCTCGGACAGACGCTCAACGCCATCACCACGGCCGTGCCGTTCCTCTCCATCGCCCCCGACTCCCGTGCGGGTGCCATGGGTGACATCGGCTGCGCCACTTCCGCTGACGGCAACTCCCAAAGCTACAACCCCGCCAAATACGCGTTCTGCGACAACCAGTTCGGCTTCACGGTCTCCTACAGCCCGTGGCTGCGCCATTTGGTCAACGACATCAACTTAGCCTACCTGGCCGGTTACTGGCGCATTTCGGACATGGACGCCATCGGGGCCTCCCTGCGCTATTTTTCTTTAGGAAGCATTGATTTCATGGACGAGTACGGTGAGTTCATCAGCAGCCAGAACCCCAATGAGTTCGCTATCGACTTCACCTATTCCCGCAAACTGATCGACGAATTGTCCATCGCCATCACCCCGCGCTTCATCTACTCCAACCTCACCGCCGGTCAATTCGTGAACGGCCAGGAAACGAAAGCCGGTTTGGCCGGTGCCGCCGACCTCTCCCTGTTTTACGAACAGGATTTCGACGCCAAAGGATTGAACAACAGTACTTTGCGCGCTGGCTTGTGCATCTCCAACATGGGTAACAAGATGTCCTACTCTTCCGGAACGCTGCGTCGTGACTTCCTGCCCACCAACCTCAAACTGGGTATCGGTTACGAGATGGACTTCGACAGCTATAACAAACTGGCCATCAACGGCGAAATCAACAAACTGCTCGTCCCCACCAACCCCGTTTATCTGACGGACGAGGACGGTCGTATCGTCTATGACGATGCCGACAACCCAGTTATCGCATACGGAAAGAACCCCGACGTTTCCGTCCCGCAAGGCATGATCCAGTCTTTCTATGACGCTCCCGGCGGCTTCAAGGAGGAGATGCAGGAGGTGATGTGGGCACTTGGTGCGGAATACAGCTACCGCAACCTCTTCTTCGTGCGCCTCGGCTACTTCCATGAGAGCCAATACAAAGGCAACCGCCAGTTCCTCTCCGTCGGCGCCGGCATCAAATACAGCGTCTTCGGCATCGATGTCTCCTACCTCGTCGCCACCAAGCAGTACCACCCGCTGGCCAACACCCTGCGTTTCACCCTGAACTTCGACTTCGTCTCCGCCAACAAGAACGAAATCAAACAACAAGGACGACTGAAATAATGGATTTCCGCGTAGGATTCGGATATGATTCCCATAGATTTGCCCCCGGCAGGCCACTGGTCATCGGGGGCATTGTCATTCCATACGAGCTGGGGCTTGCCGCGCATTCCGACGGCGACGTGCTGCTCCACGCCGTTTGCGACGCACTCCTCGGCGCCGCCGGCCTCAAGGACATCGGCACCTATTTCCCCGACACCGACGACACCTGGAAAGGCGCCGACAGCACCGTCATTTTGGCGAAAGTGATGGAGCTGCTGGCCGAACGGGAATGGCAGGTCAACAACCTGGACTGCACCCTCGTGCTGGAAAAGCCCAAGATGAAACCCCACATCGACGACATCACCCTCAAATTGTCGCAAATCCTGCATCTTTCGCCCGAAAACATCGCCGTGAAAGCCAAAACCAACGAGAAAATGGGCTTCACCGGTGCTGGCGAAGGCATCGCCGCCGTGGCCGCCGTGACGCTGCGGAAACAATGTTGAAAAAATCGTGAGGCCAATAGCAAAAAGCCTACAGCTAATAGCCAAAAAAAATGTATTTTTGCCCGTTTATAAACGAGTAAAAAATGAAACGTTTCGTTCTTTCTACCTTATTGGCTATCAGTGTTTTATTCTTGATTGCGCAACCCAAGCCCGTCAAGAACGTGATATTGATGATTCCGGACGGCACCTCCACGAGCCTCCTCTCCGCCGCCCGCTGGTACCAGACTTATCTGGATTCCACAAACACCACGCTGAATATTGACCCGTACCTCTGCGGGTTGGTCCGCACCCACTCTTCGGACGCTCCCATCGGCGACTCCGCCCCCACCACCTCCTGCTATGTGTCGGGAACGCCCTCTCAGACCGGCTTTGTGTCCACCTACCCGGTAGCCACCGACCACGATTTGGTGCCCTTGGACGCGACCCGCGCCTACCAGCCGTTGGCCACCGTGCTGGAAGCCGCCAAGATCCTGCAGCACAAATCAACCGGCCTCGTGTTCACCTGCGAGTTCCCGCACGCCACCCCCGCCGACTGCTCCGCACACTCCTACAAACGCGGCCGCTACAGCGTCATCGCCCCGCAAATGGTGCACAACCACCTGGACGTCGTCATGGGCGGCGGTGTCAAATACCTGAAAGAATCGTATCAGAACGATCTCAAAAATGCCGGATACAATGTCTATTTAGATGATATCCAAGGCTTCAGAAACTGCTCTAAAGCTCCCGTGTGGGCATTGTTCGGAGAAACCTCCATGCCTTACTGGCTGGAAGCCGACAAACAGCAGACCCCCTCGCTGGCCGAGATGACCCGCAAGGCGATCGACCTGCTCTCCAAGAATGAAAACGGCTTCTTCCTGATGGTGGAAGGCAGCAAGGTCGATTGGGCCGCGCACGACAACGACGCCAAGAACGCCCTGATCGAGTTCATCGAATTCGACAAGGCATGCGGCGAAGCCCTCCGCTTTGCCGAAAAAGACGGCCAAACCGTCGTCGTCATCCTGCCCGACCACGGCACCGGCGCCGTCACCATCGGCAACATCAAAGCCTGCAACGACGGCTACGACAAACTGTCGCTGCAACAGCTCATGAGCCCCATCGACAATTACCAACTCTCGAACTGGTCCATGGGCGAAAAACTGAAAAAGGCCGACACCACCGAGTGGGCCCAACTCTTTGAAACCTACTTCGGCTTCACCCCGCAACCGGCCGAGCTCAACTTCTTGACCACCGCCTCCGACTACAGCAACTCCACCATACCCTACGAGCAGCGAAAGAACAACCTGTCCATGTGCAAGATGCTCAGCCAAATCCTCTACAGCCGCACCTACTTCGGCTTCACCACCTTCGGACACACCATCGAGAATGTCTTCCTCGCCATGTATCATCCACAAAACGATGTTCTCAGAGGCGTTCCGACCAACATCGACATTTTCAACTACCTCTGCCGGCAAATGGGACTGACCGACAAGATGTCCGAGCTGACGTCCGACATCTACGCCGACCATCACCAAGTTTTCGAAGGTTTCGAGGTGAAAATCGACAGTGTGGACAAATACAACCGCAAACTCACAGTCAAAAACAAACGGAACGTATTGACAGCCAACAGCTTCGACAACTACGTCATCGTCAACAACCGCAAAGTGGACCTCAACTCCGTGATTGTCTATGTGGACAAAACCAACACCTTCTACCTTCCCAAGGAGTTGAGACTGCACATGGAATTAAAATAATTTATTCGGAAATAAAATTTTTTCAAGACAACATCGTTACAACCTTTCACGAAAAAAAAAGAGAAAAAAATGGAAACCACGAGTTCAATGAATCAAACAACGCAATCCCAGAGATCCAACCAGGACAATCCCTTGAAGAAATGGGTCATCATTTTGGGGGCTTTGGCAGGATTGTTCCTCTGCAGCACACTCTACCTTGCGTTCTTCGCCAAACCGACGACCAACAGGGTTTACAAAGAGGTGGAAAACAAGAATTTTGAACTTCAAAGCGAACTGGACTCCTTGTTGGCGGAGCACAACCGCATCAAAGAGCAATACGGCGAGCTCTCCGACCAACTGAGCGAGAAGGACAGCATCATCATGGCCAACGCCGCCGAAATCGAGAAGATGATCAACTCCCAGGCCGACTACAACCGCATCAAGAAACAGCTGGCGCGGCTGCAGAACATCTCGCAGGAGTACGTGAAAGAGATGGACAAACTCTATCAGGAAAACAAAGCCTTGAAGGAGGAGAACCAGCAAGTGCGCGCCGACCTGGAGCAGGAACGCGAAGTGACGCGCACCATACAGAAATCCAACGAGGATCTGACTCAGAAAATCAGCAACGCCGCCACATTCAAGGCTTATAACCTCAAGAGCGGCGGTTATCTGGTGCGGAACAAGGGCTCGGAAGAACCCACCGAAAAGGCCAGCAAGGTGAAACGCATCAAAACGACCCTGATGCTGGGCGAAAACTCACTGATCGAGCCCGGCCCGGTGAACATCTACTGCCGCATCGCCATCCCCGAGACCGGCAAAGTCCTCACCATGGGCTCCGGCGACACCTACTCGTTCGTGCACAACGGCCAAAGACTGCAATACTCCTGCAAAACGGTGGTGAACTACAACAACAAGGCAGAAAACATCACGATGGACTGGGATCTGATGTCTGACGACAAAGCCATCAAAGGACAATACAGCGTCCAACTCTACACGGACGACCAGTTCCTCGGAGAGTGCTATTTCACACTCAAATAATTCATAATTCCTAAATCCACAAATCGTTATGGTTAGTCGGCACTTTTTGCGAATCAAAACAATGCAGGCGCTGTATGCCTACAACGCCAACCCGAAGGCGGAGCCGCGCACCTATGAGGCGGACCTTATCAAAGCAATCAAAGGCACCTACGAACTGTTTCTGTGGCTGTTCGCCCTGCTGCCGGAAATCGCCTTCTACCGCATGAAAAAGCTGGAGAGCCTCAAGGAAAAATACAATCCCACGCACGAGGATTTGAATCCGAACACCCGATTTGTGGACAACCGCGTGATCCGTCAGATCGAAGAGAACAAGATCCTGAAACAACTGTGGCCCAAATACCACATCCTCTGGGAAGACGAGAAAGATCTGATTGCCAAATTGTTCCACGAAATAGAACTGCTGCCCGAATACGAAGCGTATATGGCTTCCACCCAGAACAACTATTTCGAAGACAAAAAAATCGTCCTGGCCATCATTGAAAAAGTGTTTGCCAACAACGACTTGCTGCACTGGTATTTGGGTGAAAAGAACACGCACTGGATCGACGACTACGAGGAGGCGATGCTGATGTTCTACCAAAACGTGAAGGAGTTCAAGGAGACCAAAGGCGACGAATGCCGGATCGACTCGCTGTTCAAAGGCGAAGAAGACGAGAAATTCTGCCGCGAGCTGTTCCGCAAAACCCTTGATCACGCATCGGAATACACCCAGATGATCGAAGGCAAACTGCAGAACTGGGAACGCGAACGCGTCATCCAAATGGACCTCCTGCTCATGCAGATGGCCCTCTGCGAATTGTTGGAATTCCCGTCCATCCCCATCAAAGTCACCCTGAACGAGTATATCGAAATCGCCAAATGGTACAGTTCCGACAAGAGCAAAGTGTTCATCAACGGCATTCTCGACCGGTTGATTGTCGATTTGCACGACAGCGGACAGTTGGTGAAGACTGGGCGCGGCTTGTATCAAGGCCGGGAAAACGAGACGACGGAAAACGAGGAGAATAAGAAATAAACAGACAAGAAGATGAAAAGAATCCCGATATTGTTGCTCATAGCCCTGTTTGTCCTGGGTGGCTGCCACCGGAAAGCGGCAAAAGAGGGCGAGTTCACCGTGAACGATGTCCATATCCCGCAGACGGCGAACGGTCTGTCGGACAAGGAGGCGAAGAACATGCCCGTCATCACCTTCGACAAAACGACCTACGACTTCGGCGAAGTGATTGAAGGCGAACGGCTCACCTACGCTTTCAAGTTCAAGAACACCGGCAAGTCGAACCTGATCATCTACTCGTCGGAGGCCACCTGCGGCTGCACTACCTCACAGCCCCCGAAGGCTCCCGTGCGCCCGGGCGAAAGCGGCGAAATCACCGTCACATTCGACTCCAAAGGACAGAAAGGCAAGGTGCAGAAACGCATCCTCGTGGCTGCCAACACCTATCCCGCTGAGACCATCCTCACCATCACCGCAAATGTCACATCAAACAAATAATTAATAATCAAAAACTTATGATTATGTTGAACACGATCTTACCCTTGCTCCAAGCAGAATCCGCTGCACCCGCAAAAGGAATGGGCGGCGGTTCCTCCATGCTCATTTTCCTCCTGCTGATGATCCTGATTTTCTACTTTTTCATGATCCGTCCGCAACAGAGAAGACAGAAAAAGCTTGAGGAAGCCCGCAACAGCCTTCAAAAAGGCGACAAGGTGGTCACCATCGGCGGCATCCACGGCAAAATCGTCGATGTGAAAGACCGCACCTTCACCATCGAAATTGCCCACGACGTGCGCATCGACGTTGACAAGGCTGCCATTTCCTTCAACGAAGCCGACTTGAACAACAAGAAGTCCGAAGCCCCGAAGGAAGAAAAAACCGAGGAGAACGCATAAATCATGGTAGAGAACAAGTCCCGAATACCGGTGAAACTCCCATCACTGGCATTTATCGTATGCCTGCTGATTTCCATCGCCTGCTGGCTCTTAGTCACCCTGTCGAAAGACTACAAGATGACTTACGAGTTCAAGCTCGTGTGCGATAATCTGCCCGAAGGCCGCAAGTCGGTTACCGCTTCCGACACCGTCCTCACACTGACATTCAACCAGAAAGGACTTCGGTATTTGTCCAAACCCTTCTCCGAAAACGAGAAAGTGGTGACGATCTCCATCAGCGACCTGATCAAACCGAAGCACAAAGTGACGGTTTACACTTTCACCAACAAGGAACTGTGCGACTACCTGTCCACCCACAACTTCGGTCCTGAACTGGAAGCGGTGTCAGCTCCCGAAGTCATCACCTTCTATTTGCGCTAAAATGCTGAAAATCGGTCTCACCGGCGGCATCGGGACGGGGAAAACCTACCTGTCCACCCATTTCCGGGACATGGGCATCCCGGTGTATTATGCCGACGACGAGGCGAAAAAGCTCTACCGGAAGCCCGAGTTCTTAGAGGAAATGCGCAAACAATTCCCTCAACAAAACCTTTGGTTTCCCGATGGGACGCTGAATATGTCACAAATGGCTCAATCGTTTGAAAATGAAGACTTTCTGAAACGATTGAGCCATTTCGTGCACCCATACGTGATGCGCGATTTCGAGCGCTGGGCCGACGAACAGCAGACCCATGCCGTCATCATGGAGTCGGCCATCATTTTCGAATACGACCTGATTCCCTACTTTGACAAAATCATCGTGGCCGATGCCCCGGAATTCCTTAGAATCAAGCGGATTCAACAACGAAACCCGCATCTATCGGAATCGGACATCCGCCAACGCATGGCACGCCAGATGCCGCAAGAGGAAAAGTGCCGCCGCGCCGATTTGGTGGTCTGCACCGGAGAAACGTATGCGGAAGGCAGGGGCGAATAATGATTCATCCCTACAAATGAACCCTAAATAACGATTTGTATTCGGGGCCGTCTTTGTGGAGGAAACTCTGATAGAGGACCAATGTATCAATGTTTATTTCCTGAGAAAACGATTTTGGGACAGCTTCGATGCTTTCCCAAAATTTGTGTTTGTCGTGCAGTTTTTTGACACGGCCTAATGTGATATGCGGCACGAAATTGCCGTAGTTGGGTTCAAACCCCATCGTCTGCAACTTCGGCTCCAAATCTTCGAAGAACTTCTTGAAGGGCTCGAAATGCTCGAATCCCAACCAAATCACCTCAGGATGATAGTGACTTCCAAATACGCCGATTTTATTGATTGTCAACGTGATAGGATCGTTTTGCGCAGCGATCTCCGTTAATGCCGCCTTTATGTCCGACACACGTTGCGGCGGGGTCGCGCCCAAGAACCGCAAAGTCAAATGACGCACGTCGTCCTTCACCCACACGATGTCGTCGTGGCGCAGCCGGAAACGCAAATCGGCGGAGATCTTTTGGATTTCCGCCGACAAGCTGATTATGGGTGTGGCGACGAACAACCGTTTCATTCGCCTTTCGTATTCTGGTTGTGGAAACGCAACAACTTGTTGTAGAGATGTCTGCGCTCGGGTCCGATGACGTTGTGGTCATGGACGGTATAGACGAAGTATTCGAGTTCGATGTCGTCGCTGACGGCTTGACGGAGCAGCTCCAAGGTATGTTGTTGAACCACCGTGTGGTCCTGCGCGCCGTGCATCACCAGCAACGGACATTTCACGTTCTTGATTTTCGGAATAATGTTGGCGTTCTCGTAACCCGACGGGTTCTCTTGCGGGGTGTCCATGTAGCGCTCGCCGTACATCACCTCGTACCACTCCCAGTTGACCACCGGACCGCCACAAGAAGCCGCCTTAAAAGTTTCGGGGTGTGACGTGATCAGCGACAACACCATGAAACCGCCGTAGCTCCAGCCATCCAGACCAATACGGTCGGCATCCACGTAAGGCAGCGATTTCAAGTACTCCACGCCGCACATCTGGTCTTCCACCTCGCGCACGCCAAGGTTGCGGTGGATGCACTTTTCAAATTCCGCGCCACGGTTCTGCGTGCCACGGTTATCCAACGTAAAGACAATGTAGCCCTGTTGCGCCATGAATTCGAGGAAAAGTCCGCCGGAGAGGTACTGGTTGGTCACCAATTGTGAATGCGGACCGCCGTAAACGTACAGGAACACAGGGTATTTCTTGCTTTTGTCCATGTTCGGGGGCGTGATCATGCGGCACCAGAGGGAGTCGCCCTCCTTGTTCACGATGGGGAAGATTTTCGTGTCGCCGAGCTGCATCACACCGAACGGGCTCTTCGCAGTGAGCAGCGTCTTGACGGTTTTGCCGTTGTTATCCACCAACGAAATCACGCGCGGGGTAGTCGGATTGCTGAAGTAATCGACGAAATAAGCTTTCGATTCACTGAAGACAGGACGGTGCACACCGTCGGCGTGGGCCAGGCAGGTGAGTGTGCCCTTGTCGATATTGACCTTGCAAACGTATTGATTCACAGGTTTTTCCAACGAAGCCGTGAAGTAGATGTTCTTCTCGTCCTTGTCCATGCCATAGTACTCGCTGATGTCGAATTTGCCGTTCACGACCTTCTTCACTAACTTGCCGTCAGCCGTATAGAGGAAAAGCTGTTTCCAGCCGTCGCGATCGCTGAACCAGAGGAAATTACCGTTTTTCATGAAAATCATGCGGCGGGTGGGCTCCGTGTAGCGGTTGTCGCGCTCCTCGATGAGAGTGGCCAATTTCTTGCCGCTTTGCAGGTCGTAGCGGATGAGTTTGGAGTGGTTTTGCTCGCGGTTGAGGTGCGAAATGTAGATGTATTTTTCGTCAGGGGAGAAAGTGACGTTGGTCAGAAACTCGCCGTCGGCTTTGTCGGTTTGGATATAATGGTAAACAGGAGCGCCTTTCTCAGCGGATTTGGCCACATCGAAGATGCCGAGGGTCACCACGTGGGAGGTGCGGCCGGCCATCGGGTATTTGATGTTCTCGACCGTTGCGATGGGAGTGCCGGTGTTCACGAGCGGGTAATCCTCCACCATGCTCTCGTCCATGCGGTAGAAGGCGATGAAGTTGCCGTTCGGGGAGATGTACTGTCCCTCGTTGATGCCCCACTCGCTGCGGTGCACCGACTCGCCGAAGACGATGTGCTCGCCTGTGTCGGGACAGAGCAGGATGGGCTTGTAGCCGTTCAGCGCACTCTCCACAAACACACCTTTGTCGTTTTTGATAACGAACACCTTGTGTTTCACGTCCTGGTCAATTACATCGTCCCAATCGACCTTGTCGAACCCGTAGGATTCGGTTTCATTTCCTTTCAATAAGGCGAGAACTCTGTTGTCGCGGGGGAAATAGAGGGTGTTGGCGTCAATCCACTCGTAGCCGTAGGCGCTGGAGATTTCGTGCGCTTTCAAGGACACGGAAGTGACGAGCTCGGACTCCTTGCCGTTTTTGGCATTGACGAGCATGATGTTCTGGTCGTCGTCGAGATAGGAATACTGGTCCGCGCCGGGACGCCAAGCGACACCGTAAATGTTGTCGATGGTGTAGCGTTTGGTGAAATCAATGGTCTGGCCGAAGACAGGAGCCAGCAACATCAGGCAAAGAATGCCGAATAAAAGGGTTGTTTTTTTCATTTTTTGACTATAACTATGACTTAGACTATAACTATTGACTTAGACTATAACTATGACTTAAACTATAACTATTGACTTAGACTATGACGGGGTGGATGTGGTGGTGTCCGTTCGGGTCGGATTCTCGCTGACAGGGGTGTTTTGTTCCTTTTTCCGAGAAAGATTGAAGAATTTGGCTTTCTTCTTGTACACAAAAATGCTGTTGAGGACGTAGTTCATGAGACCGACAGGGATGGCCATCACGGTCAAGTTGAGGTAGTTGTTGCTGCTGCCAAGATACTCCAGCAGGCGGATTCCCCCGATATTGAGCAGATACGTGAAAAAGGTCACGGCCAAGAATCTGAGCAGCAGTTTGTTGTCCTTGTTCTTGAAGACCAACACGCCGTACGTCTTAAAATTGAACAAAATGCTGACGATGGTTGCCAGGAAATTGGAAACCACGTAGGCATGCTGGAGTTTGAACAGATGCTCGAAGATGAACAGGAAGACGTAATTGATGAACAACCCGAATGCCGTGTTCAGCATGGCAACCAACACGAACCGGATGAACTGAGGTTCAAAATAGCGGTGTAAAAAATCCTTTATCACTGTTCAACAATAAAGCG
>CACXUB010000030.1 GCA_902770735.1 uncultured Bacteroidota bacterium | reverse complement strand
ATGGTACTGCCCTACAGGTGGGAGAGTAGGTCGTCGCCCAATACCATAGCCCTTCAGGTTCCTGAAGGGCTTTTTTGTTTTAAATCCCGGACCGACGCCAGGAGGTCCGGGATCCCCTGCCCGCTAGGGCATGCAATACCGTACAATCCATAATATCAGTCATTTACACATATCTGGCTGAGGTGTTCGCGTACGTTACGATTAGGAGCGGTCAAATTCGCAAACACTCACAATGGTTGCCAAATCCTGCGAAATTGAAAAATAATCTTAACAATTAATTGTTAAATCATTACAATACAAAAATACAATGCATTGATTTTCAATTTGTAAAAAATATTCCAAACGTCTTGACAGAGGTTAAATATTGTAGTATATTTGCAGCCTGAAAATAAAAGATTATGGAAAAGAAAGATCCTATTGAAGAAGCCCGGCGGTACGTGGCCAACGCGGAAGAAGTCATCAAAAAGGCGAACTATGACCCGGAACTGCAAAGCTATACGGATAGCAAATACATCAAGGCGGCAGGAGACTATCTATGGAAAGGTTGCTTGATTGCCCTCGATGCTTTGTTTGGCATATCCAAACGCAAAGGACGTCCCGACATTCGAAAATACAAGGAAGAGGCCGGCAAGCGCGACCGAAAGCTACTTAATTCTGTAAATATAGGCTACAATACCATGCATCTGTCCATGGGCTACGATGGAAACAAGGACAAAAGAGTCTGTGATGCCGGTTTCGCCAATGCCAACGATATCATCAATCACTGCGCCAGGCTGATGCCCGCACCCGTGTGCGCATGATTGTTTGCAATTTGCGATTTATGGCTTGCGAAGGGCGAGGTTATGAGGAGTAGGGGTGAATAATCATTCGCCCCCACATCACCTAAGATTATTTTATTAACACACACCCACATATCAAAATTTTTTATAACTTTGCGCCCTATTATGTTCATTATATAAAATATTATAAATCAATTAATTATACACCAATGAAAGTTTATCAGACTAAGGAAATCAGAAATATCGCCGTCATCGGCGGTAACCGCACGGGTAAAACCACCCTCGCTGAAGCTATGGCCTTCCATGGCGGCGTCATCAGCAGACGCGGCACGGTGGAGGACAAAAACACGCTCTCCGACTATCGTGAAGTGGAACTCGAAAGACAACAATCCATCCAAAGCTCCGTCATGTACGCCGAGTTCAACGGCACGAAAATCAACATGGTGGACTGCCCCGGCTTCGACGACTTCATTGGTGAGACGATTTCCGCACTCCGCGTGATGGACACCGCCCTCATGGTCATCAACTCCCAGAACGGTGTCGATGTGGGCGCCGAAATCCAATGGCGCCACGCCAAAGCAGCCGGCATCCCCGTGATGTTCGCCGTCAACCAACTCGACCACGAGAAAGCCAACTTCGACGAGACCCTGCACCAGCTGAAGGAATACTTCGGCGGCAGCGTCATGGCGTTCCAATACCCCGTCAACGCCGGCATCGGCTTCGACGCCGTTATCGACCTTCTCCAAATGAAAATGCTCAAATTCCCGGCCAACGGTGGTAAAATGACCGTCGAGGACATCCCCGCCGACCAGATGGACAAGGCTGAGGAGATGCATGCCGCCCTGATCGAGGCCGCCGCCGAGAACGACGAGGCTTTGATGGACAAATATTTCGAAGAGGGTACCCTCACCGAGGACGAAATGATCCGCGGTCTGAAACTCGGTATCGCCAACCGCGGCACCTTCCCGGTGATCTGCATCGCCGCCAAGACCGACCAAGGCATTGACCGCCTCATGGACCTCATCGTCAAGAACTGCCCGACTCCCGACGAGGGCCGCACGATGAAGACCACCAACGGTCACGAGCACAAGTGCAACGCTGCCGAGCCTTTCGCAGGCTATATCTTCAAAATCGGTATCGAACAGCACCTCGGCGAGGTCGCTTTCATCAAAGTCGCCGACGGCGAAATCAAGAAAGCCGACGATCTGCTGAACACCACCACCAACACCAAGGAGCGTATCTCCCAGCTGCTCGCTTTCTGCGGCAAGAACCGCGTGGAAGTCGAAAAGGCTGTCGCTGGTGACGTTGTGGCTACCATCAAACTGAAATCGTCTCCCGCTTGCTCCACCCTCGTGGCCAAGGGCGATGACGTGATCGAACCCACCGTTTATCCGGATCCCAAGTTCCGCACTGCCGTCCGCGCCAAGAACAGTGCCGATGACGAGAAACTGGGTGCTGCCCTTAACGAAATCCGCAAGACTGACCCAACCTTCCAGATGGAGCAGTCCAAGGAACTGAAACAGCTCATTATCTCCGGTCAGGGTGAGCAACACCTCAACATCGTGAAGTGGATGATCGAGAAGCTCAACAAGATCGAAATCGAATACTACGCCCCGAAGATCCCGTATCGCGAGACCATCACCAAGTCCGCTGAGGCCATGTATCGTCACAAAAAGCAATCCGGCGGTTCCGGTCAATTCGGCGAGGTGCACATGCTCATCGAGTCCTACTACGACGGCATGCCCACCCAGACCAAATACCCGATCCGTGCCACGGAGACTTACGACCTGCCTTGGGGCGGCAAGCTGATCTTCAACAACTGTATCGTCGGTGGTGCCATCGATGCACGCTTCATGCCCGCCATCCTGAAGGGTATCATGGAGAAGATGGAAGAGGGTCCGCTCACCGGTTCTTACGCCCGCGACATCGTGGTGAACATCTACGACGGTAAAATGCACCCGGTTGACTCCAACGAATTGGCATTCAAGTTGGCTGGCCGTAACGCCTTCAAGGAAGCCTTCAAGAACGCCGGTCCGAAGATTCTGGAGCCTATCTACGACGTTGACATCTTCGTTCCCGCCGACCGTATGGGCGATGTGATGACCGACATGCAGGGCCGCCGCGGTATCATGATGGGTATGGACAGCGAAGGCGCCTTCCAGATGATCCACGCCAAGATCCCGTTGGCCGAGATGAACAAGTACTCCACCACGCTGAGTTCCATCACCTCCGGTCGTGCTTCCTACAGCATGAAATTCGCTGAATACCAGCAGGTTTCTGCCGATGTTCAGAGCGAAATCATCAAGAAATACGAAGAGGAGCACAAAGACGAGGAGTAAAAATATTGTCAGGCTGTTGCAATGCGGTAGCCTTACAAAAGACCAAACGCCCGGCAGGAATGTCGGGCGTTTTTTCATGCCTGATTTCTTCGAAAATGCCTTTGTAGATAAATTTTGAAAGGTATGCTTTATATTGGAAAAAAGTGTATTTTCGCGGCCGAAAACCGGTGGATAGATTTGTAATGATTGCAACCACAAGAAAAAATGCTAAAACATCTTCTTCCACGATTTTCAGTTTTTTTAATTTTATAATTTAAAATACTGATTATGAGTTATTTATTCACATCAGAATCGGTGTCGGAAGGACATCCGGACAAAGTTTGCGACCAGATTTCGGACGCATTATTGGACAATTTTTTGGCGCAGGATCCCGAATCAAAAGTGGCATGCGAGACATTGGTCACCACCGGAATGGTGGTTTGCGCCGGCGAAGTGAAGACCAAAGGTTATGTCTCCGTCGATGATGTAGTGCGCAATGTTATCGAGAGAATCGGGTACACCAAGAGCGACTATCAGTTCGACTACAAATCCTGCGGCGTGATTTCCACCATTCACAGTCAGTCTCCGGACATTAACCAAGGCGTGGAGCGCGCGTCTCTCGAAGATCAGGGTGCCGGCGACCAGGGCATGATGTTTGGTTACGCTTGCAACGAGATGGACAACTACATGCCGCTGCCTATCGAGCTGGCGCACCGTTTCGTGCAGGAACTCGCCGCCATCCGCAAGGAGGGCAAGAAGATGACCTATCTGCGCCCCGATTCCAAATCACAGGTCACCGTTCAATACTCCGAACGGCACAAACCCGAACGCATCGACAGCATTGTCATCTCCACCCAGCACGACGAATTTGCGGATGAGGCCACCATGCTGGCTACCATCCGTCGCGACGTGGAAAAAATCCTGATTCCCAGAGTGAAGAAGAGCTGTCCGAAGAATGTTCAAAAACTGTTTAAGTCTGATTATCAATTGTTTGTGAATCCGACTGGCAAGTTTGTCATCGGTGGACCGCATGGTGATTCGGGTGTTACGGGTCGAAAGATCATCGTGGACACTTACGGTGGACGCGGTGCACACGGTGGTGGCGCATTCTCCGGCAAAGATCCCTCAAAAGTCGATAGATCAGCCGCATACGCCACCCGTCATATTGCCAAGAACATGGTGGCCGCTGGTCTTTGCGACCAGGTGCTCATCCAGGTTGCCTATGCTATCGGCAAGGCGGAACCCGTGGGGCTCTATGTCAACACTTACGGCACCGCCAAAGTGAAGATGCACGACAGCGAGATTGCCAAGCGCATTCGCGAGATTTTCCCGATGCGTCCCTATGACATCATCAACCGTTTCCAACTGAAGAACCCCATCTACGAGCCTACGGCATCGTACGGTCACTTCGGCAGAGACTATTACGATGCCGAGGTGGACACCGCGCAGGGCAAACGCACCGTCACCTTCTTCCCTTGGGAGAAACTCGACTATGTGGATGCCGTCAAGGAAGCCTTCGGTTTGTAAAATCCAATTGTAGGGGCGCATCCAAGGTGTGTCCCTACATTTTTTAACCCATATCATATAACGATAGTGAACGCATACATTTTTCCCGGACAAGGGTCGCAGTTTCCTGGAATGGGCCGTCAACTCTTCGAACAGTTCCCGCAAGCGCAAGAACAGTTCCGTCGTGCGGACGAGATTTTGGGATATTCCATCTCCGATGTGATGTTTAACGGCACGGAGGAGCAGCTGAAGCAGACAAATCATACGCAGCTTGCGATGTTCCTGCACGGCTACATCTCCTATGTGTGTCTGCATCAAGAAGTTCCGAATATGACTGCCGGCCATTCTCTTGGAGAATACACCGCTTTGGTGGCGGCGGGTTGCCTCGCTTTTGAGGATGCCCTCCGGTTAGTGGAGATACGTGCCAACGCCATGCAGAAGTGTTGCGAGCGGCAGGCATCGGGCATGGCCGCCGTGTTGAAATTCGATGACCATATCACTGAAGAGGTTTGCGCTTCTGTCACGGACGAAGTGGTGGTTCCCGCCAATTACAATTCTCCGCAGCAACTGGTGATTTCCGGCAGCCTGAAAGGACTGGAAACGGCCATTGAGCGGCTGAGGGAGGCTGGCGCCAGACGGATTTTGATGCTGAACGTGGGAGGCGCGTTCCATTCCCCGTTGATGCAGAGCGCCCAAGACGAACTGGCCGAAGCCATCGTGAAATGCCCGTTTAACGAACCGATATGCCCTGTTTATCAAAATGTTACGGCAAGTCCTACAACGGACCCCGAAATAATCCGAAAGAATTTGATAGCCCAGCTAACCTCTCCTGTCCGGTGGACGGACACGGTGCGTAATATGGTGCGCGACGGCGCGACCCGGATTGTCGAATTCGGACCCGCCCCCACCTTGCAGAACCTCGTCAAACGCATCACCCCGGAAATCGAGACCGATTGTCTGGGCAGTGAGTCGAACGACCAGTGACGCTGATAATTCTGATCGTCCTTTATTCGTTAACCCCAAAATCAATAGAATAATTTCACGCCCCAACATTTCCTGCACAAACTTATCAAAAAAAGTGTATTTTTGCACCCTTGAAAAATTAGACGTATAATTATGGCAAATACAGAAAATCTGGGCTCTAAGAAGATGGAGCAAACAACTGAGAATGAGAACTTTGTAACTAAAGTGCTTTCTTTTTTCAATAAATACCAGAACCTCATCTATGGTATCATTATCGGTATTCTGGTCCTCGTTCTTGCAATTTTGGCCTTTAACCGCTTCTATTTGCAGAAGAAAAACGCCGAGGCTTCCGCTCAAATCGTGCAACCCATCCAATGGTACATGCAGGGCGACACCGCTTCTTTGAACATGGCTCTTGAAGGCGATGGCGAAAACGATGGATTCTTGGATATCGCCAGCAGCTACAAGCTCACCAAAACCGCCAACACGGCTAACTACTATGCTGGTTTGACCTATCTGAAGTTGGGTAAGAAGGATGAAGCTATGGATTATCTGAAGAAATTCAAACAGAAAGAGGATGTGCTTTGGTATGCTTGTCAAGCGACCATCGGCGACCTGTACGATGATCAAGGTGACGAGGCCAACGCCATCAGCTATTACGAAAAAGCCGCAAAGGGCAAAGATCCCCTTTTCACCCCCATCGCGCTTTTCAAACTGGGTCAGATGTATGAGAGAAAAGGTGACTGGAACAAAGCTCTCGCCGCTTACGAGACTATTGAGAAAGACTTTTACAACGAATACAACAAAATGAGCGTCGCCCAATATACGGAAAGAGCCAGAGCGAACGCTTCCAAATAACAAAGAATGACAGAAAAGAAGAAAAACTTATCGGAATTCAAGCCTTTCGAGTTTTCTTCCGCAAAAAATACACGAATCGGTATTGTGGTCAGTGAATGGAATGACCGCATTACCGATTCGCTTTTAAAAGGTGCGGAAGAGAGCTTGCACGAACACGGGATCCTTGCGGAAAACATCCTTGTGAAACATGTTCCCGGCAGCTTTGAGCTTCCATTGGGGGCAAAATGGATGCTTGAGAAGTCCAATGTCGATGCGGTTATTTGCATCGGCTGCATCATTCAAGGCGAAACACGCCACTTCGATTTCATTGCACAAGCGGTCGCCGATGGAATCATGAATGTGGGTCTTGGATTTTCCAAGCCAGTGATTTTCAGTGTTTTGACGTGTAACAATATGGAGCAGGCCGAGGACCGTGCTGGAGGAAAACACGGTAACAAAGGCGTGGAAGGCGCTGTGAGCGCGTTGAAAATGTTGGATATTGGCTTTTAGCTTTTAGCTATTGGCTTTTAGCTATTGACTGTTGACAAAAGAAAGAAACGAACGATGAAAAAGTTACGTGTAGCATTTATGGGTACGCCGGAGTTCGCGGTCGCCACGTTGGATGCCATCCGGAAGGCCGGGCACGAGGTGGTCTGTGTGGTCACCACTCCTGACAAGCCCGCCGGCCGTGGTCAGCAAATGCATTGCTCCGATGTGAAGAAATACGCCGTTGAACACCAATTGCCCGTTTTGCAACCCGAAAAGCTGAAGGAAGACGCTTTTGTCGAGGATTTGCGCGACTATCGTGCCGATGTTTTCGTGGTGGTGGCCTTCCGCATGCTGCCGAAATGCGTCTATGTGATGCCTCCGTTAGGCACGTTCAATGTCCATGCTTCCCTTCTCCCGCAGTATCGTGGCGCAGCCCCCATCCAACGCGCCATCATGAACGGCGAGACAAAAACGGGTGTCACCACGTTCCTGCTCGATGAGCATACCGATACGGGTGCCATACTGCTCCAAAAGGAGGTCGAAATCACCCGCGAGGACAATGCCGGCACGTTGCACGACAAACTCATGGTTGCCGGTGCCGAAATCGCGGTAGAAACCCTTCGGCAACTCGCTGAGAATGAGGTTGACCCGGTGCCCCAGCCTGTCGTTGACAAGCTGATTCCCGCCCCAAAGATCTTCAAGGAGGATATGTTGATCCATTGGGATGACACGGCGGAGAACATTTACAACCATGTCCGTGGATTGTCGCCTTACCCGGCCGCTTTCACTCACATTGGTTTCCGTGCGCAGGAGAGCGATGAGTGGAAACCCTGCATTCTGAAAATTTTCGATGTGGAGATTACATCTTTCAGTAGCACGCTAAAACCAGGAACAATCATCATCGATTCCGCGAATAAAATGCGAATTTGTACCCAAAATTTTGATATTTCCGTCAAAATTCTTCAAATCGAAGGCAAAAAACGAATGCCAATTGAAGTTTTTTTAACTGGATTCAGAAACAAAAACTACACTGATTTTCTATTCTAATGTAATTTTTATGGATTTAATGCGAGTCTTATTAACTTAATAAAATAATTATCCACAATTTAATAATAAGATTTGTTTCTTGCAATTTTTACTAAATTTGTGGCTCAAACTCATTATTAACCTTTTTAAATTAAAAAACATGAACAAGAGCGAATTAATCAATGCAATGGCCGAAAAAGCCGGTTTAACAAAAGTTCAGGCTAAAGGTGCTTTAGAGGCATTTGTCGCCGCTACTGAAGAGGCTTTGAAGAAAAACGACAAAATCTCCCTGATTGGATTCGGCACTTTCAGCGTTGCTGATCGTAAAGCCAGAACGGGTCACAACCCTGCAACCGGCAAGTCCATCAAGATCCCTGCAAAGAAGGTTGTCAAATTCAAACCCGGTGCAGCTTTTGCAAAAATGAAATAAATTTTATTTCACACCACTAAAAAAAGCCCTGAATAAGGGCTTTTTTAATAACTAAAGGTATGGTAAACATAGAAGATAAAAATCTGAGAGCCCGCGTTGTTGAATATCTTCAACAATTTATCACCGAAAAACGCCTGGAACGTTTGGCCGAGATCCTGCAATACCGCACGCGGCACGTCACCGTGGTGCTGGAAGACCTGTTCCAAGCCCAAAACATCAGCGCCGTGTTGCGCACCTGCGACTGCTACGGTGTGCAGGATGTCCACGTCATCCAACACCGCAATGAGTTTGAAGCTAACAAGGATATCAGCATGGGGGCCGACAAATGGCTCTCCATCCATGAATATCCCCACAGCGATCACAATGTAAAGGATTGTATCGATCGCTTGCACGAGCAGGGCTATTGGGTGGCGGCCACCCTGCCCGACGAGAAGAAACGCACCATCTTCGACCTGCCGGTGGAGCAGAAAACCGCTTTCCTCTTCGGCACCGAGCTGACCGGTCTTTCCGACGAAGCCGTGAAATACGCCGACGGGAACGTTCTGATTCCCATGTACGGCTTCACCGAAAGCTTCAATATTTCCAACTCCGCCGCCATCATCCTTTCGCATTTCACCGAGAAAATGCGCCATTCGGATGTTAACTGGCAGCTTTCGGACGAGGAAAGGGATCAAATCTATTTCGAATGGTTGCAGAAAACGGTCAAAGACTCGGATATCATCATTGAACATTTCCTGAAAAAAAACGAACATCCGTAATCATCGCGGATACTTAACGAAACAAACACTAAAAATCATCTGTTATGAAAAAAATGTACCTTTTCCTGGCTCTGTTGTCCGTTGTTTTTACCCTTTCGGCGCAGCAGCCCCCGAAACCTCTTACCCTTACTTCTAACACCCATTTTGTACAACTCCCGAACGATTGCGAGTGGATTTCGGATATCGAGGACGGCGTCTGGGTGGTGGAACGCCACAACGCTTGCGGTTTCTTCCTTGACGATGGTCACATGCTCTTCGACTTCGCGTGGGCGACCGGCGGCGGTTACCGGAGTCCCCAGATGAACGGCGGTGCCATCCTGATGTACAGAAAAGAGGATGTGAACAGTCAGAAGCCCATGTACCTGCTTTACCGCGACGGCACCGCCAAGGAGATGCCAGCCGAATACATCGGACCTGCCACCAACTTCGTGGATGGCGTGGCTCTTATCCGCAAGAAAACGGGCAACACCTCCGAATATGTCTATGTCAATGTCAGCGGACAACGGGTCTATGGCAACTTGACCTCGCTGCCCGACCGTTTCGACAACATCAATATGACCATACCGCCTCTGAAAGAGGGGCTCCGAGCCTACAAACAGCCTAATCCC
The DNA here is from genome assembly GCA_902770735.1 of uncultured Bacteroidota bacterium. GTDB lineage: Bacteria > Bacteroidota > Bacteroidia > Bacteroidales > WCHB1-69 > F23-D06. The sequence continues at coordinate 6,750 of CACXUB010000030.1, read as the reverse complement.
AGCGGCTTCGGTGGCAAATGGGGCTATATTGACGCCACCGGAAAGGTGATCATCCCCGCCCGTTTCGACAAATGCCGTTCCTTCAGTGAAGGCTACGCCCTGGTGGAGGAAAATCGCGAAATCTATTTCATCGACAAAAAAGGTAACAAGGCTATCGCCCCTTACTGGGAAGACGACACCTATTTCAACGATGTCAGCGATGTGCACGACGGTTATTTCACGGTGAATTACTCTCCGCGCAGCTATTACAACACGCAGGGCAAGAAAATGGCGCGGCTCAATAGTGGTTCCCCCTTCTATGGCGGCTACTGCTTTGCCGAAGACTCTACCCGCTATAACGGGAAAAGCCGTGTGTATGACAAGAACTTCAAATCGGTGAGGGTGATCCCCGAGGTGGATCTCTGGTGGAACGATGAAGGGAAGGCACCGATATTCACGGAAGCCGGCGTGGCCACGGTGAAGCAAGAGCGCGTGCTTGCCCCCGACGGCACGATCCTTATCCAGCACTACCCCGCAATAAAGAAATCACCCAACCAAAACAGCATCGGCGCTTTCTCCCGATCCGGATTCGCCAAGGCAACGCTCACCCATAACGGCAGCAAATACGAAGGTTTCATCAATATGGACGGTGAATTTGTGATTGTCTATCGCTGGAATCACGAGGTTGAACTTGTCACGAATGATCCGAACAATCCGTGGCCTTGCGACACCTGCCGCATCGTCATCTATCCTATCCCGCCCATTCCCGGTCCCACACCCATTCACCGCGTGGAATACAACGTCACGGTCATCGCCGCTCCGTCTGAAGGCGGCACGGTCTCCGGCAGCGGCAAATACCATCTTGGCGACCGAGTCCCTTTGATGGCCATGGCCAAAGAGGGCTGGAAATTCTACAAATGGGAGTCCCAGACCGTGGGTTATTACAACTCAACGCTGCCCGAGAACGTGATTATCAATGGCACCGACCTTGCCTTCGTGGCTTCTTTCCTGCCTGAGGTGGAGAAAGATTCCATCGAGGATGTGGATAACACCGGCAGCTACTGCGCCCATAAATCCAGACCTTACGACGGAACCACTATGGATTACGATGTTTATATGGAAATGAGCATGGATAAGAAAGTGGAAAGTCCTTATGGCAAAGAGACTTACGGCTTCCTTGCGTGCGTGCTCGACGGCAATAAGGTTTACTCTCAAGACCAATTGGTCAATGGAAAGCAAAGCACCATTACTTGGAAGATGTTCTTCGTCCCGATGAAGATTTCCGGACTCATCAAGGAAAAGGACGGGAAACGCTACTTGGTGTTGGACGGCGGGCAGTTCATGGTCAGTGATTTGCGGTTGGGCAACGAGGTCCCGGCCGCTGCAGCCTATTTCAACATGATTATGGGCAGCGAAGGCACTTTGGGCACGGTCTCCGACGGCCGCTACCGACTGGAGTTGACGGAATACGACGAGGAGACCGGCGAATGCACTTTCGGCGAACTCTATCGTTTCCATCCCGATTTCGGCTGGATGCTGACGGATGACTATCCGTCCAAGACCACCAACACTTTCTACGGCAGCAAAACCATCCACGAGACCATCACCGGCGACTTCTTCCGCGGTCTAAAGATGAAAATCTGCCCAAAGCGTACCGTGGAATTTGCCCCGCCTCAGGGCTGGGTGAAGGCAGGCTACGCCGATGCGGTCTCCAACCTGTTCTTCCAGATGAGCACGATCGTCACCGACTGGGAGAAATGCTTCAACGAAAAGTAAAATCCCCAAAACAAAAATCCCCTGCCAACCGACAGGGGATTTTTTCGGTGTATGGACGTGCCATGGCGCGTCTCTACGATATTATTTCAACAACAATTGGTTGTATTTCCGTAAGGATTCCAAGATATTGACTCTCACGTGGATGAAGTCGTCGGTACCGGCTTCCTTGAGTGCGTCGAGGCACTCGGTGGGGTTGCCGGCCACGAGGAACGGCGTGTTCGGGAACTGAGCCTTGCACTGTTTGGCGGCTTCCACGCCGAGGGTGGCGTATTCTTCGTCGGAGCTGCACACCACGATGAGGTCGGGTTTCGCCTCGCCGGCGGCCTTCACGCCCTCCTCCACGGTCGCGAAACCGGCAGGTTCGACGATTTGGTAACCGGCGCATCCGAAGAAGTTGGTGATGAAGCCGGCACGTGCCTGACGCATGGCCAAGTTGCCGAGTTTCAGCAGATAAACCGACGGACGGTGGTTCTTGGCGGCGTATTTCTCGGTTTCGAGGCGCAATTCCTCGAAGGCCATGGCGCCGCGGTAGGTCTTCAACCCTTCGCAATCGTCTTTCTTCAGGCGTTCGATTTTGTCGGCCATTGCCTCGTTGATGTTCGGGTATTGGTTGGTGCCGAGCAGGATGTAACGGCGGGTGGCGATGTTCATGTCGCGTTTCTGGCAGCTGGCCTCGATGGCCTCGCGCATCGAACCGTCTTCGATGACCTTGAGCGCACCGCCTTGTTGCTCAGTGGCTTGGAACAGCTTCCACGTGTTCTCCGCGATGGAGTTGGTGAGATTTTCAACGTAGTAGGAGCCGGCGGCGGGATCCACCACGCGGTCCATGAAGGCCTCCTCTTGCAGAATCACCTGCACGTTGCGGGAGATGCGGCGGGAGAATTCGTCGGATTCCTTGTAGGCCACGTCGAACGGTTGCAGCGAGATGGCGTCGGAACCGCCGATGGCCGCCGACATGCCCTCCGTGGTGCTGCGCAACATGTTGACGTACGGATCGTAAAGTGTTTTGTTCCACGTGGATGCCACAGTGTTGATATGGATTTTGTACGCGCAGTCGCATTCGGGCTTGTATTGGGCCACCATGGTGGACCAAAGCAGACGGGCGGCGCGCAGTTTGGCGATTTCCATGAAATAGTTGGAGCCGACGGAGAGCGTAAGTTGCATCCGGGAGGCCACTTTTTGGGGTTTAAGGCCTTTTTCGGTGCAGAAGGCGAGGTATTCGTTGGCCATGGCGAGCGTGTAAGCTAACTCTTGCACGATAGTCGCGCCGGCGTTGTGCAGCACGATGCCGTTCACGTTGATGACCTTGAAGTTCTTCATGCAGCCGTTCATCTCCAGAAGTTCGACGGCCTGCTGCATATCCTCGGCGGCGGACTTCCAGAACTTGTTGTGGCGCAGACGATAGGTCAACGGGTCGAAGTTGATGCTGCCCGACACTTTCTCTTTGTCGAAATGGTGTGCCTCCACGTAAGCGACGAAGTTTTTCATCAAGTCGAGGAAACTTTTCACGTGGTTGAACTGCACGCCGTTGACGTTCAGGTCAATGTCTTTGAGCAGCGTGGTCAGAGCCGCGTCGCTGTCGATGTTGGCTGCGTTGAAAGCGATGCAGGTAGCGCCGCGTTTCAGGGCGTCCGTGGCGATGGCGTTGGCCTTGGCGGGATCGGCTTCCTCCACTTCCTGCACGATGTCCCAGTGGTTGTCGCGAGCCTTCGTGCCGCGCGTGTAGGGGAACTCGTTCGGCATGGTCTTCAGGTAGTCCAAATCCTGCAGATTCTCGGCGCGGTAGTAAGGCCGCACTTGGAAACCCTCGTCCGTCCGCCACACGAGTTTCTTCTCGTAATCGGCGCCTTTGAGATCTTTATTGATGGTGGCTTCCCATTGCTCCGTGGTCACGGGCGGGAATTCGGTGAATAATTTTTCGTCGTTCATACCTTTTATATTTGAGCGGGCAAAGATACATTATTTTTGGATACCTTAGTCCATATAAAAATGTGGAGACTCGGCAAATACCGCGTCTCCACATTTTTTCGGGCCAAAAGCCAAAAGCTAACAGCCAAAAGCTAATAGCCAACAGCCAATAGCTATTTAATACCCAGTTTTTTCTTGATGTCTTTCGGGATAGCGTCTTTGTGGACGAGGATGTTCATGGTCTTGTAGCGGGCGTAGGCTTTGGAGACATAGAACATGCCATCGTATTTGCCGTATTTGCCCCAGGAATTCTTCACCATGTAGTATTCGTTGCCCATTTGGTCGGTGGCCTTGCCGTAGATCAACATGCCGTGGTCGTCGGTGGTCTCCCAGTTGTCGTAAGCGGCTTGACGCTCTTCTTGGGTGACCCAGCGTTGCGGCGTGGGTTTCGTTTGGGATTCTTTGTTACGTTCGGTGGTGGTGAGACCGGTCCAGTGAGCCATGTCGCTGCCAACCTGAGCTTTGGCCTCGAGGTCGGGGAGCACGCAGAAACCGTTCTTAATGTTGTTGCGGAAGCCGGGTTCGGAAACGTCGGAACCCCAAGCGATGGTGTAGCCATTGTCGATGGCGTAGTCGAAAATCTGCATCATCTCATCCAACGGCACGTTGTAGGACTGACCCCAGCGCCAGTTGTCTTGGATTTCCAGCACGAACTTCTCGTAGAAGGGATGGTGCGTGTAGGAGGTGATGGAAACATAGTCATCGGGATTGAGACCCAGGGAGTTGTAGAAAGATTGCGGGGTGTATTTCACACCGTTGTAGGTGAATTCCTTCGGACATTCGCCGAGGTAAATCTCATGGACGGCGGAGATGGCCTTCAGCCAAAGGGGATTGCCATTGGCGTCGGTCTGCAGTTTCTTGTGCTCTTTCTTGGCGATGGCATCCACGATGGCGTCGGTGATGTTGGAGAGCTCGCCGTGGTCGGAGAGGGTGTCACCGTAAGCGGCGCCCGGACGCATTTCAGCCTCGGGGACGAGACCGAAAGCCTTCATGCCGTAAATCACATCATAGAAAGAACCGCCTTGGGAGAAGGAAACGTCGCCATGCATGCGGACGGCGGCTTTGGCGCGGTCGTTGTACGTGTTGGCCACGATGTACATTTCGGAGAGGTCGTACTCGCCCTTGCCCATGCGGAGCAGTTCGGATTCGAGGAATGCCAGACCGGAGTAGCACCAGCATGTGCCGGCACGGTTCTGATCCTTAACGGAAGTGACAGGGAGTTCCTTCGTGATTTTGAAGATGTAACCTTCCTCTTCCGTTTTCTCTTTGTCCTGGGCGAAAGAGACATTGCACACTAACAATGCGGCTGTTACCAGCAGTAAGGATAATTTTTTCATTTGAACAATACTGTTTTAGTTATTAAAATTAAAATGCAAAAATACAAAATTAGTTGAAATGGCAATCTTCCAGCCATTTTTCCACGAGAGCCTCTTGTTTGTCGCGGTCTTTCAGTTCTTCGGTGATCACCTTTTGGGCGATGTCGATGGAGAACTTGGCGATTTCGTTCTTGGCGTCGGTGATGGCCTTCATTTTCTCGAAGTAGATGCTCTTTTTGGCCTCTTCGATCATAGCCTGGGTCTCCGCGGTGGCTTTCTGTTTGGCTTTGTCGTACATTTCGCCGCTCACCTTGCGGGCCTCGGCGAGGATGGCGTCGCGTTCGGCCTTGGCCTGCGCCATCATCTCCTCGTGCTTCTTGTTCAAGGACTGCATCTCCTCGTGGATTTTGGCGGCCTCGGTCAGTTGGTCGGCAATCTTCTGGTTACGCGAAGCGATACCTTTGGTGATGATCGGCCATGCGAATTTCGCCAGGATGAAGAAGAGGATTCCGAATCCGATGAGCATCCAGAAAATCAGTCCGAATGAGGGTTTAATCAATTCCATATATGTTTATTTTTTGATTTACAACTAAAAAAGGAAGGTTTGGCACCAACCGTGCCGAAACCTTCCGGTTCATTACTTTGCGACAGCGATGAGCAGACACACCACGGTGGCGAACAGGGCGACGCCCTCGACGAGAGCGGCCGCGATAATCATGTTCGTACGGATGTCGCCTGACACCTCGGGCTGGCGGGCGATGGCGGACATGGCGTCCTTACCGATGTTACCCACGCCGATACCGGCACCGATGGCGGCGAGACCAGCGCCGATACCAGCACCTAATTTACCGATACCGAGGCCAGCGCCTGCTGCTTGCAACAAAGTTGTCAATAATACTGCTAAACTTGACATAATAGTTTGATATTTAAGTGATTAAAAGGGTTTTTCTATATTTTATGCCTCCACGACTGCCTCTTTCACTTCGTGCTCCTCGTGTTCCTCCCCGATAGCCATACCGATGTACATCGCACTGAGCAGGGTGAAAACGAACGCCTGGATGAACGCCACCAACAGTTCCATCAGACCCATAAAGATGTAGAAGAAGACGGAGACTGGCGAGACCGCCCAGCCGATGGCCGGGTTCATCTGTCCGAAGATGAAAATCAACGAGACGAACGCCAAGGTGATGATGTGGCCGGCGGTGATGTTGGCGAAGAGTCGCACCATCAACACGAACGGCTTCGTGAAGATACCGATGGTCTCCACCAACGGCATGATCGGCAGCGGAATCTTCAGCCACCACGGCACGCCGGGCGTGTTGAAGATGTCCTTCCAGTACTCCTTGCCGGAGGAGAAGGTCGTCACGAAGAAGGTGATAAGCGCGAGAATACCCGTCACGGCGATATTGCCGGTGAGGTTCGCGCCGCCTGGGAAAATCGGGATGATGCCCAGCATGTTGTTCAGGAAGATGAAGAAGAACAGCGTGAGCAGATAAGGCGCGTATTTGTTGGAGTTTTTGCCCAACGACGGAGTGATCACCTCGTCCTGGATGAAGACGATAACTGGTTCCACGAGAGCCTGCAGACCGCTCGGTGCCTCGTCGGGATGCTGCTTGTAGCGTTTCGCCACCGTCAGGAAAATACAGCAAATCAGGACCAGCGAAATGAGCAGCGCGCAGACATTCTTGGTGATGGAGATGTCCCACTTGCA
>CACXUB010000029.1 GCA_902770735.1 uncultured Bacteroidota bacterium | reverse complement strand
GCGCATCTTGATGGACCAAGGGCCGGGTTTGCCGTCTTTGGAGATGACATATTCCTTGCCGGTCTCTCTGTCCTGAATCTTGTGGATGGGGGAGATGACGGCTGCGGTGCCGCAAGCGCCGGCTTCCTCGAAGGTGTCGATCTCATCGAGTCTGACGTGGCGTCTTTCGACCACGAGACCGAGATCCTCAGCGATGGTGCGGAGGCTCATGTTGGTGATGGAAGGCAGGATGGAGCCGGAATCCGGGGTCACGTACTTGCCGTCCTTGATGCCGAAGAAGTTGGCGGGGCCAGCCTCGTCGATGAAGGTCTTCGTCTTGGCGTCGGCGAAGATGGAGGCGCTGAAGCCTTCCTTGTGGGCGCGTTCGCCGGCACGGAGGGAAGCGGCGTAGTTACCGCCGACCTTCACGTGACCGGTGCCCAGAGGAGCCGCACGGTCGTAATCCTTGGCGATCTGCATGTCAGTGGGTTTGAAACCTTCCTTGAAATAAGGTCCAACGGGCATCACGAAGACGATGAAGAGGTACTCGTCAGCGGGTTTCACACCGATGGTGGCGCCTGTGCCAATGAGCAGCGGACGGATGTAGAGGGAACCCTCGGTGCCGTAAGGCGGGATATACTCGGCGTTGGCCTTGATCACCATCTCCAATGCTTCGAAGAACAGCTTCTCGGGAATGGGAGCCAGCATGATGGTGTCGGCGGAATTGTTGAGACGTTTCCAGTTCTCTTCCCAACGGAACAAGCGAACTTTACCGTCTTTGCCGCGGAAAGCCTTCATGCCCTCGAAAGCCTCCTGACCATAGTGCAGGCAGGATGCCGCCATGTGCATCGGAATGTACTCGTCAGAGCTCAACTCCAGTTTTCCCCACTCGCCGTTTCTGAAATAGCAGCGGACATTGTAATCGGTTTTCATGTAACCGAAAGAAAGATTTTTCCAATCGATATTTTTCATAAAAAATTTATTTGATAAGTTGATTTATACTTTTATTAAGCTGTCAACGGAATATTTGGCCAGTTTTTTGCGCCCCTTCAGCGCTTCGAGTTCCATCAGGAAGAGCAGGTGAATCTCTTTCGGGTGGAAGTGGTTGACGAGGTTGATGGCCGCGGACATGGAGCCGCCGGTGGCCAGCACGTCATCGATGATGAGCACTTTTTGGTTATCATGTACGGCATCGGTGTGGATTTCCATCGTCGCGCTGCCATATTCAAGCAAATAAGTCTCCTGGTAGGTCGTGTATGGGAGTTTGCCTTTTTTGCGCACAGGCACGAACGGGATGCCCAACTGATACGCGATAACCGGACCGAAGAAAAAGCCCCGCGACTCGAGGGCGACCACCACATCGGGTTCGAACTTCCTGGCTATCTGTAACATAGCATCCATAGTCTCACGAAACGCCTGCGGGTCGTTGAGCAAAGTAGTAATGTCGTAGAACTGGATTCCGGGGGTCGGAAAGTCAGGAACCACGCGTATTTTCTCCTTGATATTCATCACTTTTTTCTGTCCAAAAATTTTGCACAAAAGTACACTTTTTTTTGAAACAAAAAAGGTGTCCCCGAAGGAACACCTTTTTTTTTCAGTTATTTGGAAAAGATTATCTTTTCTTTTTACCGCTGTTAACGATGGTGTTGGTGGCTTCAGTCTCAGCTTTGTCGATAGCCTTGTTGGCCACTCTACCGGCAGCAGCCTTGGCATGATCCTCAACAGAAGAAGTTTCTGTTTTCTTCGCCTCGGTCATACCGCCGTTGTTGTTCTTTTTAGGAGTGGTGGTGTTGTTTTTCTTGGCGGTAGTAGCCTGAGCAACGGGCTCTTCAGCGACGGGCTCATCAACAACTTCCTCAGCAACATCTTGAATGACCTCCTCAACGGGGACGGTGTCCATCAAGACTTCGGGTTCAGCTTGTTTTTTGTTGCCGCAAGCGAAGAAAAGGCCTGCGCACAATACTGCTAAAAATACTTTCTTCATTTTTATTGGGTTTTAAGTGAATAGATTCGGATGAAAATTACTTGGCGGGAACGTAAGTGATGGTGAAGGTGTTCTGAGCCTTGGCAGGATTGTCGTCATCGTTTCTGGTGTATTTGATGACCAGTTGGTTCTTGTCGCAAGAAACAACAGAGCAGAGCTCAAGTTGTTCATCATATTCCCAAGGCATTTGGAACGAAATCTGTTCATTGGCTTCGTCAACTAAATAAGTAGCGGCAGTAGCAATCTGATAAGGTTCGCTCGGATCTTCAGGAAGAAGAGTGCCGGGATCGATGGTCTCCACACCGTTCTCACCGAAGATGATGGCATCATCCTTTTCGTATGAATAGAAGAAACCAGTCGAATGCTCATAGTCGCCGTCTGCATAAAGCTCTTCAAGCATAACACCTGCACTTAACTGATATGCGGGAACAGATTTCACAGAAGTCATCACCCAACCTTTCTTGGCGGATTTCAGAATATCCGTGATGGGGGTTTCAGATGTAGGATTACATCCATTGAGCAAAAACAGGGCTGCAACAGCCATTACACAAAATACTTTCTTCATTTTTTTGATTTTTTTTGGGTTAATAATTATTGATTTTTATAATTTTTTTTCGCCTTTTATTCCAAGGCGCAAAAATATATTTTTTTCTAATGGTCGGCTCTTAAAAATTCTTAAAAAATAATTTTTTCTTTAATTCACCAAAAAACGTGCATTAGACCCTAACTGATTGCCAAAATTTAACGGGTCGAAATTTTCACCTCGTCGGTCATTATCCACGCCTTCTCGCCGGGGGCGGCGTGCCATGTCGGCAGTTTCTCCACCGGCTCGGCCTCGATACGGATGTATTTCACCCCACTGTTCGGAATTTTGTGGCGCAGGATGCAGACCCGCGGCTTGTCGTTCTCCTTCAACGCCGGGTCGAAGGGCAGCGCGACCTCCTCGGGCTGGCTGTACTTCTTGCCGTTCTTGGAATACGACACCGTCACCTTCTGCGGCATGAAGACCCACTGCGACGGGTGGTGCGCGAAACTTAAGGTTACGGTCAGCGAGTCGGATGTCCGTTTCCCCGTTTCGTATTGTACCTTCATCGGCGTTCCGAAATAACCGAACCAACCCTCGTGATAGTCGGCGGGGTTGCCGATTTTCTCGTCCACAAGGATCGTGTCGGCATCTTTGTCGTAAGGCGCTGTGGGCTTGCTGAGAAGCGTGATGGGATCCCAAGAACCTCTTCTTACGGGAAAATTGATGCATCGGGCAAACAAAGGATCCATGTTCTTGGACTGATCCACGAAGAAATCTTCAAAGAACACATTCTCGCCGAGTTGCAAATGCAATTCCATAGAAACAACACGGTCTTCTATCTTTACTAAATCTCTTTCGGCGACACCCGGACCGCAGGTGGCGGTGCCTAAGCCCGATTGGTCATAATCTACATTTAAAGTATAATACCCTGCCCTTTTGAGCCCGTTGGTATGTTTGGCTTGTTCTATATTCTCATCATCGTAAGGATAAATGCTGAATTGAAAATCCTTCAAATGCAAACCCGAAAGTCGAGCGGAGAGCATCCGCTGGTGTTCTTTGTTGAAAAGCGATACATACCTCGTCCCCATTCGGTTGCCCGCCGCCTGCGGACGCACGTAATGGTGGAACAGGTCGTCCGTTGGCGCTTCGTAATGGCCTAAGAAGCCGCACGCTTGACGATCTTTGTAGGTTTCCTGCGCATATCCCACCCATTCGGTGGTCACCAACTCATCCGACACCTTCATCTGAACCCCGATTTTCGGGAAGGAGGGCACCCATTCGCTCCTGACAATCTCATAGTTGACGCGAATGTCGCCGCTGGGCTTGACCTGATAGTCCTCATACACGCTGAAAACAGATTCTCCGTTTTCGTTTTCCGCATTCCGGTACACCGTGATGAGAAAATCGTCGCTCCATCTGTCGTGCATAGACATATTTGCCACTTTCCAAGTGAGGTTATCTAACCCGATTCTGCGCCAAAGTAACGCACCGTGACCATCGACCTCGTCGTTGTCGGTGGGCGGGCGCCAGAAGTTGAGCCGCGGACCATCGACCAGCACGGGGTTGCCGTCCTTCTTGATAGTGGTGATATGCACGTCCTTGTCAAACACAATCTCCACTTTCCCGACGTTTACAATCAGAGTGTCGTCTTCCCAATGATACTGCACGCTGTCGGTGAAGAAACCGAAGTTGGCAGCTTGCGGTTTGCGCGTCGGTACGGGCAACTTGAACTGCTCGTAAGCGACCACTTTTTTGCCCATAGGATTGCGCCAGTTTTTAGGATTAACATCGTGACCTTCTGTCAAATAGAAATCCAGCAGCACATCTTGTCCCGGAACCACAGAGCCCAAAGCCTTGATGGTATCGATGATGGATGGTTCTTGGTAATATTTTCTTGAAACCGTGAAATAACCTGTGTCGTGCGGGGCAACATTTATGTGTATCGAAGGGGGATCTTTTGTGGTAATGAGTCCAATGTTGGGTTCTAGTTTCCCAGGAACATATAAGAATTCGTCGGGATGGGCAGGCGGTTCATGCGCCACGTCTGTGCGGAGACGATACCATAGTGCGTATTCGTTTAAGTTGCTGAAATCGAAGCGGTTGATGATACGGAACTTCAATGAATCCAAATCCACCGCCTCAATCTTGACGGGCTGATAGACTTTCCGCACTTCGGCCAACTGCGGGTGCGGTTTCCGGTCGGGATCCACCAGACCGTTGATGCAAAAGTTGCCGTCGGAGGGCATATTCTCCCCGAAGTCGCCGCCGTAAGCGTAGAACTCCCGGCCCTGTGCATCCTTCGTCAGCAGACCCTGATCGACCCAGTCCCAGATGCAGCCGCCCTGCAGCTGCGGGTACTTGTAGATGGTGTCCCAGTAGTTGGAGAGGCCGCCGCAGCTGTTGCCCATCGCGTGCGCGTACTCGCACATAATGAACGGGCGGGTCTGCGGCTCGCGGGCGTAGCGGGCGAGGTAGTCCGCCGAGGGGTACATGATGGCCACGATGTCGGTGTTGCGGTCGTAGAGGGCACGCTCATATTGCACGGGGCGGCTGCTGTCCTTGGCCTGCAGCCAGTCGTAGGCGGCCTCGTAGCAGACGCCGTTGCCCGACTCGTTGCCCAACGACCAAACGATGATGCAGGGGTGGTTCTTGTCGCGCTCGTACATATGGCGGACGCGAGCCACCGTAGCCTCCTTGAAATCAGCGCGTTTCGCCAACGACTTCTCCCCATATCCCTGCGCGTGCGATTCTGCGTTGGCCTCGTCAATGACGTAGAGACCGTACATATCGCACAAGTTGTAAAATTCTGGTGAGTTGGGGTAGTGGCTGGTGCGTACCGTGTTGATGTTGTTGGCCTTCATCAGCCGGACATCCTGCTCCATACGCTCTTTGGAAACCACGTGGCCCGTTCGCGGGTCGTGCTCGTGGCGATTCACCCCGCGGATGGTTATGGGCACACCATTCACCTTCAGCAGACCGTCCTCTATGCGGATGTTGCGGAAACCGATGGGGAGATGGTCTATTTCAAGAGTCTGACTGGGTGGTTTAAGTGCAGTTCCTATTGGTTTGCATAGTCTGATTGTCAATTGATAGAGATTAGGGTTCTCCGCTGTCCATGTTTTTACGTCGGGAATTATTTTATGAAAAGGTATCGTGATTTTTCTTTCCCCATTGAAAAAAACGTCTTTGGTTCTGAGTATTTTTCCATTTAATTCAAGGGTAATAGTATAATCAGGTTGGCGAAAACCACCCGGTATAAAGGTGGGGATGATAGTATCCATCATAGTTTCCACCGTCACCTCCACATCTAAAATCCCGTTTTGGTACGTCGAATCCAAATCCGCCACCACCTTGTAATCCAAAATGTGCGTTTTGGGTTGGGCGTAAAGGGTGATGTCGCGCTCGATGCCGCTCAGCCGCCAGAAATCCTGGCATTCAAAGTAAGAACCGTCGCTCCACTTGAAGACCTGCAAAGCGATGAGGTTGCGTTCCCCGAACTTCACGAACTGGGTAATGTCAAACTCGGAGTTGGTCTTGGCATCCTCGCTATAGCCCACGAACTCGCCGTTCACCCAGAGGTAGAAACAGGACTTTGCTCCGCCGATGTTGATGATCACCTGCTTGTCCTCCCACGTCTTGTCGATGCCCACCCATTTGCGGTAGCTGCCCACGGCGTTGCCCTTCACGGGCACTTTCGGCAACTGGCTGTTGTCGAAGTCGTTGGTGGTGTTCACATAGACGGGCACGCCATACCATCCTTGATGTAGTTCCCAATTTCTAGGAATGAATTCGACCATCCAGCCTTGTCTTTCGTCATAATCTGTTCGGAAGAAGTCCGTTGGGCGCTCGTCTGCATTAGGCACATAGTTGAACGCCATCCAATCGATAGTTTTAAAATAAGTACTGTCAATATGGCTGTTATTCTGCGGGATATTCGCCCGCGGGTAGAGCTTGTTGACCTCGAACACGGCGGGGTCCTGCCACTCAGTGAAGGTCTGGGCGGAGAGGCCGAGGCAACTGCAGAACAGGATTGATAGCAGGATGATTTTTCGCATGACTGGCATTTTAGGCGGCAAAGAGACATTTGAATTATTCGTCATAATCATAAAATGTTACATGAGTATAACACAATAATTCGCAAAGGTTGCAGTTTGTGGAAAATTTTTAATCCATTCAGAAAGTATAGCGCACTCCGACGTTCACGCTCCAGTCGAAATAGTTAAAGGCAACATCATCGGTGAAGAGCATTCCGTAACCGGGACGGAAGTCGAATTGCAGTGTCAGCGGGATGTTGAACTTGTATTCCATACCGAGGATGCCGTTCGCTCCGAACTTGCCGTAATCGTAACGATACCGGGCATTATAAAACCAGCCGTCAAAAACGCCCCAGTACCAGGAATATCCCAAGCTGACACCTCCGCCGATGAATCCGTAGAGACCTTTGGTGAAGTGACCTTCGTACATCAGGTTGGGGTTCAATTCAAAGGAGTTGACATCTATATTTCCATAACGGGTGGCACCCACGGTGTATTTGTAACCGAGATCCAGTTGCAGCGCCAGATGGTTGGTGAAGAAGGTCTTATAGGAAAGAGCTTCAAAATTGCCGGCCGTAACGCCGATGCTGTGTTTGTACGGGGCCTGGGCGAAAATGCCGCCAGCCATTCCCATCAAAAGAAGGAAAACCATTACATGTTTCTGAAAATTTTTCATAACGGTATAATTTTAGGGGTTCTATTTATTCTAACGATGCAAAAGTACACTTTTTTAGCTTCTTATTCGCGTTTAATGAAAGGAAGCGCTTTTGTTTTGCCCTTTTTCCGAACGAGTAAGATGTATTTCCCTGTGGATATATTGTTGTTTTTCAGCGAGATAGCATTGCCATTCAAGACACCCTCTGTCAGAATCTGACCATTGAGATTGAGTATTTCGTATGTTGCGCCTATATAATCTCGCGGAATGTCAATATATAGATAATCTGAGGCAGGATTGGGATAGATATGGATTTCATTGACGGAATTGAACTCATCTATGGCGTTTTGATTGTCAGACACGCCGAATTGGATCAAATACGGGAGAAGATAATCGCGCAAGTCCACCCGATTAAGCTGTGCGGGAAGATTGAAGTGGATGCCCATAACGGTTGTTTCAAAATGCTCATTCGTAATATAGTAGCCTAACCCGTCCTGGGTGGCGATGGCTTCGACCTGCGACTTGACAGTGGATTTGAATTTCAGCCGTCTTTTGTTGCCTGAGAAAAAGCGACCATCCTCAAAATCATACAACAAGACAATAAAAGGACGGAGAGACGACGAAAGGCTATTATCGGAACCATAGCCACATAGTACAATTAAATGGTAGTCAGGCATATACGTTGCTCCGGTGACAAGTCCGTCAACATTGTAAGTTTCGAGACGACGGGCTATATGCGTGCCGGGCGTTTTGGGAAGGCTGTAAACCGTGGTTTTTTGGGATACCCATTGCTTGGTGAAAAGGTAGATGCTGTCGCCGGTGACGACAAATGCCTCGCAATCGAAATCGGTGGCTTTTGGATGTGCGGTGAAGTCGGTCTGGTCTTCGTAAGAGAAAGCAATGGTGTCTATTACAAATGTCTGATTCAGAATAGATTCCTTGCTGATTCGCAGAATATGGAGGTCCTGTCTGCTTCCACCATTGTTACCTATGTCGCCGAAATACAGATAGAGACTGTCTTGGGAGATTTCTTCCATATCCCGACTGCCTATTTCGTTGATACAAAGGGTTTCCGTAATCACAGCATCGACGGGGTCAATCCGGTAAAGGCAGTTGTCATTGTGGTCATTGAAAGTCCAGTAGCCATTATTCCAAAAGAACAGCGTGGAGGTGCCGTCCAACAACGAGTCCAGCATACCAACAGGGGTGGATTCTATGACAATGGACTCGTATTCACAGCTGCCGTCGTTGACCGTGGCGGAGGCGTTGTAGTTGATGGCCAGCGGGTCGGTGCAGCCGCACACCTGCGCCAAACAGTCCTCCATCGAAAAGAAGAGAAGGCCGAAAAACGCAAACAGCAAGGGCACAAAGGATCTCATTGGAAACACCAGCTTTTATTATTTTCGGCAAAGATACATTTTTTCCTGTTGTTTTTTCCTATTACCTTTGAGCCTTCAAAAATATTGCCTTAATAACCCATAACCTATAACCATTAAAATCGTATTTTTGCCGCGTGAAAAAAACGGCCACCACTTCCGCCCCCATCGTGCTGCACGGCAACTGTCTGTTCGTGTCGGACGCGCATTTCCGCACCCCACCGGATGCCGCCAGTGAGGAGCGAGAACAGAAGCTCGTGCAACTGCTTAAAAACCAAGAGGGAACACTCCAGCATTTGTTCTTGTTGGGCGATATTTTCGACTATTGGTTCGAGTACCGCGACGTGGTGCCGAAGGGCTACTTCACGCTGTTCGCCTGCCTGAAGGAGTTGCACTCGCAAGGTGTTGAAATCCATTATTTTACGGGCAACCACGACATGTGGGTGGAGGACTATTTCACGCAGACGTTCGGGGCGATAATCTACCGTGAAGCGCGACTGTTCGACATCAACGGGCACCGCTGCTTCGTGGGGCACGGCGACGGATTAGGGGGCAAGCAACGCAAGTACCTGCTCATCAAGCGGATCTTCAACAACCGATTCAACTGGTGGCTCTATGGTCTGCTGCACCCGCGGCAGTCGTTCGCCATTGCGCGTTTTTGCTCGGAAAAAAGCCGCAACTCCCACGACGAGAGCATGTTGCAGTTTCAAGGCGAGGGCGAGCACCAAGTGCAGTACGCTCGCGAATTGTTACGAACCACAGAGGTTGAGCACTTCATCCTCGCGCACCGGCACATCCCCACGCGCTACGAGCTGACCCCGGGAAGCGTCTTCTTCAACGTCGGCGACTGGCTGGAGCATTTCAGCTACGTGACATTCGGCACTGAGGACACCGAACCTGTTTTACATTCCTAAACATCGAACACTATGGACAACCAACATACAAACACCCAGAACATCCCGCACCGCGCGGGCTTCGTGAACATCATCGGCAACCCCAACGTGGGCAAAAGCACGCTGATGAACCAGTTAGTCGGCGAGAAGGTCTCCATCATGACCTCCAAGGCACAGACCACCCGCCACAGAATCAAGGGCATCGTCAACGGCGACGACTACCAGATTGTCTATTCCGACCTGCCCGGCGTGCTCGACCCCGCCTATATGATGCAGAAGTACATGATGAAGTTCGTCACCGACTCGCTGCAGGACGCTGACATCATCCTCTACCTCATCGAGTGCGGGGAGACCAGATACAACGAGCAACTCGTCGAGAAGATCAACAAGATGGGCATTCCCGTCGTGTTCATCATCAACAAGACGGACAAATACACCGAAGAGCAGGTGGCGGAATCGAAGAGCCACTGGCAATCGATTCTCCCCACCGCCGATGTCTTCGCCATCTCCGCGTTGAAGGGCGTAAACATCGAGGCGGTGCGCGACCGCATCATCGAACTGCTGCCGGAGTGCCCGCCCTACTTCCCGAAAGACGCCCTCACCGACCGCCCGATGCGTTTCTTCGTGTCGGAACTCATTCGCGAGCAGATCCTTCTGCAGTACAAGAAAGAGATTCCCTACAGCGTGGAAGTGGTGGTGGAGAGCTACAAGGAGGAGCCAGAGATTGTACGGATAGCCGCGACCCTCTACGTGGAGCGTTCCACGCAGAAGGCCATCATCATCGGCAGCAAGGGCTCGGCCATCAAGAAGTTAGGTACAGACGCGAGACTTTCCATTGAAGACTTCCTGCAAAAGCACGTCTTCCTCGACCTGTCCGTCAAAGTCCTCAAAGATTGGCGCAACAACGAACTGCTGATGAAACGTTTCGGCTATTCGTTGGGAGATTAGTATTGCGGGAAACTGCGGAAAGGCGGAAAAGTGCAGAAATGTTTCCGCATGTTTCCGCTTTTCCGCATCAATTTCCGCAAAAAGAGCGCTTGATTACTGACAAGGTCGTCAAAAAGACGCTAATCTTTCAACTTCTTCACTTTCAAGCTGATGAAAGCCTCCGTGATGGTGTCGTCATCCTCTTGATCGTCTTTCTCGTCATCGTCGCCGCTGTCCCCGTCTGACGATTTCTTCTCCTTGGAAGACTCGTTCATCTCTTTGAGATGCACCTTGCTGAGGTCCAACAGCAGGTCGAAAATCGGATCCTTCTCAAATTCATGCAAGCTGTGATTCAGAAAGACAACGTCTTTCATCAGTCGGAGAAGCTTGTGCATGAACAGCAGGAAATCCTTCTTGGAGGCATGGAGTTCCATTTCGCCGTCCTGGTCGGTAGGATCTTCTTCCTCCTGATCCTCTTCAGACGTCTCTTCGTTGACCGTTTCGTTCTTGGCAACTTCATTCGTTGCTTCCTTTTCCGCAGGCATCTTTGTGCCGCAACCCTCTTCGGGTAAAATTTCTTCTTTTTTCTTTTTCATAGTATTAAAATTTTGTGCTACAAAGATACATCGGAAAAGCCCTGCTGTCAAGTGTTTTTTTAAATCTCGCAACCTTCTAAAGAACACAATAATATAAATTTTCATTAACTATTATTTGTTAACGCAAAGTGACCGATTTCGCAGATTTTTGGAGTTTGCGCCGCAAAACCGAAAATAATGTATCTTTGCGGCCGGGTTTGACTATGACTATGACTTAGACTATGACTATGACTTAGACTATGACTATTGACTGTTCACTTGACCCTTGGCCCTTGGCCCTTAACCCTTGACCCTTAACCCTATTGTCTAAAACATCAAACGTCAAATAAACAAACAAACAATGAACTTAATCGAAAAAATCAAAGAGAACGCCAAGAAGGCCAACAAACGTATCGTTTTGGCTGAGGGCGAGGAAGAAAGAACCTTAAAGGCTGCCGACATCATCATCGAGAACGGCTATGCCGCCATCACGCTTTTGGGCAACAAGGCCAACATTGAGGCCAAGGCTGCCGAATGGGGCTTGAAGAACATCGCGAAAGCCGACATCATCGACCCGATGGACAACCCCAAAAAGGATTTCTACGCCAACATGCTGTACGAAATCCGTAAGAACAAAGGCATGACGATGGAAGAGGCCCTCAAGAAAGTCGAGGATCCGCTCTACTTGGCCACCCTGCTCATCAAGAACAAGGACGTTGACGGCGAAGTCACTGGCGCACAGCACGCTACGGGCGATGTGCTCCGTCCCGCCTTCCAGATTGTGAAGACCCTGCCCGGCATCTCCGTGGTTTCCGGCGCCTTCATCATGTGCTTCCAGGACAAGAAGTGGGGTGACGACGGTGTGATGGTCTTCGCCGACTGTGCCGCCGACCCGAACACTGACGAGAACAAGCTCGCCCAGATTGCCGTGGTGACGGCCAAAACCGCCCGCACCATCGCCGGCATCGAGCCGCGCGTGGCCATGCTGAGCTTCTCCACCAAGGGTTCCGCCAAGCACGAACTCGTTGACAGAGTGGTGAATGCCACCCGCATTGCCAAAGAGATGGATCCCAACCTCGTGATTGACGGTGAGTTGCAGGCTGATGCCGCCATCATCCCGTCCGTGGGCGCTTCCAAGGCTCCCGGCAGCCCCGTCGCAGGCAAGGCCAACGTGCTGGTGTTCCCGTCATTGGAGACCGGCAACATCGCCTACAAACTCGTGCAGCGCTTCGCCGGTGCCGAAGCCATCGGACCCGTCATGCAGGGCATGGCCGCTCCCATCAACGACCTCTCCCGCGGCTGCTCCGTGGACGACATCGTCAGCCTCGTGGCCATCACCGCCTGCCAAGCCGCCGGCAACACGTTCTAATCGATAAACACACAGTGGAGACAGGATGCGCCTGCCTCTACTGTGTATTTATTCACCCCTGTTTTCTATCAGATACAGCTTTTAGCTATTAGCTGTTGGCTATTGGCTTTCAGATACGAACCACCAGCTAACAGCCAATAGCTAATGGCCAAAGTCATAATAAATTATGTCTCAATTCTCCTACCACTGGCAGCTGGCCCACCGCATCCTGCGCGACAAGGGCGACCGTTTCTCCAAGCCGATCATCCGTCTTTCGGTGTTCGGCGTGGCGCTCGGTGTCGTCATCATGTTGATTGCCATCGGGGTGACCGCAGGCTATAAGCAGGTGATTGAGGACAAGGTGGTGGCCATGGGACAGCACATCCGCATTTCCCACTACGACCGCAACTACTCCTACGAACAAACCCCTATCACCCTGAACGACACGCTGTTGCACGACGTGCTCAGCCATCCGGAAGTGGTCTCGATACAACCCTATGCCACTAAAGTGGGCATCATTAAGACAGCGGATCAGGTGGAGGGCATCGTGCTGAAGGGGGTGGACAAATCGTTCAGCGGTCGAGATTTCACCAGCAATATGTTGGAAGGCGACACATTGCACCTGAACGACACCACCGCAGACAACCGTATCATCCTCTCCAAACGGCTGGCCGACAAGCTGCAGATCAAGGTCGGCGACAAGGTGCGCACCTATTTCGTACAGGACCCGCCAAGACAGCGAAGTTTCACGTTGTCAGGAATTTATGAAACGGGGCTGCCTGAATACGACACCAAATTTGCGCTCGTGGATTTGCGGCATGTGCAGAAGCTCAATGACTGGGACTCCTCGCAGGTGAGCGGTATCGAGGTGCTTGCCCGCGACTACAACAAGATGGACGAAGTGGGCGAACAACTTCACCATCAAATAGATATAAACCTGAAAGCCGAAACCGTGAAACAGATTTATCCCGAAATCTTCGACTGGATCGCCCTGTTTGACACCAACGTCTCCGTGCTGCTGATCATCACAACCTGCGTCTGTATGATCACCATGATGTCTATCTTCTTCATCCTCATCTTGGAAAACACACGGCTCATCGGGATTCTTAAAACCTTGGGAATGAAAACGAAACATGTAGTCCGCACCTTCCTGATGGTGGCGGGCCGCACGCTGCTGCGCGGGCTTCTGATTGGCAACGCCATCGGTCTCGGACTCGGCTGGCTACAGCAGAAGTTCCACTTCATCAAGCTCAACCCCGACACCTACTACGTGAACTACGTGCCGATCAAGTTCCAAGTGTGGGAGGTGCTGCTGCTGAACCTCGGCGTCTTCGCGGCCTGCATGCTCGTGCTGGTCGTCCCGGCCTGGGTCATCAGCCGGAAAATCACGCCGGTGAAGGCGGTGCAGTTCGAGTAAGAGAGGCGAAGGAAAATTCGGTGACTTACAATAACCGGCCGCATCTTCCGTTATTACAACCATCCAACCATTATCAAGGATATGACACAAGAACAGTTCGAGCATATAACCGCCAACTGCCAGCCGCACAAGGTTTTTTCCAGCGAATGGTCGCAGTACTATGCTGACGATTTCGCCGACAGTCTGCTGCCGAATGCCGGCATGCTGAAGGGCGAGGCGTTCCGCTTTTATGACGGGGCAGAACTCACCCCCAAGCACAACCGGTTCGTGAAACACCTTCTGCCCTTGACCTCTGACGGTAAGACTTTGCGTCTGACCATGCTCTCCTATCCCCAAGGGGTTAAGGCGGAAGAGAAAAAGACGTGTGTCAAACCCGGCAGGGACGAGGTTTGCGTGTTTTTTGAAATCAATGAAGAGAATTTCATTAACGTCTTCATCCGTTGTGGTGCATTATTCAAGGAATGTCTCCAATCCTTTGCCAAGAGAAACCATCGGAAGGACGTGACATCATTGATAGAATCCGAAACGTTTATCACCGACTTCTCCTGTTTCCAAGTATTCTTTAAAGATGAAATTTCCCATTACAGGGTGTTTTCATTTCTTGGCGGCCTTATGGGAATAGATTTGGAGGAGGTAAGCGAGAAGAGCAAACCGATGGTTCATATCACAAATGTTGGGGCCTGCACTTCCGAGCCTTGCGGCAACAAAAACAGGAAAGAACCGGAAAAACAGCGGAAACAGTTACGGGTGGATTTCAACATAAAAGAAAAGACTGTCACCCAGTACGATATAACTATCTTATGGAAAGATGAGATATTGTACGAAATGGGGTTCATCCCTGAAATGAAGATTACGCCTTACGTGAAAACAGAAAGCGAAAAGGCAGTGTTCACCCAAGAGAAGCAAACGGTTTATTGGGACTGCACCGAATTTATGGGCATTCTTACGAGGACAGAAAGAATTACCGTCAGAATTGTGGCCAAGGACTCGGATGGCAACACCTCCCTTTCGGAGAGAATAGTCAATCCAGGCGATATGTTTAAAAAGCCGGGAAAGAACAATTACATTGTTGTTTTGGATGCCGACAACAATGAACATATCGTCTATGGGGATGACATTATCCGGCGGCAGGAGAGTTTCATAGAAAGAATCCCCAAGGCGGTGTACGACACCCTTTCGGACACGCACAAGCTGATACTCCATCTGCCGGAAATCATGGTGAAACTGGATTGGATACACGGTGCCTTGTGCCAGATCCATTGGCTGGAGGGGAGCGGCAAGTCGCTGAAATTCCCCTACGAGTTCTTTATGAGCGAGAAACGGGTGGAGGACTTCGACGTGAAGAATTTGAGGGAGTATTTCAAGGGGATACGCTATCTTTCTTTTGAAAATTTGGGATATAGCCCAAGTAATCCTGATGGCGAGAATATTTTTCTATACAACGACACCTCCAAACTACCGGTCATATTAGAATCCTTGAAGCTGTTTCACGAAAACCTGTCAAAAAGGGAGGATTGTGGACCTGTCGGTGGCAACGAAAGGTTCAAGACCGAACGGAGTGAAACGGAAAGTTTCGTCAATGAAAATCTTTTCCTGTCCTATTCCATAGGATATGAGGATGGTGATTTTGATGACATAGGGGCCGCCTTGGGAAAATACGCGATGAGGTGTTATTATCAGGGATGGCTGGACAAAAACTTTCAACTCGGACAATGGGTTTTGAATGTGGAAAGCGTAAAATGCCGTTTCTTTGACGATTTCAATTTCGATGATGACAAGAAAGTCTGGTGGAACCTGCTAACATGGTTTAGCCAAAAGCTTGGGACATGGAAAAATGATCCTAACAATCCGGAGAAACCCGTTCGTTTTTATTTGAAATCCTTATTGAAAAAAGGGAACTGGGAAAAATTAAACAACAAGGCATTTAGAGATTTAAGAACAATTCTTCAAAAAAAGCTCCAAAATTGTTGTATCGATTTTTACATCTTTTCACCGATTAAAACCAAAGAAGATGAATTTTTTAAAAAAAGCATTATCATTCGTGAAGAACATTAACGTTCCATCTTACATTGTGGATTTTGTTTTCCAAATAATAACTTTATTCTTGTTGTTCGGTGTTGTCTGTGTTATTGAACAAGTTGAGGCTAATATACATTATACGAAACACGGTTTATATGATTTATCGGAGAGAATTCTGATGCTGTGTTTGCCAATAGTTCTAACCCTTTTCTTCTTTTTTTTATGGTCCACATTATGTATTGCTATTGTCAAACATAAAGAAATGCTTATTAATACTATTTTATCGGTTGTTCTTATATTGTTGATGGTTTTGATAATTGCTTGTGCTATTGAAGATTTTGAAAGTTTGGTAATTCTTATATTTTTCAGCATACCATTGATCGTAAACATCGTTATCTGGTATTTCATTTTCAAAAAAAAATATTATGATGTTAAAATTATTATGATACTGACATTAAATTTTTTTGCCGGATTGGTTGTTGGAGGTATGACAAATGTATTTGGCGGTTTTAATTATTTTGCTTCCGTTCCCATATGGATTACCTCCATCTTGTATGTTATCTGGTGCGTTTGGAGGAAGAAAAGCGAGGTGAAGCGGGAAAGCGAAAAGAACTTCAAGGAACTGATGGGGGAAAAAGAAAATCAGAGCCCATTGCAATAAACATACAGCTTTTGCGTTATGGTACTTTACAAATCACTTATCAACAACAAAAATCACCTTATTATGAACAACACAGACATAACAGAGAAACTCTTCAGTTTCAAGACGTTCCGCTCCCCCGACAGGATAGGC
>CACXUB010000028.1 GCA_902770735.1 uncultured Bacteroidota bacterium | reverse complement strand
TCCAGTTCGCCCATGGTGATTTTCTTGTTGGGGCCGTAGGTGACGAAGAAGAGGAGGTTCTTGGCGTCGCTGATGTCGGCATTGTCGAGCAGCGGACAGTTGAGCACGTCGTCCAGCACTTTCTGCACACGGTCTTCACCTTCGGCGGTGGCGATGCCGAGCATGGCCTTGCCGCTGTTCTGCATGATGGTTTTCACATCGTTGAAATCGACGTTTTGGACGTTGGTGACGGTGATGATTTCGGCGATGCATTTCACGGCGTTTTTGAGGACGTCGTCGACTTGGGCGTACGCCTCGTCGATTTCCATCGTGCTATAGTGTTTCATCAGGTTCTGGTTGTTGACCACGATGAGGGTGTCAACGTGTTTGCTCATTTCCTCGATGCCTTGTTCGGCGGCGATTTTTCTGCGTTTGCCTTCGATGCGGAAGGGTTCGGTGACGACGCCGACGGTGAGGATGCCCATTTCTTTGGCGACTTTGGCCACCACGGGGGAGGCGCCGGTGCCGGTGCCTTTGCCCATGCCGGCGGCGATGAAGAGCATTTTAGTGTTCTCGCCGATGAATTCTTTGATCTTGTCTTCGCTTTTGGCAGCGAGTTCGCGGGCCACTTCGGGTACGGAACCTGCGCCGAGACCGTTTCCTAAGAGCAGCTTCTCTTGTATTTTGCAGGCGTTCAGGTGGCATTTGTCCGTGTTGCAGACCAGGTAGTCCACGCCTTGGATGCCTTCGGCGTACATGTGTTGGACGGCGTTGCTGCCGGCTCCGCCCACTCCAATTACCTTAATTTCAGAGGAGTTCTCTTTGGCTCCAAAATCGGGTGTAAAATTAATGGTTTCTGTCATATTTTTGGTTGTTACTTTCGGTTAATGGTCTTGGTTTTTTATGAAATCTGGTCGAAGAGTTGACCCATGGTTTTTTGCAGTTTTTCCCAGAGTTCTCTGGGTCCTTTTTTGGTTCCGGTCGTCCGGGTTCCGGGTTCCTTTGCTTGGTTGTCGGCTGGTTCCTCGTCGGAAATGTTCTCTTCGGGGTATTGGATTCCGCTGGTTTGTTTCTCGATTCCGTATTTAAGCAGTCCGAGGGCGGTGGAGTACATGGGTTGTTTGAGTTCGTTGGAGAGGGAGTCTGCGAAGCCGATGCCGGGGATGCCGATCCGGGTGGAGAGGCCGAGGTCGAATTGGCACAGTTCCACGAGGTGCCGCAGTCTGGAGCCGCCGCCTGTGAGTACGAGGCCGGCGCCTCTTTGGAGCATGTCCATGCAGCCGGAGTTCTCCAGTTCTTGTTTCACGAACCCCAGGATGTCGTTATGGACGCGGCTGTAGATGATTCTGGCGAGTTGTTCGTCGTTGATTTTCAGCGGGGTTTGGCCGTGGGGGCGGAGGATGGTGCTCACGCGGTTGGGGTTGCTTTTGTTCGGGATGCAGCTGCCGTGGTTGATCTTGAGTTCCTCGGCGGTGTCTTCCGGGATGTTGCAGACGCTGGCGATGTCTTTGGTGATGACGGAGCCGGCGAAGGGGATGACCTTGCTGAATTTCGGGCGGCCGTTTTGGAAGATGACCATGTCGGTGGTGCCGCCGCCGATGTCGATGAGGGCGACGCCGCGGTTCTTCTCGTCTTCGGTGAGGCAGGAGAGCCCTGACGCTATGGGTTCGAGGATCAGTTCTTCGGCACGGATGCCCACATTGGTGATGCAGGTGTGTATTTTCTGGATTTCAGAGAGGTTGCCTGTGATGATCTGGTAGTAGCCTGTGATTTTGCTGCCCCATTCCCCGACGGGGTCGAGGGATTCGTGGCTGGCGCCGTCGGCGGAGTCCTCGATGACGTATTTCTGCGGGATGATGGTGATGATCCGCTGGTCGGGCGGGAGGGCGATTTTCTCGACATCGCGTTTCATCATGTCCAGCTCTTCCTGGGTGATCAGGGCCATGTGGTTGGAGCGGAAGATGTAGTGCTTGCAGTTGGCGGTACGGATGTGGCGGGCGGCGATGCCGGCGTAAACGCTGCGGATCTCGTCCATGTGGGCGTGGCTGCAGGCGAGTTGGGTGGAGGTGCGGATGTTCTCCTGGGCCTTGAGCAGGTTCAGGATGACACCGAATTCCACACCTTTGGACGCCGATTTCCCGTGACCGAGAATCTCGATCTTGCCCTTGTTGTTCATGTAACCGATGACGGTGGCCATCTTGGTGGTGCCGATGTCGAGACCGACCACGATGTCGCTCGCCATGTTGTTTGCAAAGTTGTTTGTGGAGTAATTCTTATCCATACGCGCGGGGTTATTTTCTTGTTGCTATAATTCTGTTCCTGTAGCGGGCGTCCAGTTGGGCGTACGTGTTGTATCCCTTGTGCGAGAGCCCGTTCTCGTAAACTGTCTTCAGGTTCTTGAGTTTCTCGTCGGCGTTCTCGGTCGTGCCGAAGACGATGGTCTGGCCGCCGATGGCGCTGGTGAGCTCGATGCCGTTGCCGCCGAGGTATATCTGACGGAACATGGCTTCGTAAAAGTCGTTCTGGTTGATTTTTTTCGTGAGGACGAGCGCGTCTTGCACTTTTTTCGGCGCTTTTTTCCCGGCGGTGAAACTGTCGGGAACGTTCCCGTTGACAATCATCAGGTAGTCTTTCATCTTGGCGGTGAAGGGCACCACCTCCCCTTCGCTGTCCACGAAATAATGCCCGCCGTTCGGTGTGAACACGTGCATCATGATCTCTCTCAGCGTATAGTCAATCACCAGCTTCTTGCCCGCGAAATGGATGAAGTTCACCTCGGCGATGTAAGGGTTCGCCTTGAGCTTGTCGGTGATTTCACCCAGGTCGATTTCCTTCAGCGCTTTGCCGATCACGTCAATCTTGGCGTCGGCGATGATCCGCTCCACGTCCGCAGGACTCACGGTGACGCTCTCGTTTTGCGTATGAACTTCCGCGGAAATACGTTCACAGCGCTGCTTCGGCATGTAGATACATGCCAAAATAAATACCACCAATAAAGTGATACTCAACAATATACGCACTATGGGCTTGACGTATTTCATACAAGTTTGCACAATTACTTTCAATCTGACAAAATTAAAATTAATAATCTTTTATTAAGATTACATTCAGATAAAAAAATAAACATGAAATTGTTGAAATATCGGCAATCCTTTCGGGCGGTTTTTGAAGGGTGCCATCCATTCCCTTTCGCTGAATTTCTACATGACCAACAGCTAACAGCCAACAGCCAATAGCCAACAGCTAATCGTTCCTTTTATCCAACCCCCACAGCAATTTCTCGCGGATGGTGGCGTAGAAGTTGGCGTTGTCGAACAGTACGGTTTGGATGGTGAACTGCTCTTTGGTGATGTGCAATGTGACGTTGTCGTTGAGGATAACACGTTGAGTGTCAACGCACAACGAGTATTTTCCGCCGCGCCCTTGCACGGTGATGTCAAGCGCTTGCGATGCCGGTATGACTAACGGGCGGACGCTGAGCGAGTGGGACGCGATGGGGGTGAGCACCACCACGTCGGTCTGCGGGTGCAGGATTGGGCCGCCGCAGCTCATCGAGTAGGCTGTCGAGCCCGTCGGGGTGGCCACAATCAGCCCGTCGGCCCAGTAAGTGTTGATGTGCTGTCCGCCGGTGGCGACGGAGATGGCGTTGATGGAGTCGCTGTCGGTGGCACGGATGGTCACGTCGTTCACCACGAAGTGCGTACCCAAGGACAACGGCTCGCTGCCCTCGATGTGGAGCAGCGAGCGCGATTCCAAGGTGTATTGATGGTCGAGAAGCATGCGCAGGCACGTCTCGAAGTTGTCTTTTTTGATGGCTGACAGGAAGCCGATGCGCCCCGTGTTGACACCCACCAAAGGAATGCCGAGGTCGCCGATCAGATTGGCGGCGTCGATGAACGAGCCGTCACCCCCGATGGAAACCATAAAGTCCACAGTGCCAAGTTGTTTCAGTTCTTTGTACGACTCAAAACGCTGGATGTCAGTGTTTTCGCAGGAGATGTTCCTGTGCGCCACCACCCTGCAGCGGTTTTCCTGCAGGAAAGCGACGACCGAGTCGATCAACGTCTGCGGTCCGGCGCCGGGACGGCTGTAGAGCGCGAACGTGGGCATTACACGTATTCCTGGATTTCGATTTCTTTGTTCAGGATCATGTTGGCGTTCAAGGCCATAGCCGCCATTTCGTCTTCGCCGGGATAGACGGCCACGGGCGCGATCCACTCCACGTATCTTTTGATGCGGTTGACGACGGGTTTGCCGTAGGCGATGCCGCCGGTGAGGATGATGGCATCGACTTTGCCCTTGAGCACGCAGGCGTTCTCGCCGATCTGCTTGGCCACTTGGTAGGCGAAAGCTTCCTCAAGCAGTTCCGCTTTCGGGTCGCCGGCGATGGCCGCTTTCTCCACGGCGTAGGCGTCGTTGCTGCCGAAATAGCCGACATAACCGCCTTTGCCGACGAGCATTTTCTGCATGTCTTGCTGGGTGTATTTGCCGCTGAAACAAGCTTTTAGGAACTGGTTCATCGGCAGGGAGCCGGAACGCTCGGGCGAGAACGGACCCTCGCCGTCCAGTGCCTGGTTCACGTCGATGACTTTGCCCTTCTGGTGCGCGCCGACACTCACGCCGCCGCCCATGTGGGTGATGATGAGGTTGAGATCTTCGTATTTCTTGCCGTTGTCTTTGGCATACATGCGGCCGATGGCCTTGTGGTTGAGGGCGTGGAAGATGGACTGGCGCTCGAAATCCGGATGACCGGAAATCCGGGCGATCTCCTGCATTTCATCGACCATCACGGGGTCGGCGATGTAGGCGCATTCCAGACCGATGTATTTGGCGATGCTGTCGGCGATGAGGCCGCCGAGGTTGCAGGCGTGCTGGCCGCTGTAGCCCATTTTCAGGTGCTCAAGCATCAAATCGTTGACTCTGTAAACACCTGATTTAAGAGGTTTTACGAGGCCGCCGCGACCCATCACGATGGAAATGTCGTGCAGGTTGATGCCTTCCGCCTCCAACGTGGAGGTGATGATGTTCTTGCGGAACTCATACTGGTCGGCGATGGTGGCGAACTGCGACAGCTCCTCGGTGGAGTGCTTGATGTTCTTCAGGAATATTTGTTCGTTGCCGTCGAAGATGGCAACTTTGGTGGAGGTGGCTCCTGGATTGATGGCAAGAATTTTCTTCATATTTATATTATTGGTAAAACAAAAATCTTATTGGTTGCCGGTGGGGATTTTCACAACGGGGCTGTAGGAAAGCCCTGCGCTGTTCTTCACGTAGGCGCGGACATAGTAGGCGGTGTCCGTCAGCGGAAGGGTGAAGACGGCGGAGAACGAGTCCACTTCGGAATAGCCGTTGACTTTCACCTGCGTGGTGTAGATGTCGGTGAGGGACGGCGGGCTGAACAGGCTGTAGCAGAACCCCTGCTCCATATAGAAGTCGCATCCGCCGTTGTCGGAGACTAACGCACTGACCTTCAATTGTTTGTTTTCGTATTCGGTGCTGGTGATAGTGGAGACGGCGGTGCCGTACCGAGTGCATGCGGCAAGCAGGACGGCCGCGCAAAAACAGAGTGTTGTTAATCTTTTCAGCTGTTTCATCTTCTAATAAATTTCGCGGTGGCAAATATACAAAAATTTCACACATCCTGCTTTTAGCTATTCGCTTTTGGCTTTTGGCTGTCAAACAAAAAAAAATGTATCTTTGCGGCTTAATAATTTTAAAACCTAAATACTATGGCATTAGCAATTAACAATGAGAATTTCGAGACCCTGATCAAGGGCGACAAGCTGGTCGTCATTGATTTCTGGGCAACCTGGTGCGGCCCGTGCAGAAGCATCGCTCCCATCGTGGAGGAGGTCGCCGCCGAGTTTGAAGGCAAAGCCGTGGTCGGCAAGTGCGACACCGACGAGAACGGCGATATCGCCATGCAGTTCGGCATCATGAACATCCCCACACTGGTCTTCATCAAGAACGGTGAGCTCGTTGACCGTCACGTCGGCGTGATCAAGAAAGAGGAGCTGGTGGCGAAAATCAACCAACATCTGTAATCAATCATTTTTATTCATTAATAATTCTTTGTTATGGAATTTATAAAAAGTCATTTGACTGTCAGCCTGTTGGTTGCATGTCTGATTATCATTATTCCGTTCATCATCTACTATGTGACCGTAGCTAAGAGAGAGCATCCGAAAGGACTTATTGCGGCCGCTCTCAGCAACATGGGTGAACGTTTCGGCTACTACATCATGAACGCGGTGCTGGTGCTGTTCCTTTGTTCCAAGTTCGGATTGACGGGCACCAAGGCCACGGCCATCTATTCCGTGTTCTACATGGGCATTTACATCTTGAGCCTGGTGGGCGGTATCATTGCAGACCGTCTGCAGAACTACAAGGGCACCATCATGTCTGGTTTGATTGTGATGGCATCGGGTTACGTGATCCTCGCCATCCCCATCCTGGCAACCGCTGGTAACATTAGCTGGTTGCTGCCTCTGACCTGCTTTGCCCTGTTGCTCATCGCATTCGGTAATGGTCTTTTCAAGGGTAATTTGCAGGCTATGGTTGGCCAGCTTTACGACAATTTCGAGGCTGAAGCCGCCCAAAAAGGCGAAGAGGAACTTCGTATCGCCAAGAGCAAACGCGACCCCGGTTTCCAAATTTTCTACGTGTTCATCAATGTCGGCGGTCTTATCGCGCCCTTCATCGCACCCCTGATCAGACAGTGGTGGCTGGGTGTCCATAACATGAAATACAGTGCCGACCTGCCCGCACTTTGTCACCAATTCATCGAAAAAGGCGGAGAACTCGGTGCCGAAGCAATGTCGAAACTGAACGAGCTGGTTGCCGCTTCTTCCACGGTGATTCCTGATAATCTCGCCACGTTCTGTCAAGATTACCTCAACGTGTTCAACACGGGTGTGCATTTCTCCTTTATCGCTTCCGTGGTGGCCATGTTCATCTCCCTCACTATCTTTATCGTGAAGAAAAATTCTCTCCCGAACCCTGTCAAGAAAGAGAAAGCGGTCGTGGAAGATTACACCGAAGAGGAGAAGAGAGCTATGGCTACGGAAATCAAACAGAGAATTTATGCGTTGTTCGCCGTTCTGGCAATTGCCGTTTTCTTCTGGTTCTCCTTCCACCAAAACGGCACTTCGATGTCTTTGTTTGCGCACGACTTTGTGGACACCTCCGCTTTGGCTCCCGAAATTTGGCAGGCGGTCAACCCGTTCTTTGTCATTGTGCTTACTCCTATCATTATCACGATATTTGCAGTGTTTGCCCGTAAAGGCAAAGATGTGTCAACGCCTCGCAAGATCGCGTTGGGTATGGGTATCGCCGCCCTTGCCTATTTCATTATGACCATCTTCTGCAAAGTCCACAACTATCCTTCTGCCGAGGAATTCCTGGCAACTGGCAGCGAAGCCGACAAGGCAGGCTGGTGGATTCTGATTATTTACTATTTCTTCATGACAGTGGCCGAACTTTTCATCTCCCCGCTGGGTCTTTCGTTCGTTTCCAAGGTGGCTCCGAAGAATCTCTTGGGCCTTTGCCAGGGTCTCTGGCTGGGCGCCACGGCCGTGGGTAACGGTCTGCTGTGGATTGGACCGCTGATGTACAACAGATGGCCTATCTGGCAGTGCTGGGCTGTGTTCATGGGCGTCTGCTTGATCTCCATGGGCGTTATGCTCGGAATGGTGAAATGGCTGGAGCGCGTGACGAAATAGTCTGTTCTTACCATAATATAAAAAGAGACCTGTCGGAAGATGGGTCTCTTTTTTTAATTAAGAATGAAGAATGAAGAATTAAGAATTAAGAATTAAGAGTGTAGAATATGGAGTGGTTAGGGGAGGTTGATATTTTTCGTTGTTTGAAGGGCATGGCGTCTCAAAAAAATATATTTTTGCTGTCGGTTTTGTGAGATAATCTAATTAATCGAATATGAACAAAAAAGTTTTTCAGGGTTTGGGGCTGCTTGCCCTTTTGTGCATGACGGCCCTGACAGCCTCCGCCCAATGGTCGTTAGGCATCAAAGGTGGGTGGGACTACACCTCCATCACACGGTCCAACGCGGGTCGTATTGACGAAACCTATTCTCCGCTAAGCGGTTACGACGCTGGCATCCAAGCCCGTTACGGTTTCACCGATTGGTTCGCCCTCCGCGCCGACCTCAGCGTGATGCGCCGCTCCCACCGCATGGACCGCCACCTCGACTACCTCGATTCGCTCTACACCGAGCATCATAACCTCTACCTGATGCTTCCGGTGTTGGCCGACTTCTCCTTTGGAGGCGAGCATTTCCGCGGCCATGCCATGCTCGGCGGCTATGTCGGCTATTGGCTGCAAGACCGTATCAGGGGCAAAACTTACTGGATGACAGACTATTGCATGTATTACAATCCCTTTGACGAAAAGCGTCCGTTCACGCAGGAGGACCGCCGCTTCAACGCCGGATTAGTTGGTGGTCTGGGTCTGAGTTACCGTTTCACCGAGCATTGGAGCCTCAACCTCGACGCACTCTACTACTACGACCTCGTCAGCCACCGCCTCAGCTCCCCGCACCTCCGCGATCCGAGGTACCTTAGTACGTTGTCCGTCACTTTCGGAGCATCATATATCTTTTGAGAGTGGTTAGTGAATAGTGAATAGTGAATAGTGAATAGTGATTAGTGATTAGTGATTAGTGATTAGTGAATAGTGATTAGTGATTAGTGAATAGTGAATAGTGAATAGTGATTAGTGAATAGTGATTAGTGAATAGTGAATAGTGATTAGTGAATAGTGGTTAGTGATCAGTAACAGTAAAGTAGTAATAACAAACATTATTCCAAAAGGGCTGCAGGCCCGACACGTGTCAACCCAGGGCGGAGCGAAGCGGAGCCCTGGGACATAAAACAGACAGTGACGGTTCGTGTCGAAGCGGAGCCCTGGGAGAAAGCAGAGTGAAGCGAAGCGGAGCCCTGGGAGATAAAAAATCAAAGAACAATGAAGAAAATCATCACAATAGCAGCAATACTCGTCCTGGTTGGCAGCTCCTGTCGCAAGGAGGCCGAATACATGCCCTACATCGGCGAGAACGGCCAATTAGCCTACAGCACCTACACTGAACAGTTCGACTACCTATGGAGAGTCCTCAGCACGGGTTATGTCTTCTGGGATGTCGATACCACCGATTGGGATGCGATGTACGAACGTTATCTTCCTGCATTCCAAGAACTTGATGAAAAGTACGAGCGGCAGGGTTTCGTGCCGACGGAGGAATTGCAGACCCTCTATACAGGCTTGGTGAGCGGTCTGGTCGATCATCATCTGACCTTCAGGGTCAGGAATCTTCATCCAGCTCCCGATGATCAGAACGCTGCGGTGAGTGTCACCCCGTATGCGTTGGAGATTCCCACCCGCGACTATTATTACGAGTCGGCTGGCGAAGAAAACCAGGGAATCCAAATTTTCCTGCAAAACATTGAGAATCAATATACTGTCGAAACGCACGAGTCGTGCGTGGCTTACGAGCCGAACTTGGGGATGAGTGTCACGTATCATTACATCCTTTTCCGTTTGCCCGACGGTCGGAAGATTCCCTACCTGTGGCAGTCTTCGGCCGGCATTATGCCGATAATGCTTCAGAACGGCGAGGGGGCGCAGCTGCTCGACCACTATTTCCGGGCCATCACGGAGACTCCTCGCGAGCAGTTGGCCGGTATCATCCTCGACAACCGCTGCAACCGCGGCGGCTACCAGGACGATTTGGACTTCCTTATCGGCAACTACCTCAACGAAAAGACGGAGATTATGAAGACCCGCTACAAAGAGGGGCCCGGCCGGTTGGAGCATTCTCCGTGGACTCCCTACTACATTTTCCCGAATACGCGCTATCACCGCGACATCACGGCGGAGAACATTCCGTATGTGATTCTATGCGACATTAACTCGGTAAGTATGGGTGAGATCGAGCCGATGACCATCAAGGCGGTGCTCCCCACGGCGCACACGATTGGCGAGCGCACGCACGGCGGCACGGGACCTCTGCAGCCCGCCAACTGCATCGACCTCAACTACGGCGGTCCGTTCGGAATCTCAAATCTGTCGGTGGGCCACTACGTCTATACCTCCACCTTCGAGGCGCAGATCAGCGGCAAAGTCTGGGAGGGCATCGGCCACACCCCCGACGAGATTGTCCTCCGCAAAGACTACAACGGCGATTTCAAACCGCAATTGGACGCGGCGTTTCAATATATTATCGGCCATTAGCTATTAGCTTTTGGCTATTAGCTTAATAGGGTAGTCTAAAGGTTGCTTTTGCATGCCAATGGCAAATAGCAAACAGCCAATAGCCAAAAAATAGTATCTTTGCCGTCGCATTTTCGAAATACAGTAATAAAAACGTCAAAGAATATGAACCCTTTATTCGAACCCCAAGTTTATCAGAACAGAAGAGAGAAATTGACGGCGGCCGTTAAGAACGGTATCGCCGTGTTTTTGGGCAACCATGAAGCCCCGATGAACTATCCCGACAATACCTATAACTTCCGTCAGGACAGCGATTTCCTCTATTTCTTCGGACTTTCCATCGCCGACATCGCGGCCGTCATCGACTTCGACGCGCACCAGTCGATTATCTTCGGCAACGACTTCACCATCGACGATATCATCTGGATGGGCGACCAACCGACGATTGCCTCTTTGGCCGAGAAGGTGGGCGTGACGGAGACCCGTCCGTTCGCGCAGCTCGCCGAATTCATCCAGCAGGCGCAGGCACAAGGCCGCAAGGTACACTTCACTCCGCAATATCGTGGTGATAACCAGATCTTGATGGCCAACCTCACTGGCGTGGATGTCAACCACATTCGCGAGGCCGCCTCTTTGGACTTGATCATGGGCATCGTGAACCTCCGTTCCGCGAAGGAGCAGTGCGAAATCGACGAGATGGACAAAGCCTGCGAGATCGGCGTGAAGATGCACACCGCCGTGATGCGTCGCTGCGTGGAAGGTGAGTCCGAGCGCGAGTTGGCCGGCTTGGCCGAGGGCATCGCCCTGTCGTACGGCAACGGCATCTCCTTCCCCGTGATTCTGTCGCAACATGGCGAAACGCTCCACAACCACCTGCACAACGGCATCCTGAAGGCCGGCAACATGCTGCTGATGGACGCCGGCGCGGAGGGACTGATGAACTACTGCTCCGACTACACGCGCACCCTGCCCGTGAACGGCAAGTTCACCCAGAAACAGCAGGAAATCTACGAAATCGTGCTGAAGGCCAACTTGGATGCCATCGACGCGGCTCATCCAGGCATGTACAACAAAGAACTGCACAGACTTTCTTGCGAGGTTATCGCACAGGGACTCAAAGACTTGGGACTGATGAAAGGCGATGTGAAAGAGGCCGTGGAGCTGGGTGCTCACGCCCTGTTCATGGTGCACGGCCTGGGTCACCAGATCGGTCTGGATGTCCACGATATGGAAGGTTTGGGACAGATTTACGTCGGCTATGACGACACCGTGCGTCCGAGCAACATCTTCGGATGGGCGTCGTTGCGCATGGCTCGCGAGTTGAAACCGGGCTTCGTGGTCTCCATTGAGCCGGGTATCTATTTCATCCCGCACCTCATCGACATTTGGAAGAAGGAGAACAAGTTCGCCGACTTCATCAACTACGATGTGGTGGAGAAGTACCGCGACTTCGGTGGCATCCGCATCGAGGACGATCTGTTGATCACCGAAACCGGTCACCGCGTGTTGGGTCCGCACTTGCCGAAGGGCGTCGATGAGTTGGCCGCGATTATCGGGAAATAGTATCTCCGCGGATCACACGTATATAAATTGCTGTAGAGACGGGGCGCGCCCCGTCTCTACGAATATAGAAATTATGGTCTCGCTTTGGCAGCTTTTCTGGTCATTCTTCAAAATCGGCACCTTCACATTGGGGGGCGGTT
This sequence comes from uncultured Bacteroidota bacterium, assembly GCA_902770735.1. Taxonomy (GTDB): domain Bacteria; phylum Bacteroidota; class Bacteroidia; order Bacteroidales; family WCHB1-69; genus F23-D06. Next base: position 5,335 of record CACXUB010000028.1, on the reverse strand, counting down.
ATGCCATGATCCCGCTGATGGAGAAGGAGTTGGTGGATCGGCATCGTTGGCTTACCGGAGACGATTTTTTGGACATTATCACCTTGTCGCAAACGATGCCCGGTATTTTCGCCGCGAACATGGCCGTGCATATCGGGTGGCGGATGCGGGGAGTTCCCGGGGCGGTCATCGCGTTGTTAGGCAACATCCTGGTCCCGATTCTGATCATTCTCGCCCTTGCGATGGGATTGCACTATTTGCAGGGAAACGCCGTCGTGGAGGCTGTTTTCAAAGGCGTTCGCCCCGTGGTGGTCGCACTCATTGCCGCGCCGGTGTTCCGCATGGCTAAAACCGCGAAAATCTCGCGCTATAATTTCTGGATTCCCGTGTTGGCCGCGCTGTTGATTTGGTTGCTCGGCGTCTCCCCGATTTGGGTGATCCTGGCAGCGGGCATCGGCGGTTTCGTATATGGTAAATATCTGGAAAAGAAGGAGGTATTGCCATGATTTTCTGGAAACTGTTCTACACATTCTGCAAAATCGGCATTTTCAACTTCGGGGGTGGCTATGCCATGATCGCCCTGATCCAGAACGAGGTGGTGGAGAAGAACGGCTGGATGACAGCGGCTGAGTTCACGGACATTGTGGCCACCAGTCAGGTCACGCCCGGCCCCATCGGCATCAACGTGGCCACATACGCGGGGTACACCTCCGTGGTGAATGCGGGCTACGATCCGTTTTGGGGCGTGGCGGGCGCGTTTCTGGCTTCCTTTTCCGTGGTTCTCCTGCCTTTCCTTCTTATGCTGATTGTCGGTCGGTTTTTGTTGAAACACAAGGAAAATCCGGTCGTGAAGACGGTGATGTCGGTGCTGAAACTGACGGTCGTCGGGCTGATAGCCGCTGCCGCCGCCTTGCTGGTAAATCCCGAGACTTTCGGCACCTGGACGGCAAGCCCGTTGCAGTTCTGTCTCAGCATTGCTCTCTTTGCCGCCGCCTTCTTCGCCTCTTTGAAATGGAAAACCAGCCCCATTCTGCTGATTGTGCTGGCAGGTGCGGTGGGGTTTGTGGCGTACTACTTAATGTAGAATTATGAATTATGAATTATGAATTATGAATGAGGAATGAGGAATGATTACGCGGAAATGTAAGTCAATCCTTAATTCGCAAAATTCATAAAATTTGCCAATATTTTGCCGTTAGAAGAGTACGGGCAGTGCTAATTCCACGATGATGGCGACCAGCACCGCGACGATGGCCACGCGTACGAGGCCGCGGTCGCGCCAGGCCATGATGATGGCCACTGCTGTGGCGATGACAGCGGAGACCGAGATGTGCGGTTCCATGCCCGTGGCGGTGGTGGAGTAGAGCACATCGGGGAAGGTCATTGCCGACAGCACACAGAACGGGATGTAATAGATGAAATCCTGAATCCATTCGTTTTCCAGTTTCCGACGCACGAATCCGATGGGGATCACGCGGATGAGGTAGGTGGTCAGGAACATCAGGAACATGCAGATAATCAGATAGCTCATGCTTCACTCCTTTCTGCCGCGAGGGCGGCTTTACGACGACGTTTTACTTCTTTGATGCTTGCGCAGATGGCGGCACCGAGGATGGCTGCGGTGATGATAGCCCAGCCGCCGCCACCCACTTTCGAGAGCGCGTTGATGCCGGGCACGTATTTGAAGATACAGGACAAGGCGGCGGCCACCACCACGGCCAGCGCTACCTTACGGCTTTTCCGTGCCGGCGGGATGATGATGGCGATGAACATGCAGTAGAGTGCGATGCCCATGCAGCCTTGCATCATCGGGGATAACAGGTTGGAGGCGATGGCGCCTAACAAAGTGCCTGAGGTCCAGCCTAATATGGGTGTCAACATCAGACCGCCGAAGAACGGGAAACTCACCTCGTCGGGTTCCATGGCCGCCAAGGCGAACACCTCGTCTGTGATACAGTAGGCCATCACCGCCCTTTTGTAGAACGGCATCTCCGGATCCACTTTCTGAGACAGAGAAAGCGACATCAGAAAGTAGCGCAGATTGATGACGAATGTGGTGATTATCAATTCGATATAGGCGGCTCCTCCCTCAATCAGACGGATGCCGGCGAACTGACCAGCGGAGGCCATGTTGGTCAGGGAAATCAACGTCGCCTGCAACGGCGAAAATCCCATCTTAACCGCTATCAACCCAAAGGTAAAAGACACGGGAATGTAGCCCAAACAGATGGGAAACCCGCGTTTTATACCTCTAACAAATTCATTCATAATAAGTTAAGAATATTATTTTACCGCTGCAAATGTACACTTTATTCGGGAATTTTCGACATCCTTTTGATTATTCTTGAATAGGCAAAAGGCAATAGGTGAACAGTGATCAGTGAATAGTGAATAGTGAACAGTGAATAGTGAACAGTGAACAGGCAATAGTTATAGTCAATAGTTATAGTCATTGTCGTTGTCTAAGCCAAAAGCTAACAGCTAACAGCCAATAGCTAACAGCTAACAGCCAACAGCCAATAACCCGTCGCGTTCCAATAGCGCGTCGATCTTCGGTTCGCGTCCACGGAAATTGACGAACATTTCCATCGCATCGACAGAGCCACCCTTGGACAGGATGGTTTCCAGATACTTTTGCGCGGTTTCCCGGTTCATCACCCCGTTCTCTTTGAACAGTGCAAATGCGTCAGCTTCAAGCATTTCCGCCCACTTATAGCCGTAGTAGCCGGCAGCATATCCGCCGGAGAACAGGTGGCTGAAAGTGGGGCTCATGCAGCTGCCCGGCACTACGGGCAAAACTTCCACGGTGTCGAAAACGGAACGTTCCAAGCGCAGGATGTCATCCACCTCGCCTGCTGGCATCGTGTGCCACATCATGTCGAGGTAGCCGAACGAGAGTTGTCGCACGCAAAGGTAACCGGCCATGAAACGGTTGAGGTTTTTCAGCTGTGTGATGTATTCTTCCGGAATGGGTTCGCCGGTCTGATAGTGTTTGGCGAAGGTCTGCAGAAATTCGGGTTCGGTAAGCCAGTTCTCGTTCAGCTGCGAGGGCAGTTCCACGAAATCGCGGGGCGAGTGCGTGCCCGACAGCGTGCTGTATTTCACTTCCGACAACATGCCGTTCAGGGCGTGCCCGAATTCGTGCAGGAACGTGTTCACCTCGTTGACGGTCAGCAGGGAGGGCTGTTCCGGGGTCGGGGGTGTGAAATTCATCACGAGGCTCACCCACGGACGCACGTCGTTCCCGTTTTCATCAATGTGCTGGTCCCGGAATTCCGTCATCCACGCGCCGCTGCGTTTGGTGCTGCGCGGGTGGAAATCCAGATAGAGCACGGCCATGAATTTTTCTTTCCGAAAAACTTCAAATACCTGAACGTCAGTATGATAAGGCTGTATGGTGTCCGATTTCTCGAATCGTAGATCGTAAAGTGTGGAGGCTAATCCGAAGACACCGTCAATCACTTGGTTCAGTGGGAAATAGACCTTCAGTTTCTCCATATCGAGACGGAATTTTTCTTGGCGGAGTTTTTCCATGTAGTAGCTGAGGTCCCAGCGTTGGAAGGTGCCTTCAAAACCTTGTTTATGGGCGAATTGTTTCAGCTCTTCGATTTCGCGTTTGGCAGCGGGCAGTGCGGCGGCCTTCAGGTCGTCCAAGAGTTGGTAAACGTGTTTCAGGTCCTTGGCCATGCGGTTGCGGAGTGCGTAGTCGGCATAATGCTTATAACCAAGAAGATGCGCTATTTCTTCGCGGCATTTGAGAATGGCTTTGATATTCTCGCAGTTGTCGAATTCCCCACCGAATGCTTTGGTGCTGGAGTGCATATAGACCTCTTCGCGCAAGGAACGGTCGTCGGCGTAGGTCAGCACGTTGTTCACATCGGGGGCGGAAAGGTCGAAGACGTAGCCGTCCAGCCCTTTGTCGGCGGCTTTCCCGGCGGCTATGGCTCGGGCGCTTTCGGGGATTCCGGCCAGACGCGGCGAGTCTTTTTCGAGGTGCGCGAACCAGGCGTTGGTGGCTTTCAGCGCGCGTTGCCCGAAATCTAACTGCCGGTTGGCCAGCTCCATGCTCTGTTCACGATAGCGCTCTTTCTCTTTTTCCGCAAGGTCAGCGCCGCCCGACACGAAAGCGTCGTAGGTTTTGTCTAACAGGATTTTTTCCGCGCCTTGCAAAGCGTTGTCCTGTTGCTGTTTTTCGTGAACGGCTTTCACCCGTGCGAAAAGTCCGGGGTGCTGATAGACCTCGTTCTCGTACTGCACTAACAGCGGTTGCACCTTTTCGGCAGCGGCCTGCATCTCGTCGTCGCCGTCGCATTCGAGGATGTTGAAGAAGAGATCGGCGACGGTGGAAAGCTGTTCGCCCGCGCGGTCGAGGGCCACCACGGTGTTCTCGAAGTCCGGCGCGGCGGGATTGTTGACAATCTGTTCGATATCCTGTTTGGCTGTCGCAATTGCCTCTTCAAAGGCGGGCAGATAGTGTTCGGTTTTGATATCGCGGAACGGCGGGGTCTGCCGCGGCGTGGTCCATTCTTGGGTTAGAATATTCATGTTTAGGGCTTGGGGTTTAAACGATGTAGAGACGCAATATTGCGTCTCTACAGGGAATACATTATATTATATATACATTACTATTTGATGCCTAATTCAGCTTTCACTTTGGCGGTGAGGTCGTCGGTGTCGGCGTGGAAGGCGCACATGGTGATGTCGAAGACGTAGGTGTATTTCTCCGCTTCGGCCACTTTCTTGATGGCGGCCAACAGCTGATCCTGGAACGGTTTGAGCAGTTCGATCTGCTTGTTTTGAATGTCCAGTTGGCTGGAGGAGACGAAGTCCTGCAAACGTTGGTAGAGTTTCATCAGTTCGTCTTCTTTCACTTTGAGGATGGCGGTGGAGGTGGTGGTGTTGGCCAGGTTGACGTATTCGGCTTGTTTGATTTTGAATTCGTCAGCCATCTGCTGTCCCATCTCTTCCAGATCGTTTTGGTAGTCCAGCAAAACCTTTTGTATGGAGTCGATGCCGGGCATTTCTTTCATGACGGTGCCGTAGTCCACGTGGCCGAATTTCGCCTTTTGTGCGAAACCGGTGGTGGCGCAGAGCAGCGCGATCGTGATAATGACAAGGATCTTTTTCATTGCCTCGGGTGTTATTTAATGCCTAATTCTTTCTTTACCAAGGGAGTGATGTCATCGGAGGTGCCGTAGTAAAGCAAAGTCTTCGTGTCGAAGATGTAGGAGTAGCCATTGGCTTTTGCCACTTTGTTGATAGCCTCTTGGATGGAATCTTGGAACGGTTTCGCCAGTTCGTATTGTTTTTCCTCCAAATCGTCTTGTGCGTTGGCTTGGAACTCCTGGATGCGGCT
>CACXUB010000027.1 GCA_902770735.1 uncultured Bacteroidota bacterium | reverse complement strand
CCACATCTCCGTCGCCGGCAGCGTCGCGCCGCTCGCGAGCTTCAGCGTGCCGGCGTCCACGGCCGTGCCGACCGTGTAGGTGTTCGCGCCCGTCATCGTAAGCGAGCCCGCGCCCTTCTTGCGGAAGTAGTACACCGCGTCCGGACCCGCGAGGCAGCTCGCTTGCACCTGCGCCGCCGACATCGGGCGGTGGTGGATGCGCACCTCGTGGTAGCGCGCGTCGGGATCGGGATTGCTCGAGCTGTTGGAATGTCCGAGCCAGCAGCCGTTCTCCTGCGCGACTTCGGCGGGCGTCCAGCCGACGTTTGTCGTATCCTGCGCCATCGTGAACAGTTCGCCCGTCTCCGCGTCGTGCACGTAGGCCGTGTTGAGGAACGTGCCGTCCAGCTGCGGTTCGAGCACCACCGCCACATGGTAGGTCTTGCCCGGCCGTAAGGCCTTGTCCGTATTGACATCCGTGCCGCTTCCGTAAATGCGGAAGTGCGACGCGCCCGGCGATGCGTCCGATCCGCGGTTGAACGAGAGGTAGATGTCCTTCACGGTGCCGTTCCCCGAACCGAAGGCGATCACGCGCGCCCAGCTCTTGTAGGTGATCGGCGTCACCCACAGCTCGATCGTCGCGCCGCGCCCGTCGGTCGGCAAGAGCGTCGTGCCGAGGTTGACGCAGCTCGTGCCGCGGGAAGTCCCCTTCAGCCGCACCGCGCCGTCCTCGAGGTCCACGTCGCCGCCCACCGTCGCCGTCAGTCCGCCGACGCTGTCCACGAGCGAACCCTCCTTGAAGCTCCAGCGGTGCGCGAGCGCCTCGCAGAGGTCGCCCGCGTCGGTGGACGGAGCGAGCGCGCGGCTCAGCGTGAAGTCGCCCTTGCCGTTCGTGTCGATCGCGCCGCCGTAGGGCGACACCGTCACGCGGCCGAGCTTGGCGCCGAGGAAGGCATCCTTCTTCCCGTTCGTCCGCAGCTTCAGCGTGCCGCCGTTGAACACCACGCTGCTGTCGGTCCCTTTGTCGCCGTTGTTGATTTCCTGCGTCTCGAACGTGCCGTCCGGCGGGAGGAGGAGCGTGCCCTTCGAACCCGCGCCGTGCACCATCGGCGACCAACTCGCCAAGTCGGTGAACGTGCCGCCGAAAAGGGCAATCTTGGCGTAGGCGAGATAGTGGTGCCGCAGCGGGAAGATGTAGCTGAGGGCCTGCAACGCGGGCGGCATACTATCGACAGGATAGGAGAAGCCGGCCATGGAGAAGGAGAGCATACCGTAGATGCCGCCCACGCTGACGGCCAAGTGCTGGTTGGGAATAAGCCCCGAAAGGAACACACCCATGGCCTGCATGGCGAGGATGAACAGCAGCAGCGTGACCGACAGGGCGAGGAAACTCCCCCGGCACACGAAGTGGCAGCCCCCGAACATCACGATGTTCCCCACGATGCCCAACAAGGTGAACCAGAAGGTGTAGGGCAGCAGTTTCCCGAGCAGGGCACTGAGCATGTCGCCGTTGGCCGTCTCTAACCAAACTTGATAGGTATTATGCTTTAACTCATTTGTTATCATATAGATGGTGAAAAGAAGAGCCATCACGCCAATGATGCCGGGCAGCATGGTGGTGAGGACGTAGGGAAGATAGCTGCCCCACGGGTTGCTGATGAGGTGCGCGTCGATTTCCACGGGCTGCAGCATACCCATAATCTGCGTTTCAGACATGCCCTTTTTCTGCAGCACCTCGCGCTGCACGGCGGCGGAGGCCAGTTTCCCGATGGTGCTGAGAGTCTTGTAACTCAGCGTTCCCGACAGCAGGTAGGCGTTGTTGCTGTAGAGGGCGAGGTGCGGGGCCTTGAAGTCGAGCATCGCCGAATAGGTGCCGGCGGGAATCTCGACGAAGGCGAAGATTTCCTGCCGCTGCATCGCCTCGCGGGCCTCGCGGTGCGTGTCATAGACGGCCACCACCGCGACCCCCTGCGTGGCGTTCAGCTCGTGGCAGAGCCGCCGCGACAGGTAGCTGCCGTCGTGATCGACCACCGCGATGGGCAGGTTCTCCGGCAGGCCTTCGTGCATGAAGGTCAGGAAGAAGACATAGCTGAACAGAATCCCGACAGTCAGCAGGATCAGATAGCGCGGATGCTGCCGCAACATGCGCAGTTCGCGACCGAGCGAGTTCACGATTCTCTTCATCATGATGCCACGGTTTTACGGTTAGCGTTGCTGCAGGATGACGGTCATGCCGGGCCGCAGGCCGGGAATCTCGCCCACTGGCACAATCTTGATGTCGAAGCTCTTGACGTCGTACTGTCCGTTGGTCTTGGTGGCGCGCCAGGTGGCGTAAGAGGCCATGGCCCTGACCGAAGTGACCTTGGCCTTGTAGGTCTGGTCGCCCAGCGCCGGAATCCGCACCTCCACTTCTTGTCCGACAGACAGGCCCTGGAGCAGGTCTTCGCGCACGCTGAAGGTGAACCAGACGTCGCTCATGTCGAGGATGGACATCACGGGCGAGCCGGTGCCCACGAGTTCGGATCGTTTGGGGTAGATTTCCGCTACCTCGCCGTCGCATGGGGCCACGAGGAAGCGGTCGTTCATGTAGGCCTCCACCTCGGAGACCGCGCCGGAAGCCTGCATAACCAGGGCGTTGGCAGCCATTTTGTCTTCGTTCTGCGCCCCCTCGCGAGCCATCTCGTACTGCTCCTTCGCGGCGTTGGCGGTGGCAACGGCGGCCTTGTACTGCGCCTCGGCCTCGTCGCGCTTCTGCGCCGAGACCACGTTCTTGTCGTACAGCGCCTGCACGCGGTCGTAGGACTTCTTGGCAATATCGACGCCGGCCTTCGCCTTCTGCCACATCTCATACGCGGAGGCGATCTGCTGCTGGCGTGCGCCGTTGGCGGCCTTGCTGCTTTGGGCGCTGGCCGCCGCGCGCGCCGCCTTGGCCTGCGTCAACTTCGCATCCACCTCAGGACTGATGATATAGACCAAGGTGTCGCCGGCCTTCACGTGCTGGGACTCGTGCACGTAAAACGTGTCCACTCGACCCGGCACCTTGTTGGAGACCCTGTATTCGTTGGCCTCCACCTCGCCCGTCAGCAGCTCCGGTTCCGGGCGCAGGGCGATGATTCCAATCAGGGCGACGATAGCCACCACGGCGATCACCACCCCGATTCCTATCCATAAATTTCGTTTTGTTGTTTCCATATTCTACTGATACTTAGTTTTTTACTTATTGAAAAAATATTGGCAATATGGTTTATCTGCCCAACGCCTGCTGGAGGTAAAGGTAGTCCATCCGCGTTTCGATTTCCGCATCCACCACCTCCGACTTGGCACTGAGCCAGGCGGTCTGGGCGGCCATCAGGTCGCTGCTGCTGATCACGCCCGCCTCGAAAGACTCGTCGGCCAGCCGCAGATTCTCCTCGGCGTTTTCCAGGTTGCTCTGCGCCTGCGCCAACTTCCTGTTGGCCACCTCCAACTCGTAGTTCAGCTTGTTCACCTGCAACTCGATCATGCCCTTGGCCTCTTCCAGCTCGTATTGCACCTGGTTGCGGCGGTGCCTGGCGGCCTTCACCGCGTAGATGTCGTTGACGTGGCAGATGGGGATGTTGACGACCACCCCGGCAGTGAACATGCCGCCGAACTTGTTCTGGTAGCCGTTGAGAATGTTGGGGTTGCTCACGAGATAGGAGCTGCTGACGGCCACATTCGGCAGCAGTCCGGAGGTGGCGATGCGCACGTTGGTGCGGGCCAGCCGGTCGCCGAGCTCCAACAGCTTGATTTCCGTGCGGTTGTCCCACACCTGCTGCATGTCGAGCGAGACTTCGGGCTGGAACATCCGCGCGGTGTTGTCCTCCGTGACGCGGTAGTCGCCGCGCAAATCGAGGCCGCAAAGCTGGTAGAGGGCCATTTTCGAGAGGGCCAGGCCGTTTTCCGCCTTGGTGAGGCTCATCCGCGCCTCGTTCAGCTTCACCCGGACCTTGGTCACGTCGCTCGGCGTGGCCACCCCCTCCTCTAACATGACCTCCACGTCGTGGCTCAGCGTGTCAAGCAGGGCGCAGTACTGCCGGGCCAGCTCCTGCTTGTGCTGCAGGGAAACCACTCGCCAGTAGGCTTCGTCAACCTGAATCATCAGCTCCTCCTTCTGCTTGTCAACCTGAAGCTTGGCCGCCTCGTTCGACAGTTTGGATAGCTGGTACATGGCACGTATCTTGCCACCCATATAGACGGGCTCCGACACCGTGACCGCCCCGGCGAAGACGTGAGTCATATCGATGTTGAAGGCATCGGTGATCTGATGCCCCATGTCGTTCAGCATCTCCTCGGGACTCACGGAACCATATGCGTCTAACAGCGCCTGCCCGATTCGAGGATCCACCTGCGAAAGCCTTCCCGCAAAATCCTCCACTGAGGTGTTGTAGGACGCCATCATCGTGGTGCCCATGGTGTTGATGGAATGCTGTTGCTCGTCGCTGAGCAGGGCGATGCTCTTCTGGTTCCAGTTGTACGTCCCGTTCACCGAAATCTTCGGGAAAAAGTTCGCGATGGCCGCGCCTTTCAGGGCATCGGTCTCCTCCACCTTCTCCTCGGCGATTTTCAGCCGGTTGTTGGACTCGGCGGCGAGGCGGCGGCACTCTTCCAAACTCAAGGCCTGCTGCGCCTGCGCGAGGGGAATTGCCCAAAGCAGGACTGCCATCCAAAGGGTTACATTCACTTTTTTCATCTTTCCGTTATCTTCGTTGATTCAGGTCGCGAAAGTAGGAATGTTTCGCCGGGTGATGATGAAGAATCGGTCTGAAGCGGAAAAAATGAGGTCCGAAGCGGGCGGACTTTGGAATCTCATTGCCGTTGGCCCATGGAGAGGTACCGTCTATACATGCTTTCCGGATGCAAAAAAAAAGCGGGGAATCGACAAGATTCCCGCTTTTTTTTTGCAAGTGTGCTCTCGCAACAGGCTACTTCAAATTCGTGTCGAACCAATCGATGAAGTTGCGGTGCCACAGCAGACTGTTCTGCGGTTTGAGCACCCAGTGGGTTTCGTCCGGGAAGTAGAGGTAACGGCTCGGGATGTGGCGCATCTGTGCGGCATTGTAGGCCGCCATGCCCTCGGAAGCCACGATACGGAAGTCGAACTCGCTGTGGATCACGCAAATCGGGGTGTTCCACTTATCCACAAACAAGTGCGGGGAGTTGGCGTAGCTCTTCTTGACCTGCGGATTGTTCCAATCCCAGTAAGGACCGCCGATGTCCCAGTTATCGAACCACATCTCTTCGGTCTCCAAATATTGCTGCTCGAAGTTGAACATGCCGTTGTGAGCCAGGAAAGCCTTGAAACGACGGCCTTCGTTATAGCCTTTCACGTCGTGGTTATGGCCGGCGAGCCAATAGACGCTGTAGCCGCCGAAGCTGGCACCGCATGCGCCAAGTCTCTCTTTGTCAATTTGTTTCACGCTGTCGGCGAAGAAGTCCGCCGCCCGCATGTAGTCTTGCATGCACAAGCCGCCGTAGTCGCCGCTGATCTCCTCGGTCCACGCTTGGCCGAAGCCCACGGTGCCGCGACGATTGGGCGCGATGATGAAGTATTCCGCGCCGCTCATCACCATAAAGTTCCAGCGCGTGCTCCAGAACTGGCCCACCTCGGATTGCGGACCACCTTCGCAGTAAAGCAACGCCGGATAAGTCTTCGTGCTGTCGTAGTTGTACGGATAGATCAGCCACGTGAGCATGTCCTTGCCATCGACGGTCTTGATCCAGTGCTCCTCAACCTTGCCCATGCGCACTTGCGAAAGGATGTCGTCGTTGATGGAGGAAATCTTCTTGCCCTCGCCCTTGTTGTCGGTCAGGTTATAGACGTAAATCTCTGACGGATACTGCATGGACACTTGGTCAGCGTAGAGTTTACCCTTCGACAGTTCGAAACTGTGCACATCGTGGTAACCGTAAGAAATCTGGCGGAACTCCTTGGTTTCGCGGTTGCAGGCGAAGATTTGGTCAGTGCCGCGGTAATAGACCACGCCGAGGATCTCCTTGTCGTCGTCCGTCCAGCTGATGCCGGTGAAATAGTAGTCGAAATTCTCCGACATATTGGTGCGTTCGCCGGTTTCGAGGTTCAACACCATCAGGCGAATCAGATCGCTCTCGTAACCGTCGCGCTCCATGCTCTCCCAAGCGATATACTTGCCGTTGTGGCTGAACACGGGGTTCTGGTCGTAGCCCATGATACCCTCGCTGAGATTTGTGGTCGTTTTCTTCTCAATATCGTACAGGAAAATGTCACTGTTGGTGGAATGCGCATAGTCGTAACCCGTCTTCTTGCGGCAGGTGTAGGCGATTTTCTTGCTGTCGGGGCTGTAGTTGAACTGCTCTACCCCACCCCACGGGCGCATCGGGCACTCGAAAGTACTATCGATAAGGCACACGGCGTGTTCGACGTCCACCCTTTCACCGAATTCAGCAAGGAAAATCTGCGGGTATTCATCGACCCAGTTGTCCCAGTGGCGATACATAAGGTCCTCGTTGATGCGGCCGGTGGTCTTGTCGAGACCGGCGTACAGCTTGTCGAGGTGGCCGGGGCGCACCACGGGTTTGGTGGTGATGAAGACGATGGACTTGCCGTCGGGAGCGAGTTTGAAGCCCTCGAATCCGCGTTCGTGGGTGGCGAGCGTCTTTTCCCTGCCATCCTTCACGGCCATGGAGAGGATTTCATTGTCACGACAGAACATCAGTGTCGCGTCATCTTTCCACACAAGGTTGAACTCGGAAGCCGCCGTCGTGGTGAGGCGCGCCACGTTCTTTCCTCCGGAAGTCATGAGGTAGATTTCGGCGTTGCCCTTGTTCTGCTCCATGTCGTAATAGGTCACCGTGTAGGCGATCTGGGAACCGTCGGGGGAGACGGCCTTCTCGCCCATCTTGCCGAGCGCCCACATCACCTCGGGGGTGAAACGGCCGTCCTGGACCTGGATTTTAGGTTTCCCTATTACCTTTTCGACTTTTTCGCCGGACTGATTCGGCTTTTGGCTGCAGGCACACATCAATGCCAACAGAGCCGTTGCGATAAAAAATTTTTTCATATTAAAGATTATTGATTTATTCGCAGCAGACGCAAACACCTATGAGACAGGCATTTCATTGAAGAGATCCATACCACGCTCGGTCAACGCGGGGGTCAGGACATAACGCAACATATCCGGATATTGGTCATGTTCGGCCTCCATGAAGAACAAGTTATTCAAGAGAAAAGTGATGTAAATCTCGTTGTTCAACATCTCGTTAATATGGAAACTTTGTTTTCCTTTCTCTAAAATCGAATACAAAGTGGAGTAAAAAAAGGAATCTTTTTCGAGGAACTTCCGGCTGTCTCGCGTGTACTTGAAGAAATGAGGCTCTTCGCAACGAGAACGACCCATACTGTACAACGTCATGATAAGAATCTCAATACTGTGATTGCAGTGCAGCATCATCTGCTCCCATTTGCGACGACACAACTGTTGCCAAAACTGCCATGCTATCTCAATGGAATGAGATTTCGTACCATAACGGTTAAAAAACGTTTTGTGGCAAATATGCATTTTCTGCACTATTTGCTCGGTGGAATTCTGAAAACCATTTTCCGAATAATAGTCGAATAAATCCTGTTTTTTTAAGTCAGAAAGAGACATAGTTTAGCGTTTTAATTGTTAGGGCGCAAAAATACAAAAATATCATTTTAAATGGGCGCAAATCGATTTTTCCGTCAATTGCTTATTGTCAGCCGTTTTTACCACGCTCCCGTCCTTCAAAAACAAGTATTTCGGGAACAGTCCGTTGTTCACATTTATCGCCGTGATCCCGTCAATCTGGACAGACCGGAACTGTTCCGTCTTGGTTTCAGTCTTGAACTGTTTCACCGAGGTGCTGTCACCCCACACGAAAAGCAAAACCCGGCTGCTGTCAATCTGGTTATGGGTCACAATCTCCGACATTTTCATGCATCCGCTCTTGCAGTGGGGGCAGAACGAGGAAATCACCGCGACGATGTAATTGCCGTCGTCAATGTGCACATCCTGCATGACGGAATCCGCCATCATTCCATTGAAAGCGGCTTCGTTATAATCAAGATCGTCGGCCCGCGAAAACAAATTATAGACATTGTCTGTGGGAAACAACGCGAACGGCGGCACAATGGCAGCCACGAAAGAAAGAGCCAATGCCAGTTTCCGCCCCTTGAACTGGTAATCCTCTTCCTTGCGGACAAACAGCAGGAGGGCAATCGTCACCAGATTCTTGACCAAGGAAAGCGAGGGACGCATCTGCACCAAATCCCCCATACAGTGGCAGTTGCTGTCATCCCGGAACAAGATGACATAGACCAACAAAAAGGAGAATCCCACGAGCATAAGCAGCGTCAGCCACCACGCCCATTTGTATTTCACCTTGATAATCAACAACACACCGGCAAGCAGTTCGCAAGCAATAACGCAACGAGCCGCCAAGCCGCTCAACGGGAAACTCAACAGGTTGAAACTGTAAATATAAATCTCGAAATTTTCGATGGAAAGCAGCTTTAATATGGCGGAAACAATAAAAAAGAGTCCGATACCGACACGGACAATGATTTTCAAGATATTGATTAACTTATCCATAATGTTGTTATTAAACTGTTTTTCAATATTTTACATCAAAACAAAACTTTTCACGACCGTATCCCCTACCCCACGATTCCTTTGGGAATGGAATCTATCAGCTTCTTCGTGTATTCCGTCTGAGGATTTGCGCAAAGGGCGTCCGCCTCTCCGGATTCCACGATGACTCCTTGTTGCATGACCGCGATACGGTCGGCCATGAACTTCACTACCGAAAGATCGTGGGAAATGAAGATGTACGTGAAATGGTATTCGGCCTTCAACTCGTTGAGCAGGTTCAAGACTTGCGCCTGCACGGACACATCGAGCGCGGAGACCGATTCGTCGCAGATGATGAACCTCGGGTTCACCGCCAACGCACGGGCGATGGAGATGCGCTGTCGCTGACCGCCGGAAAATTCGTGCGGATAACGGTAAAAATGTGATTCATTGAGACTTACACGCTCCAACAGCTCTATCACCTTGTTTTTCCGTGCTTTATCGTTTTGCAGGATGCCGTGCACTTTCATCGGCTCCATCAACGCTTCACCGATTGTAAGCCTCTGATTCAACGAAGAATACGGGTCCTGCAAGATAATCTGCAAATCTTTGCGCAACTTCCGCATCTCCGAGACCGGAAGCCCCACAATATCCTTTCCTTGGTAAAAGACGTTCCCCGACGTGGGTTCAATCAGGCGGAGCATGGAACGACCCAACGTGGTCTTGCCGCAGCCCGACTCGCCGACCAGCCCCAACGTCTCGCCCTCATATATGTCGAGGTTGACATCGTGAAGCGCATGGTAGTATTTCTGCTTCTCGAACAGCTTCCGTTTGCGCACCTTATACACCTTGTTCAAGTTTTTGACAGTCAATATTTTATCGCCAGAATACAAAGCCTGATGCGCAACTTTGCGTTCCTCTGGCGCGACAGTCAGTTTATCCACAATCTGCTGCATATCCGCCGCTTCACTCCCTTCAAAATCAGACACTTGCGGTAATTTACGCAAGCGGGTGGTCATGGACGGTCGACAGGCGATAAGCTGTTTTGTATAAGCGTTTTTCGGGTTCAGAAAGATATCGCGGACATTGTTCTCTTCCACAATCTCTCCTTTGTACATGACAATGGTGCGATCGGCAATTTCGGCCATCACTCCCAAATCGTGAGTGATAAACAGCACGCTCATGCCATGTTTTTTCTGCAAACTGCGGATAAGTTCCAAAATGTTTTTCTGGATGGTGACATCCAGCGCCGTGGTCGGCTCGTCCGCGATGAGCAGCTTGGGTTGGCAACTCATGGCCATGGCGATCATGATACGTTGCTTCTGGCCGCCGGAAAGTTCATGCGGATAAGAATCGAAGATCTGGGTCGGCCGGGGCAGGCGCACCTCGTCAAAAAGACTGAGAACCTGTTCTTTGGCCTCCTTCTCCGAAACTTTTTTGTGAAGGTGAATCTGCTCGGTGATTTGCTCCCCGCAACGGAGGACGGGATTCAGCGAGGTCATCGGTTCTTGGAAAACCATACCGATTTGATTGCCCCTAAGTGACTGCATGACAGCATCATCCGCCGCCAAGACATCAATCGGAGGCTTGTCGGCGCACGGACGGAAATAGATATGGCCGGATGGATACCGGGCGATTTTCGGGTTCAGCAGCCGCATGACGGAGAGCGCCGTCACCGACTTCCCGGAACCCGACTCCCCGACAATACCCAACGTTCCCCCTTCGTTCAAGGAGAAACTGATATGGTGCAAAATAGGATTCCACTGGGAATCGCGGCACAAATCCAGCGACAAATCGTCTATTTGGAGCAACGGATTCACCGCATCAGAGTTCATCGGTTTGCGGTTATGAAACTGCCGCTTATTTTTTCTTTTCCTGCAGTTTCGTGTCGATGTCCAACGTGGCGTGCGGGACGATTCTCAGGCGCTCCTTGGGAATAAGTTTCCCGGTGATGCGGTCCACGCCGTACGTTTTGTTCTCGATACGCACCAAAGCGGCCTCCAGATTGGAGATGTATTTCACCAAACGTGCCATCAGGCGGCCATTCTCCTCTTTGGAGAGCACCTGGTTGCCTTCTTCCAGATTCTTGAATGTGGGCGCCGTATCCTTCGTGTCATTTCCAACTCCGCTGTAGGCTTCCTGATACACTTCAAGGTTCTTTTTGGCATCTTCTATCTTTTTTTCTATCAAGGCTCTGAATTCTTCCAAGTCCTCGTCAGAATAACGGTTTACAACGACTTCACTCATAATGGTTTTGTTTGTTTTTGTTAGATGAAAATGAACGTGCAAAGATATAATTTTTTCATACCCAAAAGCGTGTTTCCACCAAGTTTTTCCAAACAGACTTAAAAACAGACGACTTTTTTGGCGATTTTCTCCCCCTTATCGTTCTGAAAACGCACTAAATACGCACCTTTCCCGTATTTGAACGGGTAACTGAAACGATGCGTCCCTTCATCCAAATCCTCCTCGAAACGGGCGATTCGCCGCCCATCCATCGAATAGATCTCAATGTTGTAACGTCCCGCCTCCATGCTCTGCATATCCACCTGCAGCGTTTCTCGGACGGGATTGGTCACCCGGACGAAAAAGTCGGGATTCCGGTCCGCCACACCGACATGCGCGTCTATGGTCATGTCCATGATCACCGGCAGATGGTCCGACTGCAGGTAAAGGGCATTGGCCACGTTGGAGGGAATTGAATAGTTGGTGGGCGAAACGATGGATCCGTTGAACCTCGCACCATCCTGACCCAGCGCATGATACGATCCTTCCACAATGTGCATGCGGTCACTCCCGAAATAGATGTACGGCGAAACGAGGATAATGTCAAAACGATCGTCCAAACCACCCGTGGAAAAGCAGTATTCCGCCTGCGTGCGCGTGGATTGCGTGTGCAACGACGAGAACTGCGAACTGTTGTGCCAGTAACCGGGACTGTTCACAGGATCATAGAATCGGTACAGACTGTTCGAATATTCCGTAAGTTCTTGATAAGCAGCCTCATTGCTGGAATAAAGGTTGAAATCCCCTGAAAACGTGTAGTTTCCGGGCAAACCGGAATTGGCAATACGGTTCATCAACTTCTGGGTCTGCGCGAAACGGGCGTTCTCGTTGGTTGTCCCGGTCCCCGCCTTGAGATGCGCAATCCAAAAGGTCGTGAAAATGGTGTCCCCGCTGGAGAGATTATCGGCATTATAGTAAAAAGTGTATCCGTTAATATCTCTGTATGAGGTGGTTATGTTCGTAGATTTGTACAAGACGAGCTTGCGTGAATCGTAGTAGATCATGTTGGCGATGGTGCCGCCCGACTGGTTGGTGAGCGGTCCCCGACGGTAATAGTCGATGCCGTCGGTGTTGATGGCGTTGTTGAGCAGACGGTCGGCGTACTGGGTCTGGGAGCCGATCTCGCACACGCAAAACACCGTCGGCCGCACATACTGGAATATGGTTTTGATATGGAGATCCTTGTTGTCCAGATTGTTCGTCATACTGTTGCAGTCGGAAACGCCCGATGTGTTCGTATAATACATCAGGTTATACTGCATCATCCGTATGGTGTCCTGCGCGCAAACACGAGACAAGGTTGCCGTCGTGATAAACATCAACAGCCACACCCTAAAAGACCTTATATGTCTGCATTTCCGAAAACCCACAACTTCTAACTGCTAACTAACTATTTGTGTTTCAAATAGTACGATGCACCCAACTTGACATTCTTCTTGACTGCGTTGGACGAGTACGTGGCACCCGAAACGGCATCCACCTCAGCGGTGGCCGCCTGTTTCACCGTCATGCCGTTCCATTTGTTCAGCAGATTTTCCTGCACGCGCGCGAAAAACCCGGGAGTCTCCTCGTTGGGCAACGCCTCGATTTTCTGGATTTTGTCATCCTTAATGTAAACTTTCAACGGGGTGGGACCGTTGTAGCCTTGAACATCCGCGGACAACTTGGTGGTGTTCACGATGTAAACGCCATCCTTCTTGGTCATAACGTCGTCACCTGTAGTGGCCGCGACTAACACCAACGCCGCCACCGCAACGACAACAACACCTAACAATGCAATAATCTTTTTCTTCATATTCTATTTTTTATTTGTCAAAGAGTCTAAGTTTAAGTTTAAGTCTAAGTCTAAGTTTAAGTTTAAGTCTAAGTTTAAGTCTAAGTTTAAGTCATAGTCATAGCCTAAGTCATAGTCATCAATTCAAGGCGGCAAAGATACGTATTTTTCCGAGAAAACCCTTTATTTTCCCAACAGCGCGTAAAACATCTCCGCTCCCGTTTCCACAATCTCATCGGGGAAGTCGAAGTCGGGGTGGTGCAGGGGCGGTTGCGACGTGCCGGAGCCTAATCCGAACAGCGCGCCTGGATAGTGCTGGGTGAAGAGCCCGAAATCTTCGCCCCAGAAGAAGGGAATCGGTTTCTCCTGATAGGTAAGATTCAGATTGTCAGCGCATTCCTTGATGGCATTGACCGCATTCTCCGCATTGTTGGAGGCAGCGAAATATTCTACCCATCGGATGTCGCATTGCAGGTTTTCGGAGGCAGCTTCGGCTTTGGCTTTGTTTTCGATTTCGGAGATAATCTGCTGGAGATGAGCGTCTTCGCGGGTGCGGATGGTGAAGCGGAGCACGCCGTCCCCAGCGGCCACTCCGTAGGCTTGGCTGCCGACCCGGAACTCGATGAGTGTGGCCACACAGAAGTCGTCGCGTTGCACATCCCGCTGGTTCAGCGAGAGCACGAAGTCGGTGAGCCGTTGCGCGGCGGGGAACGGCGACACGGCGTTCCACGGTTCGGCGGCGTGCGCGGTCTTGCCCGTCAGCACGATGTCGCAGCTGATGACAGAGCAGGTGAAACTGCCTGTCTTACAGATAATTGTTCCCGCGGGTTCGGCCGGGATGTTATGCAGGGCGTAAGCGCAATCGATGTTGTAAGATTGCAGGATCCCGCTGTCGAGAATCTGCCGCGCCCCCTCGCCGGTCTCTTCGGCGCCCTGGAAGAGCAGCAGCACTTTCCCCGACGGCAGCGGTTTCTCGTGCAGCATCTCCGCCACGCGCAGCATGATTGTGCTGTGCCCGTCGTGCCCGCACTTGTGTGAAACACCCTCGGTTTCAGACTTATACGGCAGATTCAGTGTCTCGTTGACCCGCACCGCGTCCATGTCGGCACGGAGCAGCACGGTCTTCCCGCCGCCCCCGAAATCGAACTCCGCCAGCAGGTGATTTCCTTTCGGAAACGTGAAGATTTTGCTTGGCTGGAACTGCTCCAGTCGCTGACGGATGTATGCGGAAGTCTTCACTTCCTCGTTGGAAGCCTCGGCCATGCGATGTAATTGGTGGCGTATCTCTTTGCAGTCCATAATGTTACAATCTAAAAACTTAGGATACAAAGGTACAAAAACTGACAATAAGAAAATCAGGGATTCCGTACATAATCCAGAAAAAAATTTAGGGATTCCATACATAATTCAGAGAAAAAATTCGGGGATTCCATAAAATATGTATTTTTGCACCCGAAATAAAGAGATGTTATGACAGACTATCGTATATTTAAACGTAAGATTTACAGCCAGATGCTCCAGTGGAAACAGGAACGTCAAGGCAAGACAGCGCTTCTCATCAAAGGCGCTCGTCGTGTGGGTAAGTCAACCATTGCTGAAGAGTTCGCCCGCCACGAATACAAAAGCTATATTATTGTCGATTTCGCCGATGCCCCTTCTGCCCTTTGGGAAGCTGTGGCAAACATCTCCGACCGCAACTACTTCTTCACCCAGCTCCAGTTCATTTACGGTGTGAAATTGTATGAAAGAGAATCAGTTATTATTTTCGATGAGATTCAGAAAAGCCCCGAAACCCGACAGGCCATCAAGTATTTGGTGAAAGACCATCGCTATGACTATATTGAGACTGGTTCTCTACTTTCCATCAAGAAAAACACTAAGAACATCGTCATTCCCAGCGAAGAGACACGCATCACTATGTACCCTATGGATTACGAGGAATTCCGTTGGGCTATGGGAGACACGGCTACCGTGCCTCTCTTGGAAGAGGCCCTACGTAACCGCACCCCCCTTGGCGATGCTGTCTGCCGCCAACTCATGCGTGATTTCCGTCTCTATATGCTTGTAGGAGGCATGCCACAGGCTGTGAACACCTATCTTGACACTAACAATCTTTCTGATGTTGATAAGGAAAAACGTGAAATTATTGAGCTCTATCTTGATGATTTTATCAAGATTGACCCATCAGGTAAGGCTTCTCGGCTCTTTTCTGCCATCCCGTCAGAACTTACTAAGAACGCCTCACGATATCAGGTCACCAGTGTGTTAGGACGTAGCGAAGACAAAGAAACCCTTGACGAGCTTCTTCGCGGTCTTGAAGATAGCCTAACCGTCAATTTCGCTCATCATGTAGATGACCCCAATGTGGGTCTTCCGTTAAACACCGACTACAACCAGTACAAAATGTTTGTTGCCGACACTGGCCTTTTTGTCACCCTCGCCTTTTGGGACAAGAGTGTCACCGAGAACATCATCTACCAGAAACTCCTTTCCGACAAACTGTCCGCCAACCTTGGCTACGTGTATGAGAACATTGTGGCCCAGGTGCTCACAGCCACTGGCAACAGACTATTCTATCACACATGGCCGTCGGAAACATCCAACCATAACTACGAGGTCGATTTTATCCTTTCACGCGGGGCCAAGATATGGCCCATAGAGGTCAAATCTTCCGGTTACAAAAGTCATAAATCGCTTGACCTGTTCTGCAAGAAGTTCTCCGACCGTATCGGCGACCGCTATCTTGTCTATACGAAAGATCTCCGTCGCGACGAGCAGACTCTCCTCATTCCCACATGCATGACGATGCACCTGTAGTTGGGCATTTCAATGTCCAAAATTTGTGGGGAATGGAATTTTTCGTCGTCACGGCAACAAGAAGATACAGGAGGAACTTTTTTATCTGATAAGTTTTTAATATTCAGGAAGATGTGACGCGTGCTGGCTTCGAATATTGTAAATTGAGATCATCAGAACTCGTACCCTACCCCCAAATTGACAAACCCCTTGATGCCGAAGCCTGCCTCAAAGCTGCCGAACCAGTGTTTTGCGCCGGCTTTCACCCCGAAGGCGGTCAACTGGAACGCGGAGAACATTCTGATATATTCAGCAGTTATCGGCTGGATAAGATTATCATCATCGATGTACTCTCGACCATGTTTGATATACAAACCCACGGCAAGCCCAGAGTAAAGGGTCAGATGCGGGCGGTTAAGGTAGGAGAACCGCAGAGAGGGCATTATCAGGAAATGATGTTCCTTATACTGCCACGTAGAATTCTCAGGAAATATATACCCAACATACAAAGCATCGCCTTTCTCTTGATAATAATTATAGCCAGCAGTAAGGCCTAACCAAAACCATTTTGTGGCACGGTAATGATAATCAAAGGAGGATACGGGAGTGAATATTTGCTTTGTGGGTGAAACACCCTCTATCGGCTCTCCCAAAATAGTAGTAGGAGCAAACAATTCCCTCAGATAGGTAAAGCCCAAGGGATCACTCACCCCAAACCGGAACTCGTGGCGGTACAATGATTTGTCATCATTCCAGTGCGGCTGCGCCTGTTTGATTGCCCGCATCTTGCTGAAACTGTGCACGTAGGCAATTTGGAAGTAGAGATAGTGGTTGCGCTCCGTAATAGAGATTGATTGTTCCTTGGATTTCTCGCCGATAGCGTTATAATAAAGGTCATCGATGGTGTGTTTCGATCGGGCGTAGTCGGTTGTGGCCACATTCAAACCAACCATAAAGCGCAAATAATCCTGATTCGGCAATCGATAATATATTCCAAAATCCGCCATAATATCAGCATAAAACACATTCCTGTCGTAAACAGAATTGCTGTCAAAATCCAAATTCACAGGATCAACAAGAGGGTACCTTCCGATATTTGAATTATAGCCATCACCAACCGTCCCTATAGGCATCCTTATTTGCGTCCCAAGGTTTGCCGTCAGCCAAATTTTATCTGTAATTGGGTAATGAAATTCAAACTTCAGCGGCATAGAGAGTCCTTGGTATCTCCATGCATTATCTGCTGATCGGCTTGTTATTCCGTAATTTAAAGCAGCCGAAACTCCGAAGAAATCTGCAAAGTGATAAGAACATTCCAACCCTGCACGAAATCCGTAACGGAGCTTATCATAGGTGTCTGAAGAAAGTTTCCCGTCGTCGAAAACCTGTAAATGGTCTGGATGTATGAAATTCGCCTCTGCTGTATATCCGAAGTGGAACCCGTTGAAAGGACTGTCATGAAGTACTTTCTGCACCTTCGTCTGATGCGGTGTGGTGGGTGAAGGGGAAGGTGTTTGTGCGGGCGCGAGGGAATTCAAACCCAAAAGCATGAGCCCCGCTAATCCGTATTTTTTGATGCTGTCCATTGTAGATACGTTTTGCTGTTCATACTGTATGACGCGATTTTCCAAAAAGGTAACGGTCTGCACCCACAATTTTTCCAACGAATCGGGCGGTGTCTGCCCATCAACACCGTTCAGCTCGTAAAACAGCTGCTTGAATTCCTCGCTGTGAATGTAGTCGGCGATGATGATGGTGTCTTGTACGCGCACCGTGTCGCGCACATAGACGGTGTCGCGCACCACGTGCCGTTTCACCACATACATGGTGTCTGTGGTTTGCGCGGAGATACTTCCTATAGTACTAAATAACAATACGATAAATGTGATAACAGTCTGTTTTTTCATGGCTTTTGCATTAAATAGACCGTGTCTTTCACTATTGCGGTGTCACGGACCACCACCGTGTCGTTCACCACAATCTCTTTGGTGACGACGATGATTTGGGGCCCAACGAGTGTTCTATCGA
>CACXUB010000026.1 GCA_902770735.1 uncultured Bacteroidota bacterium | reverse complement strand
CGTCAATGGAGACGTATTTTTCGGAGAGTTGCAACAGTTTGCGCAGGGTGAGCACGCCCTCGGTGGTCAGGTCGATTCCCTTGATGAATCCGATGGGCGGAACATCTTTGTCGGGGAAGTCGAAGCTGGTTTTAAGCTCCGTTTTCAGGTACCTCGCCACAATCGTGGAGCTGGTGCCGCCGCAGACAATCTTCTTGGAATGTCCCTCCAAAAAGTTTTTGATGTAGTAGTCGTCTTTCTCCTTATCCACGGGCGGTCCCACCATGATGTTGACATCCAGCCGCTGACGGATCCTGACGGCGGCCACGGTGGTGTCGTCGCCCGGTTTGTCGGCATAGAGGTCGTTGCAGGCGGCGGCGAGCATGCAGGCCACCGCACGGGCGGACATTTCGGGCTTGATGTTGTTGTCGAGATGCTCCATGATCTGGGGCCGCTCCCAGCCGAAATTGAGGATCATGCCGATGCCGGCGTGGATGGTGCCGTCGGACATAACAAGGATGATATCGTTCTCTTCGAGGTTGAGTTCGGAACGATACACCCGTTTGCCGCAGACATCCAGTTCTTCGCGCTCGAAGTTCTGGCATTTGCCGTTATGGTAATAGATGGCTTCCGGATTGTCAAACTCGAACAGTTCCCCCTTGCCCTCCTTGTTGACGTGGATGATGGAGAACGTGGAATACGCCACCCCGCGCTCCGCACACACGGGCAGCGTTTGGATGATGGTCTCCACGCATTCGTAGATGTCGATTTCGTTGGCGGCCATGGTACACAAAATCTTGGAAGTGAGCGTGGAAAGAATGTTCGCTTTCACGCCGCTCCCCAGACCGTCGGCCAGCACCAACGTGGTGTAGTCGCCGTTTACCGTGCAGGCCACGTTGTCGCCGCACAGTTCTTCGCCGTAGTGGTTCAGCGAAGTGCATCCTGTTTCTAAGCAAAGTTCCATCACTCAGAGACTTTTTCTTCGGTTAACGTTTTCTTCAGCTTCAACAGGGCCACCTTGGTCTCGGCGGTTGTCTCGCCCAATAGCGACGCAATCTCCTGAGCCACACGCATTTGCTTCTTGATCACATCATCTGTCGTGGTCAGCGTCTCCATCTTCACCTTCATAATCCGCTTCTCGTAGTCAACGGTGTCCGTGACATCCTTCATAATGCCGAAGATGAGATTCTGGTTGGCCAAATAGTTGATGGACAAGTCCACATATTTGCCTGTGCTCGTGACAAGTTCCTTCTTCAGCTCGATGTTCTTCTTCTGGGCGTAGGCGTTGCAGAAGTCGATGGGGTTGAAGTAGTCGATGGCGGGATGCCCTTTGGCGTTGGGATCCTCGATGCCTAACAATTCGCGTCCGCGGCGGTTGATTTCCAGGATGTTCATGTCCGGGTCGAGCACCACGATGCCTTCAGGGCTGTTTTGGATCACCTCCACAGAGAATGACTCGGCGCGCTGGCGCATGTAGGGCAGGCAGATGTCGATGTCGGCATAGCCATTATAGACCGCCCAGGCTTTCTCGCGACAAGTGGCATAGCCGCAGGAGCCGCAGTCGAGCTCGTCCTCCGGTTTGAACTTGCCGGTCTTGTGCAGGATGGCCTCGATTTCGCGCTCGGGAGCGGGCATGCTGTGGCTGCGGATTCTCGGATGAGCCGTGGCGAGCGGGACTTCCACTTGCACCGGCGTCTGCGTAGCCGTGAGTTGGCGTTTCTCGGCAGAGACATACTTGCGGATGTCCGACATGGCCTTGACGGAACCGCCATTCTTCTCCAATGAACAGGGCCCGTTCACGCAAGCATCCTCGCAAAGGTTCATCTCCAACACCACATGGTCCATGTGCTCAATGTTTTGCAACGCTTTGACACACTTCATTGGACCGTCGATGGCGATATAGTCATAGCCCTCCGGAAGTTCCGGGAAAGAGTGGATGATGCCCTGAGGAATGGGGTATTCCTTCGCCAGATTCGGCATTCCGTTCCGTTTCTGCAACATGACGTTGGTGATTTCGTCAATCTGCACCCCTTTTTCCTTGAAAAGCTCCACCACATCCTCGAAAGTCAGGACATTGTCGATGAGGTGGCATTCCTCCGCTTCGCGCTTTTTGGCGATGCAGGGACCGACGAAGACAATCTTGGCCTCGGGATGCTGTTTCTTGAGGATTTTGGCGTGGGCCACCATCGGCGAATCGACGGGCGCCAGATACTTGAGCGCCATCGGGTAATACTCCTGAATCATGCGGCATACGGCCGGACAGGCAGACGTAATGAAGTTTTTGAACTGTCCGGATTTCAGCAGGTTGGCGTACTCTTGGGTCACCGCCTGCGCCCCGACAGCCGTCTCTTCCGCATCAAAAAAGCCAAGTTTGGCCAGCGCGAGTTTCATCACCCCGAAGTCGGAAAGTCCGAAACTGGAAATGAACGAAGGGGCGACACTGGCGATCACCTTGTCGGGACCCGCCAGCAAGGCGCGCACCTCGTTGATTTCGCTGTGCACCACCTTCGCGTTCTGCGGGCACACGAGCGTGCAGTGGCCGCACAGGATGCATCTGTCTTCGATAATCTCCGCCTGATGTCCCTTGATGTCAATGGCTTTCACAGGACATTCGCGCAGGCATTTGTAGCAGTCTTTACATTTCGCATTGCGAAACTCTAAATATAATGACATCTCCCCGGCTTATAATTCGATTAAAGGATAGACTTCTTTCACAAATATCTCTTCCACATTCTCCTTGGTGACGTTGTGGAGAATGATGCTGCCGTCTTCTTCGAGCGTGGTGGCTTTCTGCTTCATGCTGTCGGTAAGCCCGTCCGTTCTGACGTTCACGCCTTTGGCGCAATGTCCAAGACAGAAACTGGCCTGCAGTTCTACCAGATCTTCCACATCGTATTTTTTCAAGATGTCTTTTAAGGATTGGATGACATCGTAAGAACCTTTCAAATGGCAGGAGCTGCCCACACAAACTTTAATGTTCATCATTTTTTTTGATTTTATATTTTCTAAAATTGATTGTTGTCCTTTCAGTCGTTTTTTCTGCAGGCGCCCCGCTTTCACGAGGCTGCCTGCTTCAAAACACGATTCACTCAAAATTAACCTTTTTTAACGAGCGAAAACCTATTTTATTATTCACCATAGTAGGCTTGTTTGTAAATGTCAATGATTTCACTGACAAGGGGATATTTTGGGTTGGCGCCGGTGCACTGGTCGTCGTGGGCCTTCTCGGACAGCGCGGCGACATTCTCCATGAACAGTTTCTCGTCCACGCCCTCTTCCTTGATGCTCATCGGCATGTGCATGTCTTTCATTAACTGGCGGATAGCCTTGATGAGATTGTCGATGCTCTCCTCGTTGTCCTTGCCGCCGAACCCGAGGAAACGGGCGGCCTTGGCCAATTTTTCGTCCGCGATGAAATGATCGTATTTCGGGAACGGGACGAATTTATTCGGTTTCAATGAGTTATACTTCACAACGTAAGGCAACAGGATGGCGTTGGCGCGGCCGTGCGGGATATGGTAGTCGCCGCCCAACTTGTGAGCCATGCTGTGGTTGAGACCGAGGAAGGCGTTGGTGAAGGCCATGCCGGCGATGCAGGAGGCGTTGTGCATCTTCTCGCGAGCCTTCAGGTCGAACTGTCCGTTTTTGTAAGCACGTTTCAAATAAGAGAATACGAGATCCATGGCCTGCAGAGCCAAACCGTCGGTGTAGTCGTTGGCCATGTTGGAAATGTATGCCTCGATGGCGTGGGTCAGCACGTCCATGCCCGTGTCCGCGGTGGCGCGTTTCGGCAAGGAAACCACGAACTGCGGGTCGATGATGGCCACGTTCGGCGTCACGGCATAGTCGGCCAACGGATACTTGATACCGCGCTTCTTGTCGGTGATGACCGTGAAGGCTGTCACCTCGCTGCCGGTGCCGGAAGTGGTCGGGATGGCGACCATCTTGCACTGATTGCCCAAGTGCGGGAATTTCACCACGCGCTTGCGGATGTCCATGAATTTCTGGCGCAGACCGTCGAAAGAGGTCTCGGGATGCTCGTAGAAGAGCCACATTCCCTTGGCCGCGTCCATGGCGCTACCGCCGCCCAAGGCGATGATCACGTCAGGCTGGAACGAACGCATCTCGGCCACACCGCGCATGATGGTCTCCACATCCGGATCCGGCTCCACGTCGGAGAAAATCCGGTAGTGACAAGGCTCGCTGCGCTTGTTGAGATAATAGGTGACTTTATCGACATAGCCGAGCTGCACCATCATCGGGTCGCTCACGATGAACGCCTTGCTGAAGCCTTCCATGTGCTCCAGATATTGCACTGAACCGTACTCGAAATAAACTTTCGGCGGAATCTTGAACCATTGCATATTGACTCTTCTTTTTGCGATTTTCTTTTTGTTGATAAGGTTTACGGTGGAGACGTTGGCTGTCGTGCTGTTATGGCCGTATGAGCCGCAGCCGAGGGTCAGCGACGGGGTGTTGGTGTTGTAGATGTCTCCGATGGCACCCTGCGATGACGGGGAGTTGACGATGATACGGCCCACTTTCATGGCTTTGCCGAACTTCTCAATCAGGTCGCTGTTGGTGCTGTGGATGATGGCCGTGTGACCGAGACCGCCCATGTCGAGCATCTTGCGGCACATTTCGAAACCTTCCACATGGTTGTTGACCACGTAGTAGGCCAGCACCGGGGAAAGCTTTTCGCGGGAGAGCGGATATTCCGGACCCACATCTTTCAGCCGTGCGATGAGAATCTTGGTTCTCTCAGGGACCGTCACACCCGATTGCTGTGCGATCCAGTAGGGCGATTTGCCCACCACGTCGGGGTTGACCGCACCTTTCTCGGAGTTGATGACGAAATCGGAAACCTTTTTGATTTCCTCCTCGTTCAAGAAATAGCAGCCGTTCTCTTTCATGAACGACTCGAACAGGTTGGAAATCACCTTGTCCACGATGACCGCTTGCTCGGAAGCGCAAATCATGCCGTTGTCGAAGGTCTTCGACATCATGAGGTCGGTGCAGGCGCGTTTCACGTTGGCGGAAGTCTCAATGTAGCAAGGAGCGTTGCCGGGTCCGACGCCGAGGGCGGGTTTGCCGCAGCTGTAGGCCGAGCGTACCATGCCGGCACCGCCCGTGGCCAGAATCAACGACACTTTCGGATGGCTCATCAAAGCCATGGTAGCCTCCACAGAAGGATGTTCGATCCATTGGATACATGCCGCAGGAGCTCCTGCCGCCACGGCCGCGTCACGCAGAATCTTGGCAGCCGCCACCGACGACTGCTGTGCGGACGGATGGAATCCGAAGATGATCGGGTTGCGGGCTTTTGCGCAAATCAACGACTTGAACATGGTGGTGGATGTCGGGTTCGTCACCGGCGTCACGCCAGCCACAATACCGACAGGTTCAGCAACCTCAACATAACCCTCCATCTCGTTGTCCTCCACAACGCCAACCGTTTTCTCGTTCTTGATGGAATTCCAAATATACTCTGTAGCGAAAATATTCTTGATGATCTTGTCCTCGTAAACCCCACGGTGCGTCTCATCAACAGCCAGGCGCGCGAGCTCGCGATGGTGCTCCAAACCGGCTAATGCCATCGCATAGACAATCTTGTCAACCTGCTCCTGATTGAAGTCAACGTATGTTTTCAACGCTTCTTCCGCATTCCGGACTAACACATCGATCTCACTTTCAACCGATAAATTTTTATCGGTTTTTTCCTCTAATTTTACACTTTCTTTCTTCATATTGTAAAAAAATTGGTTTTTAATTTTCGATTATCGGATTTAATTCTTTAGGCAGAGGTGATCTCATGGCCAGCTTGTGTGCGAGAACGGCTAACGAAGAGGGCAGATTCTCGTTTTTCACAAGCACATCTTCGGGAACTTTCAGCGGCACAAAGGCGAAATTCCAGATGGCCTGGATGCCGGCCTTCACCATTTGGTCGCACACACTCTGTGCCTGATCGTCAGGTACAGTGATAATGCCTATACGGATGCCCATGCGTTGTACGAGGCTTGGCATCTTTTCCATGGGAAGGATGTGCTTGCCATCAAGCTGGAGTCCGCATAAATAGGGGTCTTTGTCGAAGCCCACCACAATGTTCAACCCGAATTTGGCGAATTTGGTATTGGTGAGGAGGATGCGTCCCATGCTGCCGACCCCAACCAAAATGGCTTCGTCCATTTTGTTGTAACCCAAATATTCACTCATGTCCTCAAGCAGCTGCTTCACTTCAAAACCGGTTCGGGGATGACCAGCCACACTGCTCACCTGCGCAAGATCCTTGCGAACCAATACCGGGTTGAGGTTCAGATGCCCTGCAAGCAGCGCAGAAGAGACAGATTCCACCCCATCAGCCTGCAGTCTGCTGATGTAGCTGTAGTACAGCGGCAGCCGGCTCAAGGTCGATTTCATGACCACCAAAGAGGGTGTATTCTGCTTGGACATATCGATACTTTTTTATCTATTGAAATCCGCGGCAAAAATACACTTTTTTTTAACCAAAAAGAATATGTAACGATTTTTTTTCAGGGCAATAGAGATGTGCCGGGGAACGTCTCTACGAATCACATTCCGAGGTGCAAATGCCTCTATTTAACAATTGCATTGTGTGCTTCTTGCTATCGGTATTTTCGACAGAGTCAATGGGAACACGCTGTTTGTCAACGATATAAGTAGCGTCGAGCGTGCCCTCTGTCACCTTGCCGTACATTTTCTTCTCGCCCCAAGTCCCGTAGACCTTGAGAATGGCGGGGAATCGCTGGCAGTTGTCACGCAGTCCGGCGTGCTGTCGTTGGGGTAAAAGTAGAACACGAGCTTCTTGCCGCTGAAGCCGCTCAGTTTCACGGGATTCCCGTTTTCGTCAACGCCTTCGGAACAGGGGTGCGATTTGCAGTATAGTTCCGGCGTTTTTCTTTGAAAGGGCAAGGCACGGTTTTATTTCGGATATTGTTTAGGTGGATAATACTGGAAAAAAATGTACCGCCCCTGCAACCTTTTGACTTTTCTGCGTCTCACATATAGATAAAGATGTTATTTTTGCAATCTCGTTTTCTTCGGAGGATGTTTTACGGAATTTGCTTCGTTTGCGGAGACGGGGTTAAGGTGTGTAAACCAGAAGTTCCAAGGTTGATTGTCATGCGCAAAGTTTTAAGGATATTCGTTTTGAGTTTGACCGTTTCTGTGGCTGCTGCTTTGCCGCTTTTTGCACAGCAACATCGGGAACGCTGGAAATTCGAGGACTATTTCCCTGAAAATTACTTTTTTGACGACAAAGAAGACGGGGATATGAATGATGCTGTGGGAGAGGTGGTCTTCTATATGCGGTTGGCCGGGGTTGCGCCCTTGCGCGACATTCCCGTCGGCGAAAACGAGTGTCTGCTCCGTTTGAACTACATCCCGAAATTCGCACACCCGCTGTTTATACAGGTAAGGCAAAAGGATAACCGGATACTATTGACCTGGCAAAAAGGGAACGCGTTAAGGGGACACGTGGAACATACCGAACACATGTTGGTAACTGACACAGGACTTGTGGATGTGACCGAAAACGAATACTATGGCAATGAATGGGAAAAAGGGATCGTTGATTCGGGCAGCCGGGAATTGTTCCCTTTTGAGTGGCAACAAATTCAGCAAATCCTGAAAGACATTGATTTCATCCATTATCCGAGCTGTTCGGGCTGTTCTGGATTTAGAACCCCTTACATATTGGAATTTAAGGACAACAAGAACAGCATTTCCTATTATACGGAGTGCCCGAACTCTAAAAAAGAGAATCGCGTGACGGAACTGTTAGTGGCACTTGTGGATACGGACTATGTGGATATGGTGATAAATCGCACAGGTGGGGCAAAAAGTACCATTCCGCCTGCCTTTCCTGGCGGGGAGGAGGCTTGTGCGGCATTCATCCAAAAGGCTATTCACTATCCGCCGGAAGCGCTGCGGGATTTGGAGGAATATAGGGCCCGTGTGGAATTTGTGGTGGAAAAAGACGGTTCCATCGGGTTAGTGAAAGACGGTTCCTGGCCTCCAAGCGACTACGGCTTTGCCGATGAACTCATCCGCGTCGTGAAAACGATGCCCAAATGGGTGCCGGGCACTGAAAAGGGGAAAACAGTCCGTTGTTACGCATACGTGTATTACCAGTTCGTCTTGCCGACGGACATCCGCCCGCAGTATGGAAAGCCCATTCTGGAAACAAATCGCGATAAACGAAGTTGGGAGAAAATCGAAGCGTGCCACCGGAAATTGCTGCAAAATCCGCTTGATGAAAACAGCATTTTGTGGATGGGCAAATACTACTACTGGGAATATCTATTGGCGAATAAACCATTGGACACGCCTACTTCCTACGACTCAATTCATTATAAAGATGATTGGGCGTCTTATTACGACAGCACACCTGTGGTTTCCCAACCCTGTGACAGTGCCCTGAAATATTTTTACAAAGTACTGGATATGCACCCTAAGGCAGAAACTTTGATAGACCTCTATCTTCCCGTGTTGCAATTGGAACAACAACTGCGTCGGGCGCATAACCCTTTGGCGGAACTGCCCTTTGACACTGTAGAAGGCGTACATTTCCCATTTACGTATTTCATCGACTGGCCTAAAGACGGTGTGTTGGATACAGCTGTGGATTACTATGTGGATGCATCGGCTTCACATTCTTATTTCTGGGTGAACTTCTTTTCACACGATTTAACGAAGATGCAAGAGCCTGTTCTCTTTGACGATACGTTGCAAGAAGGCGAGGCCATTTTCCGCTTCTCCTTCTTTCCCTCTTTTCACCCGCCTGTGGCGTTCCGTGTTGTGAAAAACAAGGGTGAGGTAACACTGTATTGGAAAATTCTTCTTACAAAATACGATCCGAAAACTTGGAAAGAAATTTCCACAACCGTGAAGACAGGGCATCGGAAAATGACCGCCGCACAATATGAGAAACTGTTGCAATATATGGAAGCGGTGCGTCTCGACGAACTCCCACGCAGTGTGTATGTAATGATGACTGACGGTGCGCAATGGGTGATTGAGCGG
Source organism: uncultured Bacteroidota bacterium (assembly GCA_902770735.1). Classification (GTDB taxonomy): domain Bacteria; phylum Bacteroidota; class Bacteroidia; order Bacteroidales; family WCHB1-69; genus F23-D06. Next base: position 19,019 of record CACXUB010000026.1, on the reverse strand, counting down.
GTGACCGACCAAGGATTCAAAGCCCACTTCACCAATGTTGCAGGGAAAAGTATCCAGCAGGTTTACAGTTTCTTAGCCGGACTCAGCGGTAAGAAGTTGGAATATGTAGAAAAGTATGGATTCTAAAACATTTCAAAAACGTCAAAATATGAACACCACCATCGAAAAAAAACTTGATTACCGCTGCTTTCTGCTCGGAATCATTCTTTACTGGATGTTTGATGCCGTTTGGGGATCTTTCGCTTCGTTTTTCTTCGCGCTGGAAGCCGTGCTGCATCCAATAGCCGTGGTTGTCGGGAAATCCCTGCTGTTCCTGCTGGTCTTTTACCTGCTGTTCCGCAAACCGAGGATGTTCAATGTCAAATGGGGGCATCTCGCAATATTTGTCGGAACTGTCATTCTGATGAATCTGTTGTCCGCATTCATCTCCGACCGTTTTTTTGATCTTGATTCTTTCGCGGACAATCAGATGAAATGGGATATTCCCAATTATACGATGCAAAATGTGCGGAAGTGGGCAAATCTTGTCACCTCGTTTCTCACCGTTGGCTTCTTGTGGTGGCGTTACGATTCGGAGAATACGGAAGCGGACGAAACAGTGTCGTCAGGTGAATCGCGAAGTTATTATGGCGGAATCTTGTTCGCCGTCACCTTGGGTTACGTCCTTTCCTTGGTTAGAGTGCTCGGCGGCGGATATTGGCAATTTGCCGACCATCCCATCTTGGTTGAGGTGATCACCTGTCTGCTGATTGTGCTCATTACCATTGGGGCTATCTTTATGTTGGTAAAAAGACGCACGACGGTGCTCTCCATCACCATGATTTTCATTCTCATCGTCATCCACTTTTTCTCGTCGCATTATCTGCCGAACATCATCTCCAATCATCTTACTCCCAATGACACCTTATACGGAAAGGTGAATATTTTCCCTTATGTCGCGACTATTTGCGACATTGCGTTCAATCTGGCCGCTTTTATCCTTTACCGCAGGGAAATGAAATCTTGACCATTAAAACAATAAAACGAGCTTTTTTGCGATAATAAGGAAACGAGAATTACAATGAAAAGAACACTGTTCCTGCTATTGTTGAGCTTTTGCATCCAGGTTGTGGCTTTGGCGCAGCAGGATTTCTACGGTCGTCTGGCCGACTCCGCCTTGACGCTGACGCATCAGCAAGTGCAGTACGATCCCGCTTATTTTAAGATAAGCTATCCCAATGGCGATGTGCCTGCCGACAAAGGCGTGTGCACGGACGTGGTCATTCGCGCCTACCGGAAACTCGGTATCGATCTGCAGAAAGAGGTGCATCTTGATATGAAAGCAAATTTCAGCCTCTATCCGCAAAAGTGGGGACTGAAGAGCCCGGATCCGAATATCGACCATCGCCGGGTGCCCAATCTGATGACCTTCTTCGGGCGGAAAGGCACGTCATTGCCCATTTCCGACAAAGCCGCCGATTATCGTCCCGGCGACATTGTATGCTGGAACTTGGGCGGCGGAGTCACCCATATCGGGATTGTTTCCAAAAAGAGCACTTCCGATGGCAAAAGGCATCTGATCATACATAATATCGGGAACGGTCAGGAACTGGAAGATTGCCTTTTCAGCTTCAAAATCATTGGCCATTACCGGTATCAACCATAGATTTTCCCCGCACACCCACGGAGTGCGGATAATCCCAACATGCCGTTATTTCAGCAGCTGCGCCGTGTGCGCCTTGGTGTTCACCTTGCCGATGGCATCGATGATAATGCCCTGCTCGTCAATGACGTAGGTCGTTCTCAACGTACCCTCGGTCACCTTGCCGTACATCTTCTTCTCGCCCCAGGCCTCGTAGGCTTTCAGGATGGTGAGGTCGGTGTCGGCGATGAGGTGGAAAGGCAGCTCGTACTTGGCGATGAACCGCTGGTGCGAGGCGGCGGAGTCGCGGCTCACGCCTAACACCTCGTAGCCCATGGCGAGGAATCGCTGGTAGTTGTCGCGCAGGTCGCAGGCCTCGGCGGTGCAGCCCGGCGTGCTGTCTTTGGGGTAGAAATAGAGCACGAGCTTCTTGCCGGCGAAGTCGCTCAGTTTCACGGTGTTCCCGTTTTCGTCAACGCCCTCGAAATAGGGGGCTTTTGTTCCGATTTGTAACATTGTCCTGATATTTTCCTTTTGAATGGCAAAGATGGGATTTTTCCATGAAAACACCAAATCTCGGAGAAAATTTCTGAAAGTTGTGGCTTGTCTGGCATGTCCGAAAACAAAAACAGCTGACCGAAAGGACAGCTGTTTTAGTACCGAAGGCCGGGATCGAACCGGCACGAGTGTTACCTCATTGGTTTTTGAGACCAACGCGTCTACCGATTCCGCCACTTCGGCTCAAAAACGGCGGCAAAAATACACTTTTTTTCAATTGCCCCGACATTTATTTTCAAAAAAAGTAGAGACGCAAAATTGCGTCTCTACTTTTTTTTGCCAAAAGCTAAAAGCTAAAAGCCAAAAGCTAATAGCCAAAAGCCAACTACGCTAATTTCTCGATCCAGCCCTTGATGTCCTCCAGTTTCGCTGCCGGAACCTCCAGTTTCAGCTTTTTGCGCAGGCCGCCGAGGTCGTTGAGCAACTTGTTCGGGTTGGCGTTTTTCAAATGCTCCAACGTCAGGATGTTCAGCTTTTTCAAGGCCGGGATCCACGCGGCGTCAATTCCCAATGCGGTGAATTCCTCATCCTTGGCGACTTCCTGCTTCTTCTCGGGACGCATCTGCGGGAAGAAGAGCACATCCTGGATGGAGGGTGAGTTGGTCATGATCATCGCCAGACGGTCGATGCCGATGCCAAGACCTGCGGTCGGGGGCATGCCGATTTCCAAGGAGCGGAGGAAGTCTTCGTCCAAAACCATGGATTCGGTGTCGCCACGCTTGCCGAGTTCCAGCTGGTCCTCGAAACGTTTGCGCTGGTCGAGCGGGTCGTTGAGCTCGGAGTAGGCGTTGCAGATCTCCTTGCCGTTGCACATGCCTTCGAAACGCTCGGTGAGACCGGGTTTGCTGCGGTGCTTCTTGGTCAGCGGGGACATCTCGATGGGATAGTCGTAGATGAAGGTCGGCTGGATGAGCTTCGACTCGCAGGTTTCGCCGAAAATCTCGTCGATGAGCTTGCCCTTGCCCATAGAGCTATCAACCTCCACGCCTTGCGTCTTGGCGAAGGCGGCGAGTTGCTCTTCGTTCATCTCGGAAATGTCGGTGCCGGTGAAGTGTTCGATGGCCTCGAACATGGTGTAGCGTTTCCACGGACGCTTGAAGTCGATGATGTTGTCGCCGACCTGCACCTTGGTGTCGCCGTGCAGCGCGAGGGCGATGCGCTCTACCATCTCCTCCACGGTGTCCATCATCCAATTGTAATCCTTGTAGGGGACGTAGAGCTCCATTTGGGTGAACTCGGGGTTGTGGAAACGGTCCATACCCTCGTTGCGGAAGTCCTTGGAGAACTCATAGACGCCGTTGAAGCCGCCCACGATCAGTTTTTTCAGATACAGCTCGTCGGCGATGCGCAGGTAGAGCGTCATGTCCAACGTGTTGTGGTGGGTCTTGAAGGGACGGGCCGATGCGCCGCCGTACAACGGTTGCAGAATCGGGGTCTCCACTTCGAGGTAGCCCTTTTCGTTCAGGTAGTTACGCATCGTGTTGACCAACAGCGTGCGTTTGATGAACGTGTCTTTGATCTGCGGGTTGACGATGAGGTCGATGTAACGCTGGCGGTAGCGCTGCTCCGGGTTCTGGAAGGCGTCATACACCACGCCGTCCTTCTCCTTGACGATGGGCAGCGGGCACACCGACTTGCAAAGGATGGTGAATTCCTTGACGTGGATGCTGATTTCGCCGGTCTGCGTGGTGAACACGAAACCCTTCACGCCGATGATGTCGCCGATGTCCAATTTCTTGAACACGCTGTTGTACATCGTCTTGTCCTCGCCGGGACAGATCTCGTCGCGTTTGGCATAGACTTGGATTTTGCCGACGGCATCCTGAAGCACGTAGAAGGAGACGGCACCCATAATGCGCTGGCTCATAATACGTCCCGCGATGCTGACCTCTTGGAAGAGGCTGTTGTCTTTCGGGTATTTCTCTAAAATCTCGGCCGTGGTGGCGTTCACCTCGTAGGTGGCGGCGGGGTAGGGATTGATGCCCAAATCGAGCAGATCCTGTAATTTCTTTCTGCGGATGATTTCCTGTTCTGATAATTCAACGCTCATCGTAAATACTTTTTCAAATGAGCGGCAAAGATACAATTTTTTTGGCTATCCACTTTGGAATCACAGCTCCGCAATCATCTTGTAGAATTTGTCTTCCTTCAGACGGGCGATGGATTCTTCCGGCTTGTCCCATTCATATCCATGACCGAATGACCCGTGCGGGAGTTCAAATTCCGTGCCTAAAAACTTGATATAGAAACGGTTGTAACTTCTTTCCTGTCCGTTGTGGTCTTCGTAGGTGATCGTCTTGGAGTAGATGGAATCCAAGGCGGCATCCAACTTTGGGAGTAGTTTCTTTCGTCCTGCAAGCAGTTTTTTCAACTCGGCGACAACTTCGGAATGGTCGGTGAATCCGTTGTCGAACGCTTGGGGCAGCAGTTTGGCTATGGCGGAGTCGGGTTGGTTGAGATGCTCGTAAATATCGGCGTAGCGCAAAGCGGTTCTGACGTTATAGTCCGCGTACGCGTTGCCGCAGGTGCTCTGATAACGGTAGGTGTGCTCCGATAACTCCAAATAGTGCAGCGCGGAATCATACTTCCCCAGATTTTTGTAGCATTCGCTGATTCGCACACAGGCAAGGTGGCTGTAGTTGGTGTAACTTTCGGCCATGATGTCCCCGCCTAACTCCTCGGTGTCATTGAACCCGCCAGTCATCAGTTTCCAACAGTAAAGGATGCTCTTCTCGTATTCCTTCTGCTGGAAATAAATAAACCCGACATTATACAACGCTTTGGGATAGAGTTCGTTACGCGGGTGATTTTCTACTATGTACAGGAAATTTTCGAGCGCTTTTTGATTCTGGCCGCTCTGACCATATTGGATGGCTTCCATGAAATAATCGGAAGGCATTTTCTGCGCGAAGGCACAAAAAGAAAAGGTCAAAAAGAAAAGCAACGATCTTATTTTCATAATGTTATGGTGTATTGGTAAAATGACATTCCCTTCACCGCGTAGAAGACCAGCATTTTCCCGTCAAAATAAACATGTTCTTTGACAATGTGATCTAAATCATCTATCTCTTTGTATATCAAATTGTTAATAATAATCAAAAACTTCTTTTCACCGATTTTCTGAATGACGTAAAAGCCGTGTTCGTTGAATTCTCCGGCCATGAGGTTCCCGATTTTGTACTCTCCACCATAGTGTTCGGATATAGGTTCCAAAGGTTTGGAAAGATTGCCGTCGTATGCGATGTAGCTGTGGTCACCGTAACGTATGCTGAATAGGGAATGGCCGTTTTTCGGGTTCCAGTATGGCGTACGAGTGGGCAAAAACCCTTCCGCCAATACAAGGAACGGTTGACTTTTTGGTATCGAATTGAAAATCAAGTCGTTATCTTTATACAAATAGATGGAATCATCCGTTTTGAAATAGTGCAGGGAGCTGCCGCTGGGACTGATATACAACGGTTGCGCCCGGACGCCGTATCGGGAGAGCGGCTGGGGGTCGGCCAGGTCGTCCACCACCTTGTAGAGATAGTAGTTTTTCAGTCCGTAATAGGCAAAATGGCCGTTCGCGTCCATTGTGGGCTCGAAGATTTTGTCAAAATGGCAAGGATGATCTTTCCCGTTGACATTCAGGTATTTCCGAGAATCCCGTTCGTAGTAGAACAGGCTGTTCCACTTGTCGAGGATGGTTTTGTCGGCGATTTTGTCGATGTTCTTGTGGAGGACCCCGTTGATGATGATGTAGTCGGACCCGTTGTCGTTGCCGGAGGTGTAATAGCCCCCGGTCCTCGTCAGGACAGACTGCCACACTGTCCGCACATAGTCGAATGCGGTGTCCTGCGTGTGCACGTAAAACGCATAGTTGTATTTTTCGATGGGCGGATCCGGACGGAAGCCTTTCGCAAACAGGTAATCCCCGTTGTCGTTGATGGCGAGGTTGGAGTACAGGAAATCCGAGCTGTCGATTTTCTCACCGTTTTTGTATAGGTTGATTTTCCCGTTCTGTTCGAGGTAGTACAGCACGTTGCCGTTCTCGCTGAAGGCGACCCAATCGCCCTCCGAAAGTTTGATTTGCTTCAGTTCAGTCAAAAGGGCGCTGTAAACCAGCTGGTTGTTGATGTAAAAATGCGCGGTGTCTTTATGCACGGTGGTCACCGCGATATGGTTGCGGGTGTCGCTGGTCTGGTGGCCTTGTCGCACCCCGACGGCCGGACCGTATAGAGTCGTGCCTTTCTCGTTCATGTACCAGAACGTGCTACTTGCGGACTCTTTCTGAAAAGTGGAGATGCCGCCGTTTCGACTATACGTGCCGCCGTATTCTTTGAAGGGGCCGAGGGTGTCCGTCTCGGTAATGAAGTAGTGCAAATCGTTCTTTTTCACCTTGAAACCGTAGTTGCCGTTCCGGTCAAAGGCGTAACACAAGTCATACGACAAAATTTTCAGACACAACGAGTCGTCGCCGTCGGTGAAAAGGCGCCGTTCCGTCACCGTCTGCGCTTGCGTCGCAACGATTGCACCCAAAACGAGCAAAAACAATATGGGTGACCGTTTTTTCATGTTCTTTTTACTATAGCATTGTGAATTGAGAATCGAAAAGCTACCGTTTTTCTTCCGGAATTGGGTAATACTCGTACGCCCCGATGTCGGGCACGCCGTTGCGCGGGCGACCGAGGATGTCGGTGGTGATGCCCAAGCCTTCCATGCCCGCGTCCACGGCCGGCGAAGTCTCCTCGATGTTGTAGTTCTGCCCGTAGGTGGCGATGAATTTCGGGTTTTTGTTGAAACAGTTGACGAAATGCTCGTTGCTGATGCTGTCCTTCCGCACGATGCAATTGCGCAAGGTGTAGTTCAGCTCCGCCCCGGCCTTCGTGCCCGTGCCGAACTCGTTCTCCAAGGGCCCGTAGATGATGCAGTTGTTGAAGGTGGCGTTGGCGTCGCCCAAATACATGACATTCGTCACTTCGCCGTCAACCACTCCTGTCTTGGTGAAATTGTTGGTCACTGCCACGGCGGGCGTCTTGCGAGACGACTGCGTGAAATAGTTGGCCACCGTCACGTGGTTGAGCGTGAAATCGCCCACCATCAGCGCAAGACTGTACTTTCCGTTGTTGCTGACCTGGCAGTTGTTCATTTCCAAGACAGCCCCCTCCGCCCGGATGCCCATCTCCTGGTTGTTGTGGATGACCGAATTGTTGATGACGGTTTTATTGCCTGTAAACTCCTCAAGTGACTCTAAATGAACGCCATACGAGGAGTTGGAAATGATGGCGTTCTCGATGAGGTTGTCTTCGCTTCCTTCGTTGATCCATAAAGCGCTCCATTGGGCGTAGTCATGGTCGAAGAACGACTCCAACCGGTCGCCGGTGATGGTCACGGGCTCGTCCAACGTGCCGTTGATGTGGATGTTGCCGTAGCGATACACCCAGATGCCGCCGCCGTGGTGCACATAGACCTGCGTGCCCGGGTCGATGGTGAGCTTGCCCAAGGAATCCACCACCGCCCAACCGTAGATCACCCACGGCTTGTCGTTGGTCCAGTGCACATGCTCGTGCTCGTGCGCGACAATCCGGTACGGCATCGACGAGGTCCCGGCGTTTGGGACAATGAAGTGCGCGTCCTGCCCGAAAGCCACCAACTGCACCGACTGTATGCTGTTTTTCTGGTAAAACATCACCGAATCGGTCACCAAATAGGGCAGATTCTGGTCGGTGGGGTTGATGTTGACCTTCACGAAGACGAAGAGGCTGTCGTGCGCGGGGATCTCCACATTGCGGAACTCCGTGCCCGCCACGCCATCCACGTTGATGCTGTAATAGGACTGTTTGCCGCCCGCCAACACGATATCGACCTCCACCGGCGATCCTGTCGTGTTGCGGACCGTGAACGTGCGCGTGCTCGACGTGATGGTGGTGAACACCGTGTCGAACATCACCGTGTCGGCTGAGAACTCGAGATTCCCTTCGACGTTGTTGTTGCGGTGACAGGAGGGGAGGGTGAGCGCCAGCGTAGCTATCACGATGGCATACAGGGCATACAGGACATGTCTTAGTCGCCCAGGGCTATCGCCACTGGGTTGACACGTGTCGGGCCTGCAGCCCTCTTGGAATATAGTACGTATATTATTCATCATTCATCGTCATTCATAATTCATAATTCATAATTCATAATTCGAGAATAACGCACTTCTGTCAGAAATAGTGCATTCGCGGGAACGGAAGTTTTTGCTGCACACCTATCTTTTTGGTTTATAATGTTTTGGAAGTCTTGGACGGTGAGTTTCCCGAAGCCAACGTTCGCGGTGACGGTGAAGATGAGCTCGTCGTCCACACGGTCCCAGTGCGCCTCGGTGATGTGGCAGATGAAGTTGTTGACCTGCGTGTGCACTTTCGAGAAGCTGGTAAAGTCTTCGTTCTGAAGGAGTAACGCCGCCGCCTCGTTCATCTTCTCCACGTCGATGGCTCTATGGCAGTGGTAGGCGAACTGGAGCTTGAAGGGATCTTTGCGGGTGCAGACGTGGTACTGGTAGGTGCGGCTCTCGGCGTCGAAGCGGGCGTGCAGGTCCGGAGCCACCTCGAACAGGTCGAAGATGACGATCTCCTTCGGCAAGAAGTTGTTGAGTTTGTGGACCAACTGCCGGCATTCGTCTCGGGAGAAAGCCTTCTCGGTGTCGAAGTGGGCGTAGTAGGAACTGGCGTGCACGCCGGTGTCGGTGCGGCCGCAGCCGGTGACCGCCACGCGCTCCTCGTGCAGCAGCAGCGACAGGCAAGTCTCCAGCGTCTCCTGCACGGACGGGTGGTTCGGTTGGATCTGCCAGCCGAAGAACGCGGAGCCGTTGTATGCCAAATGGAGGAAGTAGCGCATAACCGTTTTTTCAGGCCGCAAAAGTACGAAATTATTTCGTCTTCCGCAGAATGTGATTTTTTGTATTTTTGCCGCATCATTTTAAGACTTGTAAGTATGAAAAAGAACATCGTTTTTTGTCTGTGCATTGCTGTGATTGCAATGTTTTCTGCCTGCAACAAGACTCCGGACGGCGTTTATAACCCTTCCAAGAAAATCCAGAAGATTTACACGGTTGACAACGGGACGCAAACACTGAAGGAAGTGTGGAACTGGAATGGCGACTTACTCAAATCTATTGACCAATATTTTGATGGCGTACCGACCTCTATCCATTTTTCCTATGACAACTCGAACCGTCTGATTGCCATCGATGATTTTGGTTCACACGGCGAGTGCATCTACGACGACAATGAAATTGAAAAGATCATTTTCACCACTGAAGGTGTGGAGATGGGACGCTATGAATTCGAACACAAAGGAAATAAAATCAGCCAAATCAAAATAAAATTTGACGCCGGCTGGGATGACATTGACTGGGACAAAACGGGCATGATCAAGTCGCTGCGTCTCTTGTTCCCTGAAATAAGCTCGGCTGCGGAATCCGCCGTCAGAAAATGCTCTAAGGAGGCCAAAGACGACGAAGTGGTCATGAATCTGAACTGGAGCGGCAGCAATGTGAAAACCATCGACGTGACCTATAGTGGATTCCTCGGGAATGTCATGGAAACGGTGAAAATCACATACGACAACAAGATCAACCCGACGTGCGGATTGCTCGCCCAACTGGGCACCGACGCGGTATCCAACCTTTACTTGAACAAAAACAACCCTCTGACCATCATCACCAACGTCAACGGTTCTCTTCCGTTCGACAATCAGACATACACATACGAATATGAGGATAATTATCCTGTGAAGGTCACGCGCGTGGATGTCGAGAATCCCGGCACTGCGTATGAAACCACCGAGACAACCACGACCATCTACGAATATTAGGATGGTAAAGATCTCTGTTTGAGAAGCCAATGCAACTTGCTGATATTATAGGATTTATTGGCCCCGAGGAGACGATTATAGGAGCTCCGGCCGCGCAAATCACCGAACTGGCCATCGACAGCCGCAAAGTGACCGCGCCGGAGCGCACACTCTTCTTCGCCATCGAAACGGAAAAGAACGACGGCCACCTGTATATCCCGTCGCTGTACCAGCTTGGCGTACGCAACTTTGTGATAACGAAGGTGATGGAAACCTACGCGATGTGCGAGGGCGCCAACTTCCTCTTCGTGGAGGACTCCGTGGCCGCCCTGCAACGCCTGGCGCAGAAACACCGCCAACAGTACCACTATCCCGTCATCGGCATCACCGGCAGCAACGGCAAAACCATTGTCAAAGAGTGGCTCACCTCCATTCTCGAGGACAAGTTCAAGGTGGTGAAAAGCCCCGACAGCTACAATTCCCGTCTCGGAGTTCCCCTTTCTGTGTGGCAAATGTCTGACCAACACGACATTGCCGTTTTCGAAGCGGGTATTTCCCGTCCCAACGAGATGCGGGTGCTGGCCGACATCATCGACCCCACCATCGGCATCTTGACCAATATCGGAGCGGCACACGCCCAGTTTTTCCCGAGCAACAACCGCAAAATCATCGAAAAGCTCAAACTCTTCCGAAATGTGGAAGTACTGATTTATCACAATGACAATGAGGAACTTAACATGATTTTGCAACTGCCCGAGTACGCCCGTCTGAACAAGATTTCCTGGGGCGACTCCCGCAGCAACTATCCCGTGCAGATGCAGGCGGCGGATTCCGGCGGAACCATCATTTCGCTTGACGGCTTCGACTACACGGTACCCTTCATCGACAGCGCCTCCCTGGAGAACGTCACCCACGTGATCGTCACGCTATTGTACGTCGGGTTCACGCCGGAGGAGATCGACAGCCATTTAGGACGGCTCACGCATATCAGCATGCGACTGGAAATCCTGGAGGGCAGAAACCATTCGGTGATTGTCAACGACACGTACAGCTTGGATATCAACTCGTTGTCGGCCGCTCTGAACTTCCTCGACACACAGACGCAGATGACGAAAAAGACGCTCGTCATCTCCGACTTCGAACAGGTCGGGCGGTTGACGGAGGAGGATTTCCGACGGCTGAACGCCCAGCTGAAACGGCACCATATCGCTCGTTTGATTGCGGTCGGCAACAGTTTTGAAGGCTATAAGGGAGTCTTTGATCTGGAAGAACAGCTGTTTTTCCACGATACGGCCGATTTGCTGGACCATCTGCCCCATTTGCCCATTTCCTACGAAATCATTTTGGTGAAAGGAGCCCGGAATTTCCATTTCGAGCAGGTTGTCAACGCTTTGCAGCATAAAACCCACTTGACGATTATGCAGGTGAACCTGCCTGCGTTGGCCTATAACCTCAATTTTCACCGCAACCGCCTGCGTCCCGACACCAAGATGGTGGCGATGGTGAAAGCTTCTTCGTATGGCCTCGGCGACGTGGAGTTGGTGAACACCCTGATTGACCAAGGGGTTGATTATCTGGCCGTTGCCTACACCGACGAAGGTGTCCGTCTGCGCAAACGCCGCATTGACACGCCGATAATCGTGCTCGGTGCCGAAGCCCACAGCTTCGAGGTGATGGTCAACCATCGTTTAGAGCCGGAAATCTTCAATTTCTTCTATCTGCAGCAGTTGGAGGAGGTGCTGGCGCGGCACCCCGAAATCCCGACCTTCAATATCCACGTCAAGGTGGATACGGGAATGCACCGTTTGGGCTTCGACATGCAGGATCTTCCGCGCCTCATTGACATTGTGAAGCGCAATCCCAAGCTGCGCATCGCTTCGGTCTTCTCCCATTTGGCCGCTGCCGAAGATCCCGCCGAGGACGCCTTCACCCGCCGCCAAATCGCCCTGTTCGGCCGCATGACCGATGTGCTCTGCGCCGCCTTCGACCACAAGATCCTCCGCCACATCCTCAACAGTGCGGGCATCATCCGTTTCCCGGAGGCGCAGTTCGACATGGTGCGACTCGGCATCCAGCTCTACGGCTGCACGGAAATTCCGGAGGTGAAGGCCAAGTTGCATAATGTGGTGACCCTCAGAACCGTCATCACGCAAATCAAGCGGATCCCCGCGGGCGAAACCATCGGCTACAACCGCACCTGGAAGTTGCAGCGAGACACGCAGGTGGCCATCATCCCCATCGGGTACGCCGACGGCTACCCGCGCGAACTGTGCAACGGTCGCGGCAAAGTGCTCGTGCAGGGACAAAAAGTGCCTGTCATCGGCAAAGTCTGCATGGACATGTGCATGCTCGACATCACCGGCCTTCGTGTCCACGAGGGCGACGAGGTCATCGTCTATGGCGAGGGCAACACTGTGTCGGAGATGGCCGAAGCCGCCGGACTGATCAGCTACGAGCTGATGACCCGCATCTCGCAACGCGTGCCCCGCGTGTACGTGCAGGAGTAAGAATTAGAACTTTTCACTGATGGGACTGTCGCGGAAAACGTCTTTTCGCAGTCCGTTGAAATTTTCCGGCAGCGTGACGGAATTCAGGTTTGCGCAGAATGCAAACGCTTCATCCTCAATTATTTGTACGCTTTTAGGGATATGTATTTCCCGGAGGCTTTCGCAACCCATGAAGGCGCGGGCGCCGATACGGGTGAGCGATGCCGGCAGGTAGATCTGCTGCAGGTAGCGGCATCCGGAGAAGGCATCGTCCTCGATGACCTCCAACGTGTCGGGAAGTGCGACGTTTTCGACTTCTGAGGCTAAAAAGGCGGCGCGCCCGATCGTCTTGATGCCGTCGGGAAGCAGCACTGTGGGCAGGTCAAGTCCCAAAAAGGCACCATCTTCGATTCTCGAGACGTTGGCAGGGATTTGTATGTGTTTTCCGCTCTCACCGTAGTGAATATAGGGGGAGCGTATTTGTTTGCAATCGTTTTCGGTTGTGCCAGCTTTCATTTTTCTGTTTTTTAATGACATTTCCTTGGCTCTGAAGAAACGGGGTGAAATAGAAAGTGGAGCCTACCAATCTCCGTATCCTCAGTGAAGGGGCTTGGATCCCGCATGCAAGATACGAAAAAAGAGCCCCACCTGATTGGCAATTAATACACAACAGGTAAGCTCTATTTTCGAAATCCGTGCATACGTTCGTGAGTGTTCCAAGCTTCACACTGACGGAAAGACGAAAATGCGCTTTCTTGTCCATAAATGCACCGCCCGCAACGGGTGCGGAAAGTGCGGTGCAAAAATAGAAAATTCTTTGAAATATGCAAATAAAAAATCTCCGCGCCTTTTTTCGAAAGAAGGCGCGGAGATTTCAGAAGGCTGTCTCGGGCGTGCTATTTCGCCTCGATGTTCTTGCCGCAGTCGCGGACAATCATCCGATACCAGTTGTCCGGCCAGAGGGGTTGCTCGGGGAACACCACCTGCGGCTTCTCGTTGCCGTTGGTGACGAATTTGCCGTTCTCCTCTTTCTTGACGTTGCCGTCGTGGTATTTCACCAGCAGGTATTCGAACAGATGGTTCCATTCCTGGCAGACGTCGTGGGCGGCGCGTTTGGAATAGGCGTTGAGTTCCTTGCGGGCCGCATCCGGGTTCTGCGTGCAGAGATCTTTCATCTTGGCCGACATCTGGTCGATGTCTCTCACGAATCTGCCTTCCCATTTGTCCTGCTTCTCGTTCACGTGCTTGATCATGTCGCAGTAGCGCGTATAGACGTAGTTGCTGACTTTGGTGAAGGTCCAGAAGGCGGAGGTGGGGGAGTATTCCACCATGGATCCGTTGCCTTCTTTGTATTCTTCCGGAATCTCGGTGATGCCGCAGAACATCGGCACGAAGCAGTTGGAGCCGGCGTCATCCACGCCGAACCAATAGACACCGCCGAACATGTCGGGCAGCCAGTTGCGGCATTGTGCGAGGAACACGAAGCCGGTCTGTTGCGTGGCCGTGGCGCGCTCGTGGATGTAGTTCTTGCCATCCACCGACCAGGTCATCGGACGCCAACGATAAGGACAAGCGTACGGGCCTGCGCCGAGGTCCTTGCTCATATCCATCGTGGTGCCCTCGTAGTGGTCGCGCATCATGCGCATCATGAACTGGGCGTCGATCTGGTTCTTGTTGGCGGGTTTGATCCACAACGGCATCCGGTGCTTGAGGTTGTCGCCGCGGGCATAGTCCTCATATTGAGCCATTTCCGCATGGTTGACGTGGTTGAAGAAGGCCCACACGCGGGCGTCGCAGAAGCGTGCGCCATCGAACGTGATGGGGTTGTAGGTGTCGCAGAAACTGAACTGGGCGTCGGGAGCGGCCTTCACATCCTTCGGGTAGAGTCCCTTCAGACGGGCAAAGGAGATGACGTCGTAGGAATAGACCGTTTCGATGCCGGGCAGGAAGATCTTGTCCAACTCGCGGTTCGTGATGGAGGTCTTGCCGTCGCGCAGCGGGAACGTGGTGATGCGCGACTGGTTGGCGTGACCGGAGACATAGCCGTCGGGGATGCGGCGGGCCACCCACACGGCGCCGTTGCTCCATCCCTTCACCACTTTGCCTTTCGCGTCCACCATCTTCTCACCCTTGCCGATGAGCTCCAAAATCCAAGCCTCGTTGGGGTCCACAATGGAGAAGGACTCACCCTCGCTGGCATATCCGTAGGCGTCGAGCAGCTCCGAAATCACCTTGATGGCCTCGCGGGCGTTCTTGGCCCGTTGCAGCGTGATGTAAATCAGTGAACCGTAGTCGATGAGACCTTGGCCCTGTTCCAGCTCATGGATGCCGCCGTAGGTGGTCTCGCCGATGGCCAATTGGAACTCGTTCATGTTGCCGACCACCGAATAGGTGTGCGCCACCTGCGGGATCTGGCCGAGCTTCTTGCCCGTGTCCCACTCGATGACGTCCAACATCGTGCCGGCCGGATAGTTCGCCGCCGGACGATAGTACAGTTCGCCGTAAAGCTGATGCGAGTCAGCCGCATACGTCAGAAAACAGGAACCGTCGCGGCTCGCCCCTTTCGTGACAATGAAATTGGTGCATGCCAGGGCGCTGCTTACAGCCGCCAGACAGCACAGCATGGTGAATACGAATTGTTTCCTCATAATAGTTTTTATTTGATTTATAAACTTTTCAAACGGATGGCAAAAGTACACTTTTTGAAGATACGCAACGGAAAATAAATGTATTTTTGCGGCGTAAAATTCGTTCAAGCTACGTTTTTTATCCATTAAAGAATCAAAACCTGTTCATTATGAAGAAATTATGTGTTGTTCTGGCATTGGTCGCATTGCTCGCGGGCTTCTGCGCGTGCGAAAAGGAAGAGTGGGGCGTCTATAACCCGAAGTTGAAAATCAACATGATTTACAGCGAAGAAGACGGTCATTACTTGCAGGAACAGTGGACCTGGGACGGCGACCTTCTCACCAAAATCGATTTTTACCGCAAAAACGGCGACATCAAAAACAGCAATCTCTATTTTTATACGGACAACCGCCTCGTCAGAATCGAAGACGGCGACAAACACTCCGACTTCGAGTACGAAGGCAAATTGCTGAAATCCATCAAGACCTACTCTGGCGAAACGCTGGCGGAAACCTACGAGCTGACGTACAACGACAAAAAACTGTCGCACATTTCCATTAAAAAACCGTCGAAAAACCTCTCCGGCAGCAGTTTTCTACCCGTTTTCCTCCCCGACGGCGGCCGTTCGCTGGACGATGGGAGCAAGGCGGAAACCTACAACTTCTCGTCCGCCGATGTGGATCTCCTCTGGGATGGCGACAACATCTCCCATTTGAAGATGAAACTCGCCCGTCCCGACAGCATCCAGAAGCTGACTTTCTCATACATCTATGACGACAAATTCAACCCGATGCACGGCTTCCTCGCGATATTTCCGGACCATCAAATGCTGAACGACAGTCCGCAATACAGCCTCTTCAGCAAGAACAACGCATTGACCGTCTCTGTCACCGACGAATACGATGTGTTTTCCAAGACAAAGTCCTATACCTATTCATACGATTATTATAAGAAATACCCCACAAAAGTGTATTCCACTTTCCTGAATCCGGAAAATTGGCGGGAGGACAGCACATTGATTTACACTTACAGGTACCAGTAGCCACCCCCGAACCCCTCCTCAGACCAAGTCTAAGTCCTAAGTCTAAGTTCTAAGTCTAAGTCAAAGTTACAGGCTCTTCCTCAGTTGAATCCGCATCGTGGTGCCCTGGTCGATGACGGAGGACTTCACGAACAGTTTCCCTTTGTGGTAGTTGTTGATGATGCGTTTGGCCAGTGTCAGTCCCAGTCCCCAGCCGCGGCTCTTGGAGGTGTAGCCCGGCGAGAAGATCCGGCGCTGCATTTTGGGCGGGATGCCCTTGCCGGTGTCGGTCACATCGACAAACACCCTGTTTTTCTCTTCGGTGATGGTGACGGTGATGTCGCCTTTGCCGTTCATGGCGTCGGCCGAATTCTTGCACAGATTTTCGATCACCCATTCGAAAAGTTGTTTGTTGAGCGGTACGACAACGGGGTGGTCGGGTTTCTCGAAGTGGATGCTCACCATGGAAGAGATGCGCGTTTGCAGGTAGCTGGTGAAATCCTCGATGATGGGCACGATGTCGGTCTCCTCCAGCACGGGCACGGACCCGATTTTCGAGAACCGCTGCGCGATGGTTTCCAACCGGTGTACATCTTTGCCGATTTCCTGCGGAATGGACTGATCGACAGGCATTTCCTTCAGCAGTTCCGTCCAGGCCATCAACGACGAGATGGGGGTCCCTAATTGGTGCGCGGTCTCTTTGGACATGCCCACCCAGACGCGGTTTTCCTCCGAACGGCGCGTGACGCTGAACAGCAGGTACGCAATCAGGACGAACACGAACACGATGCCGTATTGGATGTACGGGAAGAGCCGCAGTTGTTTGAGCACCGACGACTCCTCGTAGAAAACGTAGCATTTCCCGTGGTCCAGCCAGTCGAGCACGATGGGTTCGTTTTCCTCTCGCATCTCCTCCAACCGTGCGTTCACCTTGAACGGGGCGTTGATGATGGTCGAGTCGATGTTGCCCGCCGCGATGACGTTGATTTGGGTGCTGTCGGTGATGATGACCGGCACGGAGGCGGAGTTGATGACCGTTTCCTCGAAGAACGACTCCAGAAGGTTGTCGATCATCTCGCGGAAGTCCCCGTAAATGTGCGAGTTCTTGTAATACACCATCACGTAGTCGCGCTTGTAGTAGGGCAGTTTCAGACTGTCGAAATCGTGTATGGCATCGCCCAACTCGCTGACATTCCGCATGTTGAGAATGCTGTCGGGCAGGTTGATGGCGGCGTCGATGCTGCCGGACGGCCCGGCGATGATGGTGGGGACCGTCTTGTTGGTGGAGATGATGTCCTGGTAGAAGGTGATGTCCTCGAACAGGGAAGCCTCGGCGACTTTTTTCACCGCCATGGCGAAGATGGAGGCCTGGTTGCCCTCCTCGATGCGGATGGAGTCGAAAAACCGCTCCGTCTCGTTGATGATTTGGGTCTTGTAGGTGATGGCGCCCGCCCAAATCTCAATGCGCTGCCGCTCCTCGTCGGCGATTTTCCGGATCAACTTGTTGGAGTAGATGATGATAAACGTGAAAATCGCTGCGGCGGAGACGAACAGCAACCATTTCCAGAACGGCTGTCGCAGTCTGTTCATCGCTATTGGGAGTCGGCGGCGGCCAGCAGCTTGTCGATGATCTGCTCGATGGTGATGCCTTCGGCCTCCGCTTTGTAGTTCTTGATGATTCTGTGGCGCAGGATGTTGTAGGCGACGGCGCGGACGTCCTCGATGTCAGGCGAATATTTGCCGCCGAGCACCGCGTGCGTGCGCGCACCGATGATGAGGAACTGCGAGGCACGGGGACCCGCACCCCACGACAGGTAGTCGTTGGCCCATGCGTGCGCCTTCGCCGTGCCCGGACGGGTCAGCGTGGCCAAATTCACCGCATAGCGATAGACATTCTCCGGAATCGGGACTTTCTGCAGCAACTTCTGGTAGAAAATGATCTCCTCCACCGTCAGCACGCGCTGCGGCTCCACCATGTCGCCGTGGATGGTGCGCTTCACGATTTCCACCTCTTCGGCGGAACTCGGATAGTCCAGCATGATGTTGAACATGAAACGGTCCTGCTGGGCTTCGGGCAGCGGGTACGTGCCCTCCTGCTCGATGGGGTTCTGCGTGGCCAGCACGAAGAACGGCTTCGGCAGCTCGTAGGTTGTGCCGTTCATACTCACCGAACGCTCCTGCATGGCCTCCAACAGGGCGGACTGCGTCTTCGGCGGCGTACGGTTGATCTCGTCCGCCAGCACGATGTTCGCGAAAATCGGACCCTTCACGAATTTGAAGTTCCGGTTGTCGTCCAGAATCTCCGCACCCATGATGTCGGACGGCATCAAGTCGGGCGTGAACTGGATACGGTTGTATGTCATATCCACTGCCTTCGCTATCGTGGTGATCATCAATGTTTTGGCAAGTCCGGGGACACCGATCAGCAGAGCGTGGCTGCGGCTGAACATCGCCATCAGCACGTTCTTCACCACATCGTCCTGTCCCACAATCACCTTCGCGATCTCCTCGCGCAAGGTCTTGTATTTCTCCACAAAAGACTCAATCGCCTCAATGTCGTTTTTCTTTTCTAAATCCATATCTCTAAACTCTAAACTAATAAACTAACAAACTGATATTACGGAATCTGCCACTTACTAACGAACGGGCAGTGCCGATATTGTTCGGAAAGTTTGATGTTGGTCACTTTCACCTTGTCCATGACCCATTTTTCCATCGCTTCGTATTTTTTCTGTTCGAGGGCGGCGTTTTTGATCATGTCGTAGTCCTCCACGATGTTGGCCTTGTGTTCGGCCACTTTTTCTTTGAGGTAGATCAGCCGGTAAGCCATCACGCCGTCGTCGTTCACGAAGGGCACGCATTCCGAATATTCACCGGGGATCAGCTTGCT
>CACXUB010000025.1:6753-29906 GCA_902770735.1 uncultured Bacteroidota bacterium | reverse complement strand
GGTGTCTCCACCGGTTCCAAGAGCGTCCTGACCATTAACCTTAACCGCTGCATTCAGTACGAGTGCCGCAACAACATCCCGCAATTCCAGTTCGTGGAGGAGGTCATCGACCTGATGCACAAGGTACAGATAGCCTACAACGAAAACCTTAAATATCTGAAAGACAAAGGAATGCTGCCTTTGTTCGATGCCGGCTACATCGCCATCAACCGCCAGTACCTCACCATCGGCGTGAACGGTTTGGTGGAGGCCGCCGAGTTCCTCAGCATCCCGATCAACGACAATCCGCAGTACCAGAAGTTCGTCGAGGATGTCCTGGGCTTGGTCGAGAAATACAACCACCAATATCGCACCAAGGATCTGCTTTTCAACTGCGAGATGATCCCTGCCGAGAACGTGGGCGTGAAGCACGCCAAGTGGGACCGCGAGGACGGCTACCGCGTGCCCCGCGACTGCTACAACAGCTATTTCTACTGCGTGGAGGACGAGTCGCTGAACCTGCTTGACAAGTTCCGTCTGCACGGCAGCCGTTATATCGCGCACCTGACGGGCGGCTCCGCGCTGCACGCTAACCTGGAGGAACACCTCTCGCAGCCGCAGTACCGCCAGCTGCTCCGCGTGGCCGCGCAGGAAGGCTGCAACTACTTCACCTTCAACATCCCCAACACCGTCTGCAACCACTGCGGTCACATCGACAAGCGCTACCTCCACGAGTGCCCCGAGTGCCACAGCACCGACCTCGACTACCTCACCCGCGTCATCGGCTACATGAAGCGTATCAGCAGCTTCTCCAAGGCGAGACAGGAGGAGGCCGCGAGACGGTATTATGGGAAGGAGTGAGTAGTGAATAGTGAATAGTGAATAGTGAAGAGTGAAGAGTGAATAGTGAAGAGTGAAGAGTGAATAGTGAAGAGTGAAGAGTGAAGAGTGAAGAGTGAAGAGTGAATAGTGAATAGTGAATAGTGAAGAGTGAATAGTGAATAGGGAGTAGTGAATAGTAAATAGCGAATAAGGAATAGTCAATAGGCAATGGGAGATAGTCACGAAACGAATCTTAAGGAGCTGATTGGCAGGTTTGTGAGCCAGTCGGGGAAGCAGCATCTGATGGACAAGCAGTTGCTGTTCGACCGTTGGCCGGAGTATGTCGGGGGGATTTGCGCTCAGTTTTCGAAGTGCGAGGACCTGCGCAACGGTATCCTATTCGTTCGCGTCTCCAATGCCGCTTTGCGGTTTGAACTGTTCGGCCATAAATCACAGATTCTGAAGAAGATTCAGCAGGATTTCGGCCCGATGGTCCGCGATTTATCCTTTAGAGTTTAGAGTTTAGTGGGTTCGTTCTGTTCTCTAAACCCTAAACCTTAAACCTTAAACTCTAAACTGATAAACTGATAAACTCTAAACTAGAATAATATGAGAATTGGATGGACTGAAATCATCATCATCGCACTGATTGTGCTGTTGTTGTTCGGCGGGAAGAAGATTCCCGAGCTGATGAAGGGATTGGGCAAGGGAGTACGGTCTTTCAAGGATGGAATGGAAGGCAAGGAGGAGAAGTCGGGGGAGGAGAATGTGGAGAAGAAGGACGAATCTAAGCCCGAGTAGATGTCCGAAGCGCCGGAGAACAAGTCGTTTTGGGACCATTTGGAGGATTTGCGCGGCAGCCTGATACGCATTTTGGTGTCGGTGGTCGTGTTCTCCGTGCTCGCTTTTTGTTTTAAGGATTTGCTGTTCAAGGTGGTGCTTGCTCCGAAAAGCTCCACTTTTTTCATGTACAAGCTTTTCGGAGGCGGTGATTTTTCGATAAACTTGATCAACACGGGGCTGACGGAGCAGTTCATGATCCACATGAAGACCGCTTTCGCGTTCGGGGTGCTTTTGTCGTCGCCGTACATCCTCAAGGTGCTGTTCGATTTCGTGCGGCCCGCCCTTTACGAGAACGAGCGCAAGCACTCCGTGAGTCTTGTCGTGGCGGCGTACGTGATGTTCCTCATCGGCGTGGCGGTCAGCTATTTGTTCGTGTTCCCGCTGACGGTGCGGTTTCTCGGCACCTATTCGGTGAGCGAACAGGTGGGAAACATGCTCACCTTGCAGTCGTACATGGACACGCTGTTGATGTTGAGCCTGATTTTCGGCGTTCTCTTCGAGATCCCGGTGCTGAGCTGGCTGTTGGCGCGTTTCGGGCTGCTGAAGGCGGAGTGGATGACCCGCTACCGCCGCCATGCCATCGTCGTCATCCTGGTGCTTTCCGCCATCATCACCCCTACCGGCGACGCCTTCACCCTGATCATCGTCGCCCTGCCTATCTGGCTGCTCTACGAACTGAGCGTCTTGGTGGTCCGCCGCACTAACCCCTAACCCCTAACCAATAACCATTAGAAATGTTGAAAGGAAAGAAAATCGTAGTCGTGATGCCGGCTTACAACGCCGCGCAGACTTTGGAGAAGACCTACCGTGAGGTGCCCGCGGACATCGTGGACGAGGTGATTTTGGTGGACGACTGTTCCTCCGACGACACGGTGTCGGTGGCGCAGGAACTCGGCATCCGCCATGTGATCCGGCACGAGCAGAACAAAGGCTACGGCGCGAACCAGAAGACTTGCTACAACAAGGCGCTGGAGCTTGGGGCGGATGTCGTCATCATGCTGCACCCCGACTACCAATACACCCCGCTGCTTATTGAGTCGATAACCTATATGATTGTCAATGGGTTATATCCGGTTGTGTTGGCCTCGCGCATTCTTGGCAACGGGGCGTTGAGGGGCGGGATGCCGCGCTACAAATATTTCTTCAACCGCTGTCTGACGTGGTTCCAGAATGTGATGACAGGGCAGAAGTTGTCGGAGTACCACACCGGCTATCGTGCCTTCACTCGCGAGGTGCTGGAAACGGTGCCGTACATGCGCAATTCCGACGATTTCGTGTTCGACAACCAGATGTTGGCGCAGATTATCTACGCGGATTTTGACATCGGGGAGATCACCTGCCCGACCAAGTATTTTCCGGAGGCTTCTTCCATCAATTTCCGCCGCAGCTGCCGCTACGGGCTGGGCGTTTTGCGCACTTCGGTGCAGTTCCGTTTGCAGAAGTGGCATCTTGGGCGGTTCCGGATTTTCGGGAAGTGATTCTCGACCGACGGTCTCCTTTGTCGCCGACTTGATTTACACCCTTTTTGAGACTCCCCTTGGGGCGTCCCGGGAAGGGTGATTTTATATCTCCCCGCGTATTTGGAATTTATGTATTTTTGCCGTTTGGTTTAATATATAAATTTTGAATATAATATAAATTTACTAAAATGAATAAATCTATGATTTTCAAGCATTTAATGCTTGTTTTAATGATGGTTGTGTTCGCGTTCGGAGGCGTCGTCTCTGCGCAAAACACGTCCTATCCGACCGACACGGTCAGGCATTCGTTGTTCGGATGCGACAGCCTGCAGCTCTCTGCGAACGGCATCGTTTACTATCACGACACGGTGGTGAGCATTCCGCATTATGCGCCCGTTCAAGGTCAGATTGTGATGGATGTCTTGAACATTTACGAGATTGCCATTGGCAAGAGTTACGACGTGCGCGACACGGTGTCGGTGCTCGTCTGCAAGAACAACCTGCCGTACGCATTCCGTAACAATTTCTTCACGCAGTCGGGTGATTACTGGATCAACACCCCTTCCGCGCGCGGGTGCGACAGCGCCAGGACGTTGCTGAAACTGCAAGTGGTGGAGGGGCAGAAAACGACGGTCACCCTTCCGATGTGTGCAGACCAGCCTTCGGTGTCCTACGACGGCATCACCTTCACGGAAGCCGGTTCCTACGACTTTCCGCAGGGGTTTGACGCGAACGGATGCCCGATGGTGAAAACCTACAAGGTGATCCGTTATACGGTGGCTTCCGACACGGTGTACGCCGAAGTCTGCCAGAACGACCTGCCGTACGTCTTCAGAGGCCAGTCGTATAATGCTGCCGGATCCTATCTTGTCGAGTACATCAACTCCTACGGCTGTAATGCCAAGACGCTGCTGGTCTTGCGGGTGAACCCCGCTTCCGCGCAGACGGACACGGTCAACGCCACTGTCTGCCGGACGGAATTGCCGTATGTCTATCAGGGACAGGAGTATAACACCGCAGGTTCGTATCCTTTGACCTATTACAACCAATATGGCTGCGACAGTCTGACTCGGGTTCTTCAACTGCATATCACTGAACCTCAGATGGATACGGTGACGGTGACGCTCTGTCCTGACAGTTTCCCGTACACCTATGACTCCGTTCACGTGTTCAGCGTTCCGGGCAGATATTACATCGACCATGCGCCCGACACCGCCTGCAGCAACTACACGCTTCTCGTGCTGAACGCTTTCGCTTCGGTGAAGGACACGGTCAACGTGTGCACGATGGACAGTTCCTACACGTTCGGTGACACCACGTTCACCGCTTCCACCCTTTACACTTATTCCCAGTTGAATGATTCCGGATGTATGGATTACCACACCTTGCGGATTTCCCTCAACAACCATCCGGTTTATGACACGACTACGGTTTCCGTTTGTTCGTCAAGACTGCCGTACGAGTTCAAGGGCGGCACATATTACGCAGCCGGCAGTTTCAACAGGACGCTGAAAAACCAAAGCGGGTGCGACAGCGCGTATGTCACGTTGAACTTGACGGTGATTCCCGACAATCTTGTCACCGAATCGATCACGGTGACCCGCAACGCCATCCCTTACATGTACCACGACAGCGCGTTGGTGACGAGCGGTGTGTACTCCATTCGCGAGACCGCAGCCAACATGTGGGAATGCGACACGATTTGGCGGATTTCGACAGTGTGGTCACGTTGAAGGTCCACCACCATCCGACTTACGTCACCCCCACGGTCAATGTGGAGGTCGGCGAGTATGACCTGCCGTATCACTTCTTCGACAGCGCTTTGACCACCGCCGGTTATCATGCACGGACTCTCGCATCGGTGAACGGTTGCGACAGTGTGGTCTCCATCAACCTGACGATTAATCCGGCAGTCATCAACAATGACACCATCCTTCGCGAGGTTTGTTCCAACGATATGCCTGTCACGTTGTATGACAGCGTGATTAGCGAGCCCGGTCTCTATCGTTTCTTGGTCCACACCACCTCCTCGTATGATTCTGTGTTCTATGTGCGGGTGACGGTGAAGGAATCGCCTTCGTTGATTCTTTCGGGCAACTCCTACCTGTGTACCGGCAGCAATGTCACGTTGACGGCGCAGTCCACTGGCGGGGTCTTTTTGTGGAACAACGGCTCCACGCAGTCGTCCATCACGGTGAGCATGTCGGGCACCTATTCGGTGACGGTTTCCAACGCCTTCGGATGTACGGCCTCCTCGTCGTTGCAGGTGACGGATGTCACGAATCCGCCGGCGGACATTTTGGGTTACGACCACGTTTGTGAAGGCGGAAGCGTGCTTTTGCAGGCCATCGGCGGTCTCTATTTCGTGTGGGACGACGGTTCCACGGACAATGTGCGCACGGTGACGCCGGAGACCACGACCACCTATTCGGTGACGGTTTCCAACACTTACGGCTGTTCGAATACGAAGAGCATCACGGTGGCGGTGAACTCGCTGCCGACGGTGACGTTGACGGGTAACAACAGCATTTGCGAGGGCCAGTCCACCACGCTGTTCGTTTCCGGCGGCACGGGTTATTACTGGAACAACGGTTCACACGCCAGCCGCATCACGGTGAGCACCGCCGGCACCTATTCGGTGACGGTTACGGACGCGAACGGATGTACCAACCGCGGTTCGGTGGAGCTGACCGTGCACACCCCGCCCACGGTGAAGATTAACGGCAGAACCGCGCTTTGTCAAGGCGGCACCACCATTCTTACGGCCGCGGGCGCTTCCACTTACGAGTGGAACTCCGGCGAGACTTCGCAATCGATAACCGCGTTATATACAGGAAGTTATTCGGTCACAGGTACCGACCAATACGGTTGTTCGGCCAGCAAGACCGTGCAGGTGACGTCGGCTCCGGTGAATGCCAGCATTACAGGCAACCGCTATCTGTGTCACGGCCAGAGCACCACGCTGACGGCCACGGGTGACGCGGACAACACCTACCATTGGTTCGACGGCAGCACGAGCAGTGACATCGAGATCACGGCTGCCGGCCAATACACGGTCACGGTGACCAACGCCGCCGGCTGTCAGGGTGTCCTTTCGGCCACGGTGAGCGAATACAACACCACCACGCCGACCATCAGCGGCAACTTGACGATTTGCGAGGGCCAGTCCACCACGCTTCGTGCCTCCGGCGGAAGCAACTATGAGTGGGACGACGGCAGCATCCAAGCTTTGATCACGGTGAACGCCACCGGCACCTACACGGTGACGGCCACCAACAACTTCGGATGTACGGCCACGGCATCGGCCACGGTGCTGGTGAATCCGGCTCCTGTCGTCAATATCATGGCGCAGGATTTCGTCTGCCGTGGCGAGTCGGTCACGCTGACGGCCATTTCCACCGCCGGCACGTTCAACTGGAGTACGGGTCAGAACACGTCTGTCGTGACGGTGGCCCCGAATGTCACCTCCAATTTCACGGTTTTGGTGACGGACGAGAACGGGTGCAGCGCCACGGCGACCAAGCAGATCACGGTCAACCAGCTGCCTTCGGTGTTCGTTTCGGGACCGTCTGCGATTTGTTACGGGGAAACGGCGACGCTTACCGCCACGGGCGGTGTTGCTTACCAGTGGAGCACCGGTCAATTTGACGACCATATCGGTGTGACGGCCACGGGTACGTACACGGTGACGGCCACGGGCACCAACGGATGTACCGCCTCGACGCAGAAGACGGTGACGGTGAATCCGTTGCCGGTGGCGAATGTGACGGAGTTCGTGAGCATCTGCCGCGGACAGCAGGCACAGCTCACCACGGCTGCACCGGCAGGTTGCACTTACCTTTGGAGCACGGGCAGCCATCAGAGCCACATCAGCGTGACGGAAGCCGGCGAGTACCAGGTGACGATCACGAACACGAATCTCTGTTCTCAAGTCTATCATGCTTCTGTCACGGTGTATGAGTTGCCTCAGATCAGCATCATCGGCACCAGCGAGATTTGTCAGGGCCAGTCCACCGCATTGACCGTTGCCGGCGACGGCATCGCGCAGTGTGTGTGGAGCAACGGCGACCACAATCCCAGCACCACGGTCAACGCTGCCGGTCAATATTCGGTCACGGCGACGAACATGCACGGCTGTTCTGCCACGGCATCGCGCGGCGTGGTGGTGCATGACCTGCCCGATCCTCAGATCAGCGGCAATCTCACCATTTGTAAAGGCAAGAGCACCACACTTTCCGCTTCCGGCGGTGTGACTTACCTCTGGAACACAGGCAACTCGGGCAGCAATATCGCTGTCGCGCCCACTACCAGCCAGTCTTACACGGTGACGGTCAGCAATGCCTTTGGATGTATGTCCAGTACCTCCGCCACGGTCACGGTGAACTCGCTCCCGACGGTTACTTTCAGCGGCAACACGACGATTTGTCAGGGTACAACCACCAATATCACCGCCACGGGTGCCACCAGCTACGCTTGGTCCACGGGCGGTTTGAACCCCTCCATCACGGTGGGCAATGCGGGTACTTACACCGTTACGGCCACCGATGCGCAAAACTGCACCAACACTGGCACGGTGACGGTGACGGTGAATCCGAACCCGAACGTGCAGATCAGCGGTGCTGACTACGTCTGCGCTGGCGGCGTGGCCAACTTGACCGCTTCGGGTGCGGCGACATACGTTTGGAACACTAACGAGACGACGGCAGAAATCTCGGTTTCTCCGGCCGTCACTTCCACTTATACGGTGACGGGTTATGACACCAACGGCTGTCAAAGCGCCTCTTCCAAGGTGGTGAATGTGGAGAACCTGCCGGTCATCAGTGTCACGGGCACGAAGACCATCTGCGCCGGCCAGTCCACCACGTTGACGGCTACCGGCGGAACTTCGTACAAATGGAGCAACGGTGCCACGGGTAACAGCATTACGGTCACTCCCGCCGCCACACAGTCGTATGTGGTGACGGTGACGAACACGCTCGGCTGTTCTTCCAGCCTGGAGACGCAGGTCACGGTGAACGCTCTGCCGCAAATCACGTTCAGCGGCAACACGGAGATGTGTGCCGGCAATACGGTGACCCTCACGGCTGCGGGCGGCAACGCCTACAGCTGGTCCACCGGCGCAAACACGGCTTCGATCACGGTCAATGCCGCTGGATACTACAAAGTCACGGTCTCGAATGCACAGAACTGCTCCAGCAAGGATTCCTTGTATGTCACGGTGAATCCGAACCCGAATGTTCAGATTTCCGGTGTCGAATATATTTGTAACGGCTCTGTGGCCACGTTGACTGCCTCTGGTGCGAACACTTACTCGTGGAGCACCACGGAGACCTCGGATGCCATCTCCGTTTCTCCTGTTACCAACACCACCTATACGGTGACGGGCTACGACGCAAAGGGATGTCATGCCACGGCTACGAAAGTTGTGAATGTGGAGGCACTTCCTTCTATTTCCGTTTCGGGTACGAAAACCATCTGTGCCGGCCAGTCCACGATGCTGACGGCCACGGGCGGCACGTCTTTCGTCTGGGACAACGGCGCGACCACCAACAGCATTACGGTCACTCCCGCCACCACAAAGTCTTACGTGGTGACAGTGACGAACGCGCTTGGCTGTATGTCCAGCCTTTCCACCACGGTCACGGTGAACAGCCTCCCGCAGGTCGGTTTCAGTGGCACCACGACCATCTGTGCCGGCAACACCACCACGGTGACGGCTACGGGCGGTAATGCGTATCTGTGGTCCACGGGCGGCCACAACGCAGCGGTCACAGTGGCAAGCGAGGGCTATTACCGTGTGACGGTCACCAATGCCCAGAACTGCTCGGCCACGGATTCTGTCTATGTGAAAGTGAATGCGAACCCGGTGGTGCAAATCACCAGCAACAGTTATGTGTGCGCCGGCAGTATCGCCACGCTGACGGCTTCCGGTGCCAACACCTATCTCTGGAATACTGAGGAGATCACGCCGTCCATCTCGGTCACCCCGTCGGTGTCCACCACCTACACGGTGACGGGCTATGATACCAACGGGTGCAGCATGACGGTGAGCCGCGTGATGAATGTGGAGGCTTTGCCGGTGATCCAAGTCCTCGGCACGAAGACCATCTGTGCCGGACAGTCCACCACTTTGACCGCCACGGGCGGTACGGCATACGCTTGGAGCACAGGCGACACCATCAGCAGTGTGGTGGTCACCCCGGAAACCACCCAGTCGTATGTGGTGACGGCGACGAACGCATACGGATGTATGGCAAGCTCTGCCGTCACGGTTGCGGTGAACCCGCTTCCGCAGCTGACCTTCAACGGAAACACCACGATTTGTTCCGGCAACACCACCACGATCACGGTGGTGGGTGCCAGCACCTATACTTGGTCCACGGGTGCGCAGACCGGCAACGTGAACATCGCGACCACCGGCACGTACTATGTGACCGCCACGAATTCCCAGAACTGTTCCAAGGTTGATTCCATCTATGTGAAGGTGAATCCGAAACCTGTCGTCCAAATCATGGGCAGCAACCATGTGTGTGCAGGCAGCGCTATCACGTTGACCGCCACCGGTGCCAACTCCTACCAGTGGAATACCGGCGAGGTCTCCGCGGAGATTTCCATCGCACCTGCCGCCAACACCACCTACAGCGTCACTGGTTATGACTTGAACGGATGTTCCACCACCGTGCAGAAAGTGGTGAACGT
Source organism: uncultured Bacteroidota bacterium (assembly GCA_902770735.1). Classification (GTDB taxonomy): domain Bacteria; phylum Bacteroidota; class Bacteroidia; order Bacteroidales; family WCHB1-69; genus F23-D06. Next base: position 20,103 of record CACXUB010000025.1, on the reverse strand, counting down.
GGAAGATCTTCCTGTGGCGCAGATACTCGGTGAACGCACCATCTGTTCCGGCCAATCCACCGTGTTGACGGCCATGGGCGGAACTTCCTACCAGTGGAGCAACGGCGCCAACACGCAGGACATTGCCGTGTTCCCGAATATCAACACCACCTACACGGTGACCGCTTTCAACGATTTCGGCTGTACGTCGGTGTCGTCCGCAACTGTTGTGGTGAATGTGTTGCCTTCCGTCATCTTCAACGGAAGCACCTCCATCTGCCAGGGTCAGAGCACCACGATCACTGTCGCTGGCGGCAACACCTATCAGTGGAGCACTGGCAGCAACAGCAATTCCATTACGGTTTCCGAACCGGGCGTTTACTATGTGAGTGTGGCCAACTCTTTGAACTGTGTGCGTACGGATTCCGTGACGGTTGTCGTTTGGGATAACCCGACGGTCAGCATCAGCGGTTCGAGCTTGATTTGTCAAGGCGCTACGGCGGCGTTGACGGCTTCCGGCGCTTCGACCTACCTTTGGAGCACGGGCGAGGGCGGCGCGGCCATCACGGTGATGCCTTCCGAGACGACCACCTACAATGTCATTGGTTATGACGTTCATGGATGTAGCTCCACCGTCAGCAAGGTGGTGAATGTGGAGAACGCTCCCGCAGCCTTTATCTCCGGCAACTTGTCGATCTGCCACGGTGACACCACGACGCTTACCTCTTCCGACGCTACTACATATTTGTGGAGCACCGGCGCGACCTCGAACAGTATCAATGTTTCTGCACAAGGAGCTTACACGGTGACGGTCACCTCCGTGAACGGCTGTCAGGCGGTGGCTTCTGCAACCGTTGTTGACAATCCTGTCCCGGTGTTCACCTTGTTCTCTGTCGGCACCATCTGTGAGAACACCAACGAAGTACTTTACGTCAACGGCGATAACAGCTATGTGTGGAGCAACGGCGACACGGGCACGCACACCACCATCAGTGAGGGCGGTGTCTATACGGTGACCGCCACCAACAACTACGGCTGTTCAAAGACTGCCAGCGCGAATGTGGCCCAACTGGCCGCTCCGACGTTGGACATCATCGGTGTGAATGACCTGTGCCAGAACGACACCACCGTTCTCGTGGCTTCCTCCGATGCAGTGCAGTTCCTCTGGAGCACCGGCGACACCACGCAGTCGGTGGAGGTGGTTCCCGACAATACCCTCTATACGGTCACCGTCACGGGTGCCAACGGCTGTTTCACCGAGGGTCAGCACTTGGTCACGACGCTCCCGACCTACAATATGACGGTCACGGGCACCGTGTGTGAGGGACAGCCCTTCTCGCAGTACGGTTTCGACATTGCCCCGTTGGATACGGCCGGCACGCTCGTCTTCACCCGCGAGTTGCAGACAGTCAATGGTTGCGACAGTATCGTCAATCTGATGTTGACGGTCAACCCGCTGCCGCGCCTCGACACGATCAACGGCAACCCCAATATCACGCAATACGGCAACCAATATTTCTCCATCAACAACCCGCAGTATGTGAGCAATTACGAGTGGCGTGTTTCCAATACGCACTGGACGATCTCGAATCCGAACTTCAGCAATGTGACCTTGAATGTGACGACCAACGGCACGGGCACCCTTACCGCCCGCGGTATCAACAGCTGCGGTTACAGGGAAACGTCTATCGAACTGTACTGTAACGTTGGCATCGAGGACCACCCGTCACAGGCTACGGTCACGCTCTATCCGAACCCTGTCCACCAGTCGCTCTACATCGACCTGGAGGATGCGACGGATGTCCGCATGGTGCGCCTCTATGATGAAACCGGCCGTCTGGTCTATCAGGCCGATTGCGACGACACGCATCTCGAAATCGACTGCACCCGCTTCGCCAACGGCCACTACACCGTGCAGTTCCTCAACGAGAAGGGTAGGAGAGTGGAATCCCGTAAAATTGTTGTGAATAATAAATAATGGACAATAAGGGTGTAGAGACGCGAAATATGCGTTTCTACACCTTTAACCCTTAACATAACCCTTAAACCATAATGGAATACAATTTCAGAGAAATCGAGCAGAAATGGCAGGCGAAATGGAAAGAAACAGGCCTGTATAAAACAGAAATAGACAAAACCAGACCGAAATTCTACGTGCTGGACATGTTCCCGTACCCGTCGGGCGCGGGTTTGCATGTGGGGCATCCGCTGGGTTATATCGCCTCGGATATTTACGCCCGTTACAAACGGCAGAAGGGCTTCAACGTGTTGCATCCGATGGGCTACGACGCTTTCGGCCTGCCCGCCGAGCAGTACGCCATCCAGACCGGTCAGCACCCTGCCATCACGACGGAGAAGAACGTCAACCGCTATCGCGAGCAGCTCGACAAAATCGGTTTTTCGTTCGATTGGGACCGCTCGTTCAAGACCTGCGACCCCGACTACTACAAGTGGACGCAATGGACGTTCATCCAGCTGTTTAACAGTTATTATTGCAACCAGGCGAACCAGGCCCGTCCGATTTCCGAGTTGGAGGAGGCTTTCGCCGCCAACGGCACCGAAGGGTTGGACGTGGCGCAGACCAAGCCGATGGAGTTCACCGCCGAGGAGTGGAACGCTGCTTCCGAGAAGGAGCGTCAGGAGATCCTGATGAACTACCGCTTGGCTTACCTCGCCGACACGTGGGTGAACTGGTGCCCGAAACTCGGCACGGTGCTCGCCAACGATGAGGTCGTGAACGGCCTCTCCGTGCGTGGCGGCTTTCCCGTGGAGCGCAAACTGATGAAACAGTGGATCTTGCGCGTCTCCGCGTACGCCGAACGCCTGCTCCAGGGCCTTGACAAGGTCGATTGGACCGATTCGCTGAAAGAAATCCAACGCAACTGGATCGGTCGCAGCGAAGGCGCTGCCGTCTGGTTCCCGTTGGCCAAAGAAGGTCAGTTGGATTGGAAGAAAATCTACATGGGCGGCAATGTCGAAGGGGTCGAGAGTGAGACGGCCTTCGAGATTTTCACCACCCGTCCGGACACCATTTTCGGGGTGACGTTCATGGTCTTATGCCCTGAGCACGAGATGATTGAGCATATCACCACGCCGGAGCAGAAGGCTGAGGTGGAGGCTTACGTGACGTGGGCCAAGAACCGTTCCGAACGCGAACGCCAGGCGGAGGTCAAGAAGGTGAGCGGAGTCTTCACCGGCGCGTTCGCCATCAATCCCATCACCGAGGAGCGTATCCCGATCTGGGTCAGCGACTACGTGCTGAGCGATTACGGTACCGGCGCCATCATGGCCGTGCCCGCCCACGACAGCCGCGACTTCGCCTTCGCACGCCATTTTAACCTGCCCATCCGTCAGGTGGTGGCGCCCGCCGTGGACGAGACCAGCGACCCCGACACGTGGGAGGAGTCCATGGACAGCAAGACCGGCGTGAGCGTCAACTCCGGCTTCATCACCGGCATGAAGGTCAAGGAGGCCGGCAAGGCGGTGATCGAGAAGATCAAGGCTATGGGTATCGGCTACGGCACGGTCAACTACCGTCTTCGCGACGCCATATTCAGCCGTCAGCGCTATTGGGGCGAGCCGTTCCCGATTTACTACAAGGATGGAATGCCTTATCCTGTTCCCGAGTCCGAACTGCCTGTGGTGCTTCCCGAAGTCGATCAGTTCCTGCCCACCGAGACGGGCGAGCCGCCGTTGGCCCGCGCCAAGGATTGGACGTACAACGGCTATCAACGCGAGTACAGCACCATGCCCGGATTCGCTGGCTCCAGCGCCTACTACCTGCGCTATATGGATCCGAAGAACGGTGAAGCGTTGGTCTCCAAAGAGGCCGACGAGTATTGGCAGAATGTCGATCTCTACGTCGGCGGCGCGGAACACGGCACCGGCCACTTGATTTATGCCCGCTTCTGGAACAAATTCCTCTTCGACCTCGGCATCAGCTGCAAGGACGAACCCTTCCAGAAACTCATCAACCAGGGCATGATCCAGGGCCGTTCCAATTTCGTCTATCGTATCGTCGGCACCAACAAGTTCGTGTCGTTCAACCTCCGCAAAGAGTACGAGACCACACCTATCCATGTGGATGTCAACATTGTGCGTAACGACGTTCTCGACATCGAAGCCTTCAAGAACTGGATGCCCGACTTCAAGGATGCGGAGTTCATCCTCGAAAACGGACAGTACATCTGCGGCTGGGAAATCGAGAAGATGTCCAAGTCCAAATACAACGTGCAGAATCCCGACGATTTGGTGGAGAAGTACGGCGCGGACACCTTGCGCATGTACGAGATGTTCCTCGGACCTGTCGAGATGGCCAAGCCGTGGGACACCAACGGCATTGAGGGCGTCTCCCGTTTCATCCGCAAGTTCTGGAAACTCTACTTCGATGGTGAGGGCAATTTCCGTGTCACCGACGAGGAACCGACCAAGGGCGAGTGGAAATCGCTGCACAAGACCATCAAGAAGATTGAAGAGGACAACGAGCGTTTCTCCTTCAACACGGCGGTGAGTGCGTTTATGATCTGCGTCAACGAGTTGGGCGATGCCAAGTGCGCCAAACGTGCCGTCTTGGAGCCTCTCTGCGTCCTGATGTCAGCCTACGCGCCGCACATCACCGAGGAACTCTGGTCGCTGCTCGGACATGAGGAGTCCATCCTGAAAGCCTCCTATCCGGTTTACGATGAGAAACACATGGTGGAGGACGAGTACCTCTACCCGGTTTCCTTCAACGGCAAGATGCGCCTGAAGATGTCGTTCCCCGCCGATTTCGGTCCGAAGGACATCGAGCCGAAGGTGCTTGAGAGCCCCGACGTGCAGAAATGGCTCGCAGGCGCCACCCCCAAAAAGGTGATCATTGTGCCGAAGAAAATTGTGAATATCGTGTTTTAGCTTTTGGCTTTTGGCTATTAGCTATTAGCTTTTAGCCAACAGCCAATAGCTAATAGCTAATAGCCAACGTGAAACAGAAGGATTTCGTATTCAACCTTTGTCTGCTCATCTTTCTGAACCTCTTGGTCAAGCCGTTCTGGATGCTTGGCGTGGATGTGGGGGTGCAGAACAGCGTGGGCGCGGCGAATTACGGAATCTATTTCTCCATCCTCAATTTCACCCTTTTGTTCAACATGGTGTTGGACATGGGGACCACCAATTTCAACAACCGCAACATTGCGCGGAACAACCAACTGTTGGACAAGCATTTGTCGAGTTACATTATCTTGCGGCTATTGCTCGGCGTGGTCTATTTCGCGGTGATTTTCGCGGTTGCGTTGCTTATCGGTTACCGGGGAATCCAGCTCAGGCTGCTCTTTTGGATCGGGTTGAACCAGTTCCTGAACGCCTTCCTGCTGTATGTGCGTTCCAACATCTCCGCCTTGCTGATGTTCAAAACCGACAGCGTTCTTTCCGTCACGGACAAGCTGCTGATGATCCTGTTTTGCGGGCTGCTGCTGTGGGGCAACATCACCGATGAGCCGTTCCGTATCGAGTGGTTCGTGTGGTGCCAGACGGTAGCGTACCTGATCACCATCGTTGCGGCGCTCTTCATCGTGTTGCGGAAGGCTCATTTGCGCCGGCTGACGTGGAATTGGCCGTTTTTCGTGGTCATCATCAAGAAAAGTCTGCCCTACGCGCTCGTCACCTTCCTGATGGCGTGCTATTACCGCATCGACTCGGTGATGTTGGAGCGGATGCTGCCGGACGGTACCGGAGCCGTGCAGTCGGGCGTCTATGCCTCGGCGTTCCGGCTGATGGACACGTTGGCGATGATAGCCTACCTCTTCTCGGTTATTCTGCTGCCGCTCTTCTCCAAGATGCAGAAACAACGGGAGGATGTGGTGCCGGTGGTCCGCACCAGTTTCTCGTTGCTGACCCTTTTCTCGGTCTCCGCCGTCGTCATCTTGTACGTTTATCGCGAGCCCGTCATCCAAATGTTCTACCCGGACATTGCAGCGAGCAGCGTTGAGGTCTTCCGTTTGATCATTTTCGGGTTGATACCCATCTCCATGACTTATCTGTTCGGCACGTTGCTTACGGCCAACGGCAGCATGAAGGTGCTGAACCTCATCGCGGTCGTAGGCATTGTCATCAACGTGACGGTCAACCTGTTGCTGATCCCGCGTATGCAGGCGTGCGGTTCGGCGGTGGCCAGTTTCTGCACGCAGTTCGTCGTGTCGGCCTTGCAGTTCCTGCTCGCGGTGCGCATCATCGGCATCCCGTTGAGGTCGCTGCCGTGGCTGCGGTGCGGGATCTTCATGGCGGTGCTGGTCCCTGCCGTGTGGTTTTCCCCGAACATCCTGCATGTCCACGTGCTGTGGCAGCTGGTCATTTCGGCGTTCTTCGCGTTGGCGCTCGGTTTCGCCACGGGGCTGCTGCGTTTCGAAAAAATGAAAGCGATATATAAGTGAAAATTTTAGGCTTAAAATATTGATATGAAAAAGGTTGCATTTTTGTTTTTATTTTTATTCTGTCTATGTGCGGCAATTCAGGCACAACCCGTCAGCTGCGGCACTGTGGACGATTGCGACGATTACACCTATCCGACGGTAAACCTACACGGAGTTTGTTGGATGACCAAGAATTTGGCTACCGAGTCGTGTGTGAGCGTCGGCCACGTGTATGCATACGAAAGCGTGCAGCACCCGGACGTAGCCGCGAACGTGGCTGCCTACGGTCGTCTTTACGACGAGGCAGCTGTGATGCAGGACGGGAGCGTGGATGCTGACGGCCACATACAGGGCGTTTGTCCCGATGGTTGGTATCTGCCCACCAAGGAGCATTTCGAGTATCTGAAGGCCAACTATACGGCGGACGAACTGCGCACCATTGCGGGCTGGGTCATCGCTGTCGGCGACAACAGCACAGGCTTCTCCTGGGTGCCCTCGGGCATCCGTAACGGTGCGACAAACCGCTTCGAAGACTTGCTCTCCGGAGGATATCTTTGGGCCGTGGAAATGACAACGGGTACACCGAGACTCACCATTTACGAGTTGCCCTGCCATTGCGATGAAATTCTCCAGTTGGAAAATACTACTGGTATTTGTGCGAGTGTGCGTTGCGTCCAGGGTGACGTTCCCACGCCTGATCCGGAGCCCTTCTCCTGCGGCACCTCAAAGATAAAGGATGCCAGCAACAACCGCTACGAGACTGTTCAAATCGGCAGCCGATGCTGGACCAAAACCAACCTGCGCACCACCAGGTTCCGCAACGGCAATGCCATTCCTGAGAATGTTGATCCCGGACAATCCTCTTCCGCTTCCTTCTCACGCCTCTCTCCTGAAGTTGTCCAAGACATCCTCGAAGACATTCCCACCTATTCGGATTTGACATTTGGGTTTTACTATAACTGGTATGCTGCAGCCGACACGGGGGATAGCAAACTTTGTCCCGAAGGTTGGCATGTTTCTACCCAAGAGGACTGGATAACGCTTAAAAGCTATCTGGGAACTTACGAGTACTGTGGCTCCGATCCGGCCTATATTGCCAAAGCTTTGGCGGATAGTCTGTTATGGGCTCCAAATACGGACGATTGCTCAATAGGCAAAAATCCGGAGAACAACAATGCTTCTGGCTTTTCCGCTGTTCCTGCCGGTTATCTCAGTTATGGATCGCCGTACCCCGATTATGTTGAGGTTTTGGCTAATTTCTGGATGGCAAAGCCTTGCGACGATAATCATAACCCCAACTACTACGCATTATCAAGATATTATGCTGAATTACTATTAAGTGAAAGTGAATATATGCCAAAGAGCGTTCTCCTTTCTGTCCGCTGCGTCTGTGATGAGGAGTATCAGGCATTTGTTTTGCCGACCGTTACAACCGACTCCGTCACGAGTATCACCCCCACGTCGGCCAAGCTCTATGGCACCGTCGAAAATCCCAACAACGTGGCCATCACCGAGATGGGTTTTGAATGGAAGGAAGGTGCGAATTCCGAATATGCACCCACGATAGTCAGCGGTACGGAATTAACCACGACTCTCGGAAATCTCACGCCCAGCACGAAGTACTTCTTCAGAGCGTACGTCAAGTACGAAGGCAGGACCGTATATGGCATCGAACGTTCCTTCACCACGCCTCTTGTTTCCGCGACGACGGATAGCGTGACGGACATCACACTGACGTCGGCTAAGGTTTACGGTACGGTCCACAATCCTAACAATGTCACCTTGACGGCGAAGGGATTTGTGTGGAAGAAGAGCCATGGGGTTTACGAATATGACACCGTGTATTATTCCGGCGCGGATGAGATGACCTATACGCTCACCGGCCTTACGCCAAACACGAAATACGACTATCAGGTGTTTGTCCAATACGGCAACAGAACCGAACGCGGAGAGATTCGCTCCTTCACCACCCCCAACCATCCGGAAGTCTCCTGCGGCACCATGACCGATGCCGACGGCAACCACTATCAGACGGTGAAGGTCGGCAGCCAGTGCTGGGCCAAGACCAACCTGCGCACCACGAAATATCGTAAGGGCAGTCCTATCTCCACTCAGATCGGATCGACGATTCCCGCCTACTATCGGTTGAGCAATACTGATAAAACCACTGACAGTGTTGTGAAGCTGGCCACCGCTCCGGACTCCATCTTCGGCTTCTACTACAACGGATATGCCGCCGTTCGCGACAGCCTTTGCCCCGAGGGTTGGCATGTGCCGGACGCGAACGATTGGAATGATTTCATAAATTATCTGAAAGCGCGTCCCGAATATTGGTGCGACAACGACAATTCTAATTTGGCCAAAGCGGTGGCTTCCCGGAATTTCTGGTATAGTGTTGAAACGCCCCCCATAACATATACCATTCATCACGATCCCGTTGCCAGACCGTGCAGCCCGCAATATCAGGTTCCAGACTATCTTAACGACGCCTCCTATTTCTCCGCCATCCCTGCCGGTGCTTGGTATGATAATCTTGGCGGCAACATAGATACAGTTACTGGTTTGGGTGGGCACGAATTTGATCCGGGTAAAGATGCGCACTTCTGGTCTTCTTCAACCCAGCTGGGTTCGGATTCCAAGGGGTATCTCATCCGTTTCGGATTGGTTACGTATGATGCGGTGACCTTTGTGTACGACGCCCTGAAGTATGGTCGTTCGGTACGATGCTTGAGGGATGAGCCCGTGTCCGAGGCTCAGCCGTATTCCAGTGGTGCCAAGTTCCTCGGTTATGCCGCGCGCCGCCCCCGCGTTCTGGAATAAACCTGAAACTTGAAACAAAGAGGGCGTGGCCGGAGCAGTCGCGCCCTTTATGTAGGTTTCAAGTTTCAAAGTTCAAGGTGGCGTAGTTGGGTTTTCGCATCGTTTTCGCTGTTTTCGTGTGTTTTCGCAATTAAGAAATAGAATTGCGAAAATATGCGAAAAGTTCGAAAACCATGCGAAAATGGAAAATAAATTTAACAATCGATTGTTAAATTATTGTGCGCTTTAGAAGCAATGTCTTGATTTTCAGCGAATAAAATTTTTCTCAAAAGTCTTGACAAAGGCTTTCTTTTGTTGTATCTTTGCAACCTGAAAATAAAACGAAGAGATTATGGAAAATAAAGATCCCATTGAAGAGGCTCAGAGATACGTGGCCAATGCTGAAGAGGTCATCCAGAAGGCAAACTATGACCCGGAACTGAAAAGCTACACCGACAGCAAATACATCAAGGCGGCCGGAGACTACCTTTGGAAAGGTTGTCTCATCGCCCTTGACGCAGTGTTTCACGTGCGCACGGGAAAAGGCCGGCCTTCAATAGACAAGTATAAGATGGCTGTCGCCAAACGCGACAAAAAATTGCTGAATTCAGTGAGCATAGGCTATGAAACCATGCACCTTTACATGGGTTACGACGGCAACAGGAGCAAAAAAGTCTGCGATGCTGGTTTCGAGTATGCCACCGACATCATCGACCACTGCGCGATGCTTCTGCCGAAGACGGTGTGTGCGTGAATTCTCTCCGCCGCCGGTACAGTCGCGCCCTTTCTCGTGTAACCTATCCCGCTGTGTTCCGTATTATAAACAAAATAAAAAAAATATTTTGTTGCGCATATAAAGAAAAAATGTATCTTTGCGCCTTGGAATATAATGTAAAATAGTATAGATATGAAAAGTAACTTTTCCTCAATGAAATTTGTGGCCATGGCTTTGTTAATGGCTTGTTTCACAATGGGTTATGCTCAGTGTGACCAAGGCAATATCTATGGTCAGCGCGGCCAGAAGACGGGCTTCGCCATTGTGTTCGCTGATTCCAACGGACAGCATGTTGCGCCTACCGCCGCCCTTTCCCTCCCCACTTTCAAGGGTGGAAACAAGGCGATGTGCCGTTACATCAACAAAACCAAAAAGTATCCGGTCAACCTGAAGAACCAGAAAATCTCCGGCACCACGACGGTGCAGGCCAAGGTTCTGAAGGACAGCACCTTGACGGACATCGAGGTGGTCAGCAGCTCCGGTTATGAGGAGTTCGACAACGAGGCTCTCCGCGTGGTGAAATCCTTCCCCAAGATGATCCCCGCCGCCCAAAGCTGTGAGCCGCAGGACATGATCATCCAAATCCCCGTGACTTTCATCTATGAAGAGGAAATCGCCGCTGAAAAGAAGAAAGCCGAAATGGAAGAGATCAAGAAAGATCTGATGAAACCCATCACCCTCTATTTCGAGAACGACCGTCCGGATCCCCGCACCAAGCAGGAGACTACCAACACGGAATATATGGGTCTGTACAACAACTACATGGCTGCCAAGAGCAACTACGTGACCAGCGCGGGCAAGGGCCTCACGGGCGCGCAGAAGACCAACGCCGAGAACGCCGTTCAGGCTTTCTTCAACGACTCCATCCAAACCGGCCACGACCGTCTTGTGAAGATGACCAACTTCATCGTGGAAGCGCTTAAGGACGGCCACCAGGTTGAGTTCACCATCAGCGGTTTCGCCAGCCCGTTGAGCAACAGCGACTACAACAAGCACCTCTCCGCCCGTCGTATCGAGAGCGTCCTCAACTACATGTCGCAGGCACACGGCGGCTTCTTGGCTCCGTACATCAACGGCTCGAAGTCCGGTCTCATCATCCACAAGGTTCCGGAAGGCCAGGTCAACCACAGCTTCTCCACCAACGCAGTGCGCGAGACTGTCTATGGTCTGCAGGCTGCCAAGGACAGAAAGATTGTCATCGACCGCATCATCGTCAAGTAAATTCTTGCGATACAGATATCCAAAGGGCACCGAAATGGTGCCCTTTTTTGGTTGAATTAAACCCTAAACCTTAAACCGAAAAAATGTGTACTTTTGCGGCCGTAAATTCCAGGTATGGGAAGAGTATTGGCTATTGATTACGGGCAGAAACGCGTGGGGTTCGCCGTCACCGACGAACTGGGGATCTGTGCGCACGCACTGGAGACCGTCCCCGTGGCGCAAGCCTTTGATTTTCTGAAAGATTACCTTCAGAAAGAGAACGTCTCCGTGGTAGTCGTCGGCGAGGCGAAACAGCTCGACAACACCCCGTCGGAGTCGTGCCGCTACATCGAGCCGTTCGTCAACCGGCTGCGCAAAGAACTGCCGAAAATCTCCCCCGGCACCGAAATCGCCCGCGTTGACGAGCGTTTCACCTCCCGCATCGCCTTCCAGACGATGATTGACATCGGGATGAAGAAAAAGGACCGCCAGAACAAGGCCAACGTCGATAAGATGAGCGCGGCCATCATTCTGCAGTCGTATCTGGAACAACAAGATTTGATTCATTTAAGAGACAAACAGCAATGATATTACCGATTTACCTTTATGGCAACCCCGTGCTGCGCAAGACGGCCACGGAAATCGATTTGAACGACCCGACTTTGAAAACGTTCATCAGCGATATGTATGAAACCATGTATCATGCGGAAGGTGTGGGACTTGCCGCTCCACAGGTGGGCAAGTCGGTCCGCGTGTTCGTGGTGGATTCCGCCCCGTATAAGGAGGTTTATCCCGATCATGAGCCGTTCAAGGGGGCCTTCATCAACCCGACCATCACCGACCGCTTCGGCACCGACACTCCCTTCGCAGAGGGCTGTCTCAGTCTGCCCCGCATCAACGAAGAGGTGATCCGCAAGTCCGACATCCACATCACCTACTACGACGAGAACGGAGAATACCACGACTGCGACATCAACGGGGTCCTGGCCCGCATCATCCAGCACGAGTACGACCATCTGGAGGGCAAAGTCTTCACCGACAACCTCTCGCCGATCAAGAAGATGGTGCTGAAACGGCAGCTCAACGACATTGCGGGAGGGAAGGTGCATCCGGCGTATAAAACGAAGAAGTAACGGTTAAGGGTTAGAGTGGTTTAATGATGAGAGAGTTATTTGCGATAGTGGTGGTTGTGGTGTTGTTGGCGGCGTGTGGCAGTAAAAACAACGTGGACAAGTCGGTGCAGTCGGAGGCGGATTCCATGCTGGCGGCGTACCATTACTCGGATTCGTTGTATGCGGCGTGCGGGCGTATTGACACGGCGGCGTTCGGCACTTTCATCGACCGGGCGGAGGCTTTCGCGGAGTCGCACGCGCAGGACACGCTCGCCCCTGACATGCTCTACCGTGCCGGTGTGGGCAGCATGATCCTGGCCAAGTCGGCGAAAAGCCCCGAATTCCGCGCCCGGTACGCCAAGCGGGCGCTCGCCATCTTCAACCGTTTCCAGGAACTGTTTCCCGCGCATGAGCAGGCGCGTCTCTGCTACTGGCAGCGTGCCATCGTGTATGACGACATCCTCGGCGACTGGCGCAGCGCGGAATCCGAATACCGCGACTTCATCATCCGCTTCCCCAACGATTCCCTCACGCCGGTGTTCCAACAATATCTCACACTTCTGGGGAAATCGGAATCCGAATTGGAATCGATGCTGCTTGATGGACATTGATTCTCAGGGCTCACTGCGTTCACCATAGGCTTACATGTGTCCCAGGGCTCACTTCGTTTACATATGCCCCAGGGCTCACTTCGTTCACCCTGGGTTGACACGTGTCGCCCTTGCAGGGCTATCAAGGAAGATGTTCAAATGTTAATAACTAATAATATCTTTTTTTGGCGGATACGTATAAAGTGACTACTTTTGCTTGTCGGAAATGGAGAAAGTTAAAACATTAAATATCAGGTAAATATGGATCACGATTACGTATTGGTTGCCGGTCGGGCGAACCCTGAGTTGGCAAAGAAGATTGCAGACTTCCTGCACAAGCCGTTGTTGTCAGTGGATATTTTGCAGTTCAAGGACGGCGAAATTCAGGTGTATTACAATGAGACGATTCGCGGGCGCGATGTGTTCATCATCCAGCCGACATTTTCGCCGGCGGACAACATCATCGAGCTGCTGATTGCCATCGACGCCGCCAAACGCGCCTCGGCACGGAG